>NZ_ATVI01000008.1:0-300000 GCF_000420645.1 Nevskia ramosa DSM 11499 | reverse complement strand
GGGCGCGCTGGAAGGCCGGGATCGCCGCGATCACCTCGTCACGGTCACTCACACCACTCAGGCGGCCTTGGCGGCGGTCGAGCTGGTGTGCGACAGCCACTCCGGATATTCGCTGCGCTCGCCCTTGACCGAGGCCACGTAGAGCTTCTGCAGCTTTTCGGTGATCGGGCCGCGCTTGCCGGCGCCAACGGCGCGGTTGTCGATCTCGCGGATCGGCATCACTTCGGCGGCGGTGCCAGTGAAGAAGGCTTCGTCGCAGATGTACATCTCGTCGCGGGTGATGCGGCGCTCGTACACCGGGATACCTTCATCGGCCGCCAGCTGCATGATCGTCTTGCGAGTGATGCCGTCGAGGCAGGAGTTCAGATCCGGCGTATGCAGCGCGCCGTCCTTGACCAGGAAGATGTTCTCGGCGCTGCCTTCGGCGATGTGGCCGGACATGTCGAGCATGATCGCTTCGTCGTAGCCGTCCTTCAGCACTTCGTTCAGCGCCAGCATCGAATTGATGTAGTTGCCGTTGGCCTTGGCGCGGCAGAGCATCGAATTGACGTGGTGACGGGTGTAGCTCGAGGTGCGCACGCGAATGCCGCGCTCGACGTTGTCGGCACCCAGATACGCGCCCCAGGTCCAGGCAGCGACCATCACGTGGGTCTTCAGGTTGTCGGCGCGCAGGCCCATGCCTTCGGCGCCGTAGAACACCATCGGCCGCAGGTAGGCTTCCTTCAGCTTGTTGGCGCGCAGCACTTCGAGTTGGGCTTCGTTGATCACTTCCTGCGAGAACGGCATCTTCATGCCGAGGATCTTCGCGGAGTTGAACAGGCGCTTGGTGTGGTCGCCGAGCCGGAAGATCGCCGTGCCCTTCGGCGTGTGATACGCACGGACACCTTCGAAGCAGCCGACGCCGTAGTGCAGCGTATAGGTCAGGACATGGGTCTGGGCTTCACGCCACGGCACCATTTCGCCGTCGAGCCAGATCAAGCCATCGCGGTCGGCCATCGTCGTCATTTGCTTCGTTCCTCGAAATTTGATCGGCCGGGCAGTGAAAGGGAACCGTGCGTCGACCCGGCGTGTAGTCGAACGGCGCGCATTATAAGTCTGCAAGCCGCGTCAGGCTCGATAAAACCTCGTCCGGATGGATGCCGGTCAGGCAGGCCATCGGTTCCGCGGGTGGCTTCAGCGGACAGTTCCGCTCGAAGCAGGGGCTGCAGGACAGGCGCCGGTAGTGGATCGCGGCATGCGTGGTCATCGGCGGCGTGTGATCCGGCGTCGACGAACCATAGATCGCGACCACCTTCGCGCCCGCCGCCGCCGCGATGTGCATCGGCCCCGAATCATTGCAGACCACGGCGCGGGCGACGCTGACCAGATCGATGACGTCGACCAGACTGGTGCGGCCGCAGAGGTTGATCGCAGCACCGTTCGAGGCGGCGACGATCTCCGCACCGAGCAGCAGTTCCTTCTTCGAGCCGATGATCCAGCTGCGGATGCCTTGCCGGCCGAGATCCGCCGCCAGTTGCGCGTAATAGGCCGCCGGCCATTGCTTCGCCGGGCCGTATTCGGCGCCCGGCATCAGCGCGACGCCAGGGCCATCACCGAGCGCCAGATCGGCTCTCAGTTGCGCGGCACGTTCGGCATCGGCGCGGAAGCGCGGCGCCGGCACGGCGGGCGCAGCGCGCGCAGGGCCATCGTCAGCGAGTGCCACGAAGCGCTGCGGCGTCGTCTTCAGCAGCGCCTTGTTCAGCGGTCGCAGATCGTTCAGCAGGCCGTAGCGGAATTCCCGGGCATAGCCGCTGCGGCGCGGGATGTCGGCAAAGAACGGCACCACGGCGGACTTCCAGGAATTCGGCAGCACGATCGCCTGCGCATAGCCGCGATCACGCAGCGACAGGCCCAGTCGTCGCCGGCCGCCGAAATTGAACTCGCCATGCGCGAACGGCAGTTCGATGCCGGCGCGAATCTCCGGCATGCGGCCGATGATCGGCAGCGACCAGCCGGGTGCAAGCACATCGATCGCGGCGTCTGGATAACGCTCGTGCAGGCGGATGAACAGCGACTGCGCCATCACCATGTCGCCGACCCAGGCCGGGCCGACGATCAGCAGGTCAGCTGTCATCGCGACTTCCGGGAACGCACACGACTGGATCGATGGCGGCAGGCGGACGCGCTGAAAATCGGGAATCGGACATGTCCGCAGTTTATCCTTCGCCGCCCCGCCCGCTCCTGGCCGCCGCCGAGTTCCTGTGTCGATGAACGCTGTCCCCAACACGCCGTCACGTGCCCGCTGGCTGGGCCCTGTCATGGGCCTGAGCTTCGTGCTGATCTGGTGCACCGGCTATCCCACCGCAAAGATCGTGGTCGGCCATAGCGGTCCGTTCACGGCGCTGTGCCTGCGCTTCGCCTGTGCGGCCGTGATCTTTGGCGTGCTGGCAGTGATGGCGAAGGTGCGCTGGCCGGGACATCGCGCTGCGGCGCACAGCGCGGTCGTCGGCCTGCTGCAACTGGCGCTGCAGTTCGGCGGCGTCTATGGCGCGATGCGGCTTGGCGCCAGTGCCAGCCTGGCGGCGCTGGTGATCGGCGCGATGCCGCTGGCGGTATCGGCGTTCTCGCTGCTGCTCGGCGAGCGCATCGGCAAGCAGCAGTGGCTGGGCTTGCTGGTCGGCTTCACCGGCGTCTGGCTGGTGATCGGCGAGAGCCTGGTCGGCGCCCGTGCCGATATCTGGTCGATCGGCGCACTGCTGCTCGGCCTGCTCGGCATTTCCTGCGGCACGCTGTACCAGAAGCGCCATGGCTCGGCGATCGATCTGCGCGCCGGGCTGGCGATTCAGAACACGGCCGCCAGCCTCGCCCTGCTGCCGCTTGCCTGGGGTCTCGAAGGCCTGCATGCCGACGGCAGTCAGGCGTTCTGGCTGTCGACCGCCTGGATCGTGCTGGTCAATTCGGTCGGCGGCTTCGCGCTGCTGTTCCTGCTGATCCGCAACGGCGCGGCAACCCAGGTGGCGGCGCTGTTCTATCTGGTGCCGGCGGTCGGCGCGATCATGGGTCACTTCGTGCTCGGCGAAGTACTGACCCGACTCGAGATCCTCGGCTTCTTCGTCGCCGCGTTCGGCGTCTACCTCGGCACGCGAACGCCGTCGCCAGCCCGCTGAAACGGCTCTACCGTTCGCGGGTCCTGCTGCACCGTTCATCCACTGCCCGCAGTGGCCGGCGGCGCATGCTGCGCCTTGCAAAGCCAGCCGCCGATAACGCTGGAACCCTTGTCAGCAAAGGCTTGCAGCCGCGCGGGTCAACGCCGTCGATGCAAGCTGCAGCATTTCTTGCCGCAGTGCGGCCTACACGATCGGGTATTACCGCGCCGCCAGCCATTTCCTAAGTTCCTCCCGTAGCTGCTGCAGTTTGCAAATCGACGGCATCGATCCGGTGTTACAGAGCAAATGTGCAGCGCCCCACCGGGCTCGAGGCCGTGCAAGCCAGAACGAGGTATCCGTTTCGGATAACCCGTCAGAAAACCGGGAGGGATGATCAAGTGCGTTCGAGAAAACCTGTGGTGTGGTGTGCAGGGTCGTTGCTGTTGCTGTCCGTCAATGTCCTGGCTGCGGAGGGCGACGCGGCCGCCACGCCGCCCGAGACGCCAACGCCATATGCCGACGAAGCGTCTCCGCCGACCAGCGAGAGTCCCGGCGATTCCGCGGCTGCCGGCACCACCAGCAGCAGCGATGCCGACACCCAGGGCATTCTCGGCACGCCCGGGTTCAGCTTCTCGTTCGGTGGCTTCATCCGTCAGGAAACCGCGATCAGCACCAGCGGCGACGACAACCCCTACAACCAGCAGGGCTGGCTCTACAACGGCCGGACAACCCCGCGCTTCTATGTGCTGACCGATGCCAACGGCGGCCAGATTCCGATCAACGACACCACCACCCGCGCCGGCCCGCAGCAAGATGGCAGCGTCAATCTGGCGATCCTGCGCACCCGGCTCGAAGCCGAATTCAAGTTCACCAGCAATCTGTCCCTGCAGGCGAAGATGTCCGGCATCTTCGATCCGGCGCTGTACAACGAGTACGACCCCCACGAGTTCAACTCGATGGCAGTCGGCAAGCTGTACGGCAAGCCGAATTACTTCCGCTTCGAGGCCGAAGGCAAGAATCATCCGAACCCGCTGGAATGGAGCGGCCGCCAGTATCTGATCACCTTCCCGGCGCTGTTCCTCGACTACAACCGCGGCCCGCTCGACGTTCGCATCGGCAACCAGCAGATCGCCTGGGGGCAGGCCATCTTCTTCCGGGTGCTCGATGTGCCGGATGGCCTCGATCTGCGCCGTCATTCGGTGCTCGATTTCGCCGCCGAAGAGTTCTCCGACAAGCGCGTGCCGGCACTCGCGGTACGCGCCTCCTACCAGTTCGCCGACAACTGGCTGGCCGACGCCTATGTGCAGAAATTCCAGCCCACGGTCTACGGCAATCCGAATACCAGCTACAACGTCATTCCCTCGGCGTTCACGGTGCACGACCGCTACGGCGATTTCGACAACAAGATCAGCTACGGCCTGCGCCTGAAGGGCGATATCGGCGATATCGGCGTGCAGGCAATTGCGGTGCGTCGCTACAACCCGGATGGCGTGTTCCGCTGGACCAAGTCCGGCGTCAATCGCGATCTGCCGGGCCTGGTCGGTTCCGGTCAGGTGCTGCAGGACACGGCGTTCGAAGTCGACCCCACCGGCATCTGGTCCGCCGAGGAATGGTTCACCTACGCCGGCATGGCGCGCCTGAACGGCGTCACCGGCCTCAATGCGGCGATCAACGAGTTTCCGGCGGCGGCCTTGCTCGGCGCCGTTCCGGTCGCGACCCCGGACGGACCGCAGTCCGGCTTCGCCGCAGCGAGTGCCACGCTCGACACCTTTTTCGCACTGGCCGGTGGTGCCGCCGTGGGTGAGAACAACGCCGGCCTGCGTGGCCACATCGCTCGGGAATACCGCGCCGAGAACAACTTCGGCGGCGGCCTGAGCTATGTCATCAACTCCACGCCGGGCTCGCTGCTCGATCAGCTGATCGTCAACTTCGAAGCGCTGTACACGCCGAACCGGGTGTTCACCAATCCCAGCCTCAGCCGTGATTTCCTGACCGAATCGGAACTGACCACGGCCCTGGTGATGGAAAAATACCAGCGCTTCTCGACCGAGATACCGGCGACGTACATGGTCGCCCAGTGGCTGCACAAGACCGCCAGCGACCTGTTCGGCCGTTCATTGAAAGGCCAGGGCGGTACGGCGACGACAGCCGCGCCGGGGGTCAAGGGTGGTTATGACGCCGTGGTGTTCGCCCTGCAGCAACCGTTTGCCCAACTGGTCTGGCGCGCCGATCTCTCGGTGCTCTACGACACCCAGGGCGGCATCCTGGTGCAGCCTGCCGTGCGCTGGAAGCCCAGCGGTTCCTGGACGGTCGACATGTTCTACAACTACATCAACGGCCACTTGTCGAGCCCGAACGAAAACAGCCTGTCGACCTTCGACTTCGCCGATGAACTGAGCCTGCGGGTCGGCTACCAGTTCTGAGAACGGCTGCGGTACCTGCGCCGCTCTCAGGTGAGAGCGGCGCAGTTCGTTGCGCGGTTACTTCTTCTTTTCGGCGTCCGCCGCGACCTGCATCTTGATGATCTTGGTCGGGCCGGTGACGGTGCCGTTGTTGCGCGGGTCGCCCTTCTTGACGGCGTCGATGAACTCCATGCCGCTGACCACCTGACCCCAGATGGTGTACTTGCCGTCGAGGAAATCGCCGTCGTTCAGCATGATGAAGAACTGGCTGTCGGCCGAGTTCGGATCGGCCGCACGGGCCATCGAGGCGACACCGCGACCGTGGTGCGCCGACGAGAATTCGGCATCCAGATTCTTTCCGGAACCGCCTGTGCCATCGCCGAGCGGATCACCGGTCTGGGCCATGAAGCCTTCGATGACGCGGTGGAACTTCAGGCCATCGTAGAAGCCCTTGCGGCACAGTTCCTTGATCCGCGCGACGTGCTTCGGCGCCAGATCCGGGCGCAGCGCGATGACCACGCGGCCGGCCGGCACATCGAGATAGATGGTGTTTTCCAGATCCACCGGCTTGACCACCGGTGGCGCGGCCGGTGCATCGGCGGCGTAGGCCTGGGCGGCGAACAGGGTGGTGGTGGCCAGCAGCAGCCGGGCAAGGATTCGGGTCATCGGTACGGTCATGGAAGGGGCTCGTGTTCTGGCGAGGGATGCGAGGGCGGAGCATAGCCGTGCTCGCCGATCGCTTGCACAGCCTTTGTTCCAGGCCCGACTCGTGCCTGTCATACCCGGCGCCAAGACTGATCGGCACAACTTCAATAAACTGCAGCCATGCAATTCTTCATCATTGTCGGCGGCCTGATTGGCCTGGCCGTAAACGGTTGGCGCGGCGCGGCTTTCGGAGCACTGCTGGTCTGGGCGCTGTTGCCACTGGTGGGGCGACTGCTGCTGAAGACCGCGGTGCGCAAGATCGGCCAGGTCCAGACCCAGTTCCTCGATTCCACCTTCGCGGTCATGGGCGCGGTCTGCAAGGCCGATGGCCAGGTCAGCAGCGAGGAAATCCGCGTTGCCGAAGCGCTGTTCGACCAACTGCGCCTGAACCCGGAAGCACGCGAAGCGGCGAAGCGCGCGTTCAATCGCGGCAAGGAACCGGACTTCGATCTCGATGCCGAAGTCGCCCGCTTCGCCACCGCCAGCGCCCGCGCGCCGGTGTTCCGCCAGCTGTTCCTGCAGGTGCAGGTCTCGGCGATCGCCGCCGATGGCCAGACTCACCCGGCCGAGCACGCGATGCTGCTGCGCATCGCCCGTGGCCTCGGCATGTCCGCCCACGATGTCGCGATGTTCGAAGCGATGATGCGCGGCGGCGGCCCCGGCAATGGTGGCGGCGGCGGCGGTGGTTTTGGCCGCGATCGCGAAAGCCCTTCGGCGCTCGACGACGCCTATCAGGTACTCGGCGTGCCGGCGACGGCGAACGATGCCGACGTCAAGCGTGCCTATCGCAAGCTGATGAGCGAAAACCATCCGGACAAGCTGGCCGCCAAGGGTCTGCCGGAGAGCATGCGAGCGCTGGCCGAGGAAAAGACCCGCCGGATCACCGCCGCCTACGAGCGCATCGAACGCGCGCGCGGCGGCGTCAAGAGCTGAGCAACGCTGCCGCCCACCCATGAACGAGAGCCCGCGATGCGCAAGCTGTTCCTGCTGGCTGGCGCCGGCCTGCTGCTCGGCATCAGCGCCTGCACGAGTGGCGCCGTGAAGCCGGTGCCGGCCTTGCCGCAACCGGTGTCGGGCGAGCGCCTCGAACTGGTCTCCCCCGAAGCGGGCGTGCTCAGCTACTACGTCGCCGGCCCGGACAATGGCGCCGCCGATGCTCGGCCGCTGCTGCTGATCCACAGCGTCAACGCCGCCGGCAGCGCCTACGAGATGCTGCCTATCCACGAACACTTCCGCGCCACGCGGCCGGTGTATTCGCTGGATCTACCCGGCTTCGGTCTGTCCGAACGCAGTGATCGCGTCTACACGCCGCGACTGATGACCGACGCCGTGCTTGCCGTGACCCAGGCGATCCGCGCTCGCCACGGCGGCGTCGCGATCGATGCGCTGGCGCTGTCCTTGTCGGCCGAGTTCCTGGCCCGCGCAGCCAGTGAACAGCCTGAAGCCTACGCCAGCCTGGCGCTGGTCAGCCCCACCGGCTTCAGCGGCCGCAAGCCGCGTCATGGCGAACCGGGTTCAGTCGTCGGCCAATCCTGGCTGTATCGAACCCTGAGCTGGTCGGCCTGGGACGATGGTCTCTACGGCCTGCTGACCCGGCCCGGCACCATCCGCTATTTCCTCGAACGGACCTGGGGCAGCAAGGCGATCGACGAAGGCCTGTGGGCCTATGACCAGCTCACCACCCAGGCTGCCGGCGCCAAGCACGCGCCGCTGTATTTCGTCTCGGCGATGCTGTTCTCGAAAGACATCAACACGCTGTACGACCGCCTGCGCCAGCCGGTCTGGATGTCGCACGGCATCCGCGGCGATTTCGTCGATTACCGCGGCACGGCCTGGTACGCCGATCGCCCGAACTGGCAGTTCACGGAATTCCCGACCGGCGCCTTGCCGCAGTTCGAAGTGCCGGAGCAGTTTCTTGCTGCGTACGCGCGCTTTCTGTCTGGTGAACAACCGTAAACTGGTTCATGCTCCTCCTCGCAAGGAGAGAGATCGAACATGAGCGCAAAGCGCCTGAATCCGCTGGACTGGACGTTCCTCGCCGGGGAGTCCGGCGACACCATGATGCAGGTCGGGGCGCTGATGCCGTTCTCGCCACCGGACGATGCCGACCCGTCGCTGCTGCGCAAGCTGATGGACGAGGTACGCGCAAGCGCCATCGCGCAGCCGCCGTGGAATCTGAAGCTCAAGTATCCGAACCGCCTTGCCAATCCGCTGCAGGGCTGGGTCGAGGACGACAATTTCGACGTCGAGTACCACATCCGCCGCTCGGCGCTGCCCTCGCCCGGCGACGAGCGCGAGCTCGGCATCCTGGTGTCGAGGCTGCACAGCCATCGGCTCGATTTCCATCGGCCACCCTGGGAAGTGCACTTCATCGAAGGCCTGGAAGGCGGGCGCTTCGCGATCTACTTCAAGGTGCATCACGCGTTGGTTGACGGCTATACCGGCATCCGGCTGCTGTCGAGCAGCCTGTCGTCGAGCGGCGTCGACGTCGACACGCCGATGTTCTTTTCGGTCATCCCCAAGGTCCGCGCCGCCAAGGCGGCAGCGAGCCCGAAGGTGCCGACGATGGAAGCGCTGATGACGCTTGCGCGCGCACAATTCGATACTTCGAAGACCATCACCCGGGTCTTGAAGGACACCATCTTCGGCGCGCTCAAGCCGGAGAAGGCGCGCGATCCGGCGCTGGTCGCGCCGATGCAGGCGCCGAAGTCGATCCTCAACCAGAAGATCGGCCGCAACCGCCGATTCGCGACCCAGCAGTTCTCGCTTGAGCGGCTGAAGCGCGTCGCCAAGGCCCACGGCGGCACCCTGAACGATCTGGTGCTGGCGATCTGCGCGACGGCCCTGCACCGACTGTTGAGCGAGCTGGATGCCCTGCCCGCGCAACCCTTGACCGCGATGCTGCCGGTCAACGTCCGGCCGAAGGACGATCCGGGCGGTGGCAACGCCATCGGCGCGATCATCGCCTCGCTGGCCACCGACATCGCTGATCCATACGAACGTCTGCAGGCGATCATTGCGTCGACCAGTGCCGCCAAGGCGCAGCTGCAGGGCATGACCCGCAACGGCATCATGCAGTACAGCGCGCTGCTGATGGCACCGCTGCTGCTGGCGCGGATTCCGGGCACGGTCGGCCGCATCCGCCCGGCCTTCAACCTCGTAATCTCGAACGTGCCGGGGCCTACCAAGCCCCTGTATTTCCGCGGCTTCAAGCTGGATGCCTATTACCCGCTGTCGATCCCGATGCACGGCTACGGTCTCAACATCACCGTGGTTTCGTATGTCGACCAGCTAAACTTCGGTTTCATAGGTTGTCGCGATGGCCTGCCGCATCTGCAGCGCCTCGCCGTCTACAGCAAGGCCGCACTCGATGAACTCGACGACGAAGTCGGCAGTTGACCGACGCGGTCAAGCGGCTTCGTCGACAACCATGAAACTGCTTGATAACTCAGGGAACTCAGATGACCGGTTTGGCCGCAGTGCTGCTGTACATCGCCGTGATGATCGTGCTGGTACTGAGCTACGCGCTGCCCCGCGTGCCGCAGGTACTGACCGGAAAGAACCGGCCTGATGCCTGGGGCCGCGACCAGCCGTCGATCGATCCGCCGCTGCTGGTTCGCGCGCAGCACGCACATGCCAACGCGGTCGAGAATTTCCCGCTGTTTCTCGGCGTGGTGGTGATCGGAGCGTTGATGGGCAAGAGCGCGACGGTGATCGATCCGCTGGCCTGCTTCGTTGTCTACCTGCGCATCGCCCAGGCCGTCACGCACCTCATCGGTACCTCGTTCTGGCTGGTGATGACGCGGGCCACTTTCTTCCTGAGCCAGATAGCGCTGATCGGCACGATGGCCTGGAAGCTCTGCCAGAGCTGAAGCCGATGGCCGAGCTGATCAATCTGAACAAGGCGCGCAAACAGAAAGCGCGCGCCGCAGCCGAGTCGCTGGCGGTGGCCAATCGCATCAAGTTCGGAAGGACCAAGGCCGAGAAACAACGCGATGCGTCGGCGGAAGCCGAAGCGGCGCGTCGACTCGATGGCCTGCGTCGGGAACTGCCGCCTGCCGATTCCTCCGACGATTGAAGTCAGCCTGATGCAGCCCCTCCTGCCGCTGAGCCGCGCGCAACGCGCCATCGTCTGGGTCTGCTGGCTGGGCGGTGGCCTGCTGCGCCTGATCTATGTGCTGGTCCTCCATCCGCCGACCCGGCACGTCTACAGCGACATGCAGGGCTATGTGCAGCGAGCGCTGAACCGGGTGGCGGGCGGGCCCGAGAACATCGGCGATTCGCTGTATCCACCCGGCACCTCGATGTTGTTCGCCAAGCTGCACCAGCTCGACCCGACGTCCGGGCTGACCGTGATCGCGCAATGGCTGCTGTCGCTCGGCACCATGGCCGGCATCTGGGTCATCGCCCGCGCGCTGTACGGCAACCGGGTAGCGGTGCTGGCACTGATCGCGACGACGTTGTATCTGCCGCTGTTCCATTACGCCGGCCTGTTCCTGGCCGAGAATCCGTTCACTTTCTGCCTGGTCGCGGCCTACGCCTGTCTGATCAAGGCGATCACGGCCTCGCGGCCGGTCGGCACCGCCATGTGGGCACTGGCGGCGGGCCTGCTCGCGGGGGTGGCGGCGTCGTTGAAAGCGACGATCCTGCTGCCGGTAGCCGTGACCGGCATCGTGGTCATCGTCTGGCTGATCCGCAATCGCCGCCGCGGCGCGGTCACGCTGGCGGCCGGTGTGTTGATCGGCATGAGCACGCTGCTACTGCCGCTCGCCGAGCGCTGCACGCGGCTGGCCGAAGGGCACTTCTGCCTGGTCAGCACCAACACCGGCATGAACGCGCTGATGGGCCATGCCGGTGAGTACGCGGAGTTCGTCTGGGTTGATCCGGTGCGCAACAGCACCTACTCGTTCACCAGCCCGAGCGCGCCGATGCGTGGCTACACCGCGCCGGTGCGCCTGAACTTCGGTGCCTACGACGTGCCGGCCAATGTCGCCGAACTGAACACGCGCATCGCAGCAGATCCGGCCGCGGCCCTGCGCTGGAGCCTGCGCAATGTCACCGACCTGTTCATCGGCCGGGACTTCTGGCCGGGTGCGGTCTACCAGCAGCGCAACTGGAGTCGCGCCTACCAGTGGATCCTTCAATGGCTGCTGCTGCCGCTGGCGCTGGCCTGGCTGATCTACCGCGCGCCGCGGCTGATCCGGCTGCGCGATGACAGCCTCGCCGAATGGCTGCTGTTGACGCCGCTGCTTGGCCTGATGCTGACCGCGTTCATTTCGCTCGGCGAACTGCGCTTCCGCATTCCTTTCGATGGCTTCGTGATCATCCTCGCGGCCCAGGCCGTGCTGGCCGTGTTCAACCGCGAACAGCGCAGGGTCAATCGGGACAACGCGCCGCCAGTGCTGCCCTGATCAAGGCGTAGCGGCCGGAGCCGGCGCAGCAACTCCGGCGACGATCCTCGCCCGCAGACTTTTCAGCTTGGCGATCGTGATCAGGCGATGTTCGCGGCCGATGCGCCACAGCAGCTTGCGGCCGGCAGAAGCGTCTTCCTGCGCCGGCTCGGCGAATTCGTAATGCACCTTCGGCCTCAGCAGCGCCACCGGCTCGCTGATGTCCGGCGTGGCGATCAGATGATCGAGCACTTCGACGACCCGGTTGTTGAACCGGCCTTGCGGATAACCCAGGTCGCGATAAGCCTGCTGGAACAGCGGATACCAGCGGAAATACAGCGCCACCAGCGCGTCATCGCTGATCGCCAGGAACAGGCTGACCACCGAGTTGTAGCGGGTCGCGTTGTCGGCACTGATCGTGTAGCCGATCTTGTTGACGTCGACCAGGAACTCGCCGGCGACCGGCTTCAGCGGCCGCAGCTTCACGGCGACTCTGTCGCGCGGCAGGTTGTCGATGGTGACGACGATGCGGCGGATCAGCATGTCCGGAATCAGCCAGGCCTCGATCGGCGCCGCGCCCGGTACCGCGATCAGGGCGTCGCGGAACGCGGTATCGCTGTCGGCGATGGCCGGCAGGGCAGGCGCTGCGGGTGCTGGTTCCGGCACCGGGTAATCCGTGGGCGGTGGTGGTGGCGCCGGTTCGGCAATCGCTTCCACGGGCACCGGCGGCGGCACGGCGGTGACCGGCTTGAACCATTTGAACCAGGCGCCGGCGGCGGCCAGCAGGGCAACGACAAGAATCAATCCCCAGCGATTTGCGGACATCGTCGGCTCCGGTTGTTCGACAGATATACGGGACAGATATACGGGATTGCCCCGGCCAACGTGTCCGCTCAGGCCGCTTCGCGTTGCGCGAGTGCTGCGGTCAGCAACTCGTAGGACCGCAGGCGATCGGCGTGGCTGTGGATGTTGCTGACGATCATCACTTCATTGGCACCGGTATCGCGCACCATCGCTTCGATCTTCGTCCGCACCGTGCCCGGCGAGCCGACGATGCTCAAGGCGCGCTGCTGGCGCACTTCCAGACGATCGAACTCGCCCCACTCGTAAGCGGCGGCCTCGGCCGGCGACGGGATCGGCAGGTACTGGTTGCGGCCGATGCGCAGCCAGGTCAGATCCATCGACTGCGCGAGTTCATCGGCACGGGCATCGGTCTCGGCGCAGACCACCGATACGCCGAGAATCGCGTGCGGCTTCGGAAACGCTTCCGAAGGCTTGAATGCGGCGCGATAGGCGTCGAACGCTGGTGCCGCCGGCTCCTGACTGAAGTGACTGGCGAAGCTGTAGCCAAAGCCGGCGGCACCGGCCGACGAAGCACTGGCGCCGCTGGAGCCGAGGATCCAGATCGGCGGCAGCGTGACTTCGGTCGGCATCGCGGTGACTTTCGCGTAAGGGTGTCCTGGCCCGTAGCCGCCGCCACCGAAGCGCAGCAGTTCGTTCATCAGCTCCGAAAAATGCTCGCCGCCAGCCGCTCGCAGGGCGCGCGTGGCATTGCCGTTGGTACCCGGCGCCCGGCCGATGCCGAGATCGATACGGCCGGGATGCAGCGCTTCGAGCGTGCGGAAGTTTTCCGCCACGCGCAGCGGCACATGGTTCGGCAGCATCACGCCGCCGGAGCCGACACGAATCGATTTCGTGGCCGAGGCGATATGGCCGATCAGGATTTCCGGTGCGCTGCTGGCAACACTTGCCAGCGCGTGGTGCTCGGCAAACCAGTAGCGCGCATAACCGAGGCGGTCAGCCAGGCGGGCAAGGTCGACAGTGCGGCGCAGCGCTTCGGCGGGCGTCGAGCCGGTGCAGACTGGCACGAGGTCGAGCACGGAAAGAGCGAAGGTCATCGGTTATCTCCACGGACGGGCGGTGCTTGCCGCATCCCGGAAGGATACCGAATGCCATTGCCGGCCCGCATTTCGCGCCCATTTGGGCGTACTTAAGCGGGCAAAAAGAAGGCCGCTTGCGCGGCCGTCTTTTTTACATCTTCCGGGTAAAACTTTCCGACGATCAGACGCCGCCGAAACGATACCGAAGACCCGCCTCGAAGCGGTCGTCGTCACCGCCCTGAACCGCGGCGACCAGCGCGAAACGCGGTGCGATGTAGTAGGCACCGCTGAGACGCAGCGCCACGCGACCATCGCCCACGGCGTTGAAGTAGCGGACTTCCGGGGTCAGTTCGATGATCTTGCTCGGGGTGTAGCGCAGGCCGCCACGCAGGCCGTAGCCAAGGTCATCGGCCTGGCCGATATCGACGTATTCGAGGCCACCGCCGGCGAAAAGGTCGAATTCCGAGTTGATCGGCGTGTGGAACACTGCGCCAGCGCTGAACTGGTTGAGCTCGTCGTTGTTGCTGAATTCGGAGTAGGCAGCCACGTTGGGATGGATGCCCAGCATGCCGGCAACGCGCACGCCCGCATCGCTGCGGCCGTAGGTATCGCGCTGAATGAAGCCGCCTTCAACGTAGTTGTAGTCAGCCGCCGAAACCACCCCTGGCAACAGGGCAAGGGCAGCGAGGGCGGTCAGTCGGCGAATGGACGACTTTTGATTCATCGGGTGTCTCTCCTGTGATTTCTGTTTTTTGAACAACTATTGATGTTTCGACGTTTGGTAACGTGTCATCAATCAAGCTGTCATCAGTTAGCGTGCCCACGGGCCAGAAGCTGTGCAGCCGGCAGTGCCCGCCGTTGGTGACGGGGCCGAGAGTGCCGACTGATGGCTGAATCGATTCTGAACAGAGCCCCAGGCAAGCGCTCAGGCAGAACGCAACGCACCCAAGGCGTGACCGTATCTGCCGCAGCAATGTTCAGGGAGCCAGGGAGCGCTCCCCGGGATAGCTCAGGCCGCGCCGGCAACGATATCGGCAAACGCTTTCGAGCTATAAAAACTGGCTAAGCGACGACGCGCGATCGGCTCCAGCAGTTTCTTCTTCTTGAGCGTCTTGATCACTGAGGGCGCATAGCGCTGCAGTTCGTCAAGAATTCGTTCACGGTCGATACCGAGATCGGCGAGCAGCGTAGCCAGCGTTGCGTCCTCGTACTTCTCGAAGAAGCCATCGATGCCGGCGTCGATGACGATGCGGTACCAGTCCTGCTTGCGCAGATGGCGCCAGGCTTCGAAACCGGTGACGAACAACTCCTCGACGGCGGTTTCGCCGATGTCGTCACGCAGGGCGCCGACCGGTTCGTCGCGCAGCTTGTCCCAGGTATCCAGCGCCAGTTCCTTCAGCAGCTTGGGGCTGGCGTGGGAAATCAGGAACTCCGCGCTGCGCGTGGTCGAGGCCTGCACGGCCTTGGCGATGTACTTGCGCAGGCCTTCCTCGAGCGAGGATTCCAGCTTCGGCGTGGCAACACTGAGCGCGGCGCGGCCAAGCTTCAGCATCGAGCTGGCGCCGGGAATGTTCTTCGCAACATTGCTCTGCGCAAGGTAGCCGGTGATGCCGCTATACAGCAGATCGGAGGCGAAATCGGCGTACAGCGGGCTGGTCACCGCGGCGCGGATGATCTTGTCGCGCAGGGTGTCGAGTTCGAGGATCTGATCGGTGAAATCCTCGAAGTGCTGATCGGTCAGCAGATCACCCGGCGTGGTCTTGCTGTGGATCTCGTGGGCGTAGACGCGGCGGGCAATCTCGCCGACCAGTTCCGGCAAGCCCGGCCCGAACTCGACTTCGCTGGCGAACACCGCGGCGGTGTCCTTGATCTGCTTGCGGGTGACCATGTTGCCGACGGTCAGCTTGCCGGCCGCGAGCAGCGCCGCATCGACTTCCTCGGCCAGCAGCGCCTTCAGGCCCGGGCCGCTGATCTCCTCGACGATGTGCTGCACATGCGCTTCGAGCAGGGCCTCGGCGATACCGGCTTTCTTGTCGACCATCACACTTCTCCAGAATTCGGAATCAGTAGGAAACAACTGTTCGCTAGCTTCGCACAGGCGCGGCCAGCGATGACACAGGCGGCGGTTCCGGCCGTTATCCTGTCTCTCATCAAAACCCGCGAGCGCCCGCTTGAACCCGCAGTCATCTCCTGAAGCCTTGCCGCCGAAGCCGCAACCGCCGGTCGATTACGACTGCTGCGGCGGTGGCTGCGCGGACTGCGAACTGCGCATCTACCTGCGCGAACTGGGCCGCTGGCAGAAGATGGCCCGGCTGCAGGGCATTCCGATCGATGACTGAAGCCGTGCAGCGGCTGGTCGGCTTTCTCGACGCTACACCGCGCGTACTGCTGCTCACCGGCGCCGGCGTCAGTACCGGCAGCGGCATTCCCGACTATCGCGATGCCGACGGCGCCTGGAAACGCGGGCCACCGATCACCGGCCAGGTCTTCCGCAACGATGCGCTGCAGCGGGCGCGCTACTGGGCGCGCAGCATGATTGGCTGGCCGCTGCTCGCCGGGGCGCAGCCCAACGGCGCGCACCTAGCGCTGGCGGCGCTCCAAGCCCAGGGCCGCATCACGCGGCTGATCACCCAGAATGTCGACGGCCTGCATCAGGCCGCCGGCAGCACCGAGGTCATCGATCTGCATGGCCGGCTCGATACGCTGATCTGTCTGACCTGCGATCAGCGCTCGCCGCGCAGCGTCTTCCAGCAGCGCTTGCAGGACGACAACCCGGACTGGGCAGCGCGCACCGCCGTGGCGCTGCCCGATGGCGACGCCGATCTCGAGCATGCGGACTTCAGCGCGTTCACGGTGCCCGGCTGCACGAACTGCGGCGGCATGCTGAAGCCGGATGTCGTGTTCTTCGGCGAAGGCGTGCCGCGCGAACGGGTCGATGCCGCGTTTGCTGCCTTGCAGGCATCAGACGGCCTGCTGGTCGTCGGCTCATCGCTGATGGTCTATTCGGGTTACCGCTTCGCCGTAGCCGCCCGCGAGCGCGGCTTGCCGATGGCCGTGCTGACCTTGGGAAAAACCCGCGCCGACGAACTTGTCGATGTGAAGATCGATGCGTCCTGCGGCGAAGCGCTGACTGCAGCGGTGGCCCATCTGGCCAGAGAGCCGGCCTGCTGAGCGTCCAAGCGAAAGCGGCCTACCAGTGCGGCGGAATCTCGTCCCGCGCCGTGCCCTGGAATACCGGCTGGTCGCTGGACGCCAGACGATCGCCGAGCGCTTTCAAGCGCTGTTCGAGCAGCTCGATCAGGCGCTGCTGGCGCTGGATCTCGGCGCTGAGCACGTTCAGCGAGTCTTCCTGCCAGGTCATCCGCGTTTCTAGTTCGACCAGACGATCTTCGGGGCGGTCTTCAGAGCTGCTCATGTCGGCGTGACGTCGTGGCAAGGCCGGCAGTGTAACGGCAGGCACGGGCTATGCTTAGCGCATGTCCATGCCCAGCCCCGCCATGAAGATTCGTCCGGAACTCGCAATCTGCGAGCACTGCGACAGCGTTCACCAGCGCCTGCCGCTGGAGCGTGGCGAAGCAGCGGATTGCCACGTCTGCGGCGCGACCCTCTACCGCCGGCCGATGCTGGATCTCGATTCCATGCTGGCGCTCACGGTCGCCGCAATGATCGTCTTCGTGGTCGCCAACGCAGCCCCGCTGGTGACCATGGAATCCGGCGGCAACACGACCCGCGGCTGGTTGCTGAGCCTGGTCGCGACCACCTGGACGTCCGGTGTCGGTACCGTGTCGGCGATCCTGATCGGCACCGTATTCCTGTTTCCGCTCGCGCAGATCCTGCTGTATTTCTACGTGCTGCTGGCCTGCCGCCTGAAGCTGCCGGCGGCGCGGTTCGTCGATGCCATGCACTGGCTGCGCCGGCTGCGGCCGTGGAGTATGGTTCAGGTGTTCCTGATTGGCACCCTGGTATCGATCATCAAGATGTCCCACCTGGCGTCGGTGAAACCGGAGCCGGGACTCTGGGCGTTCGGCGTGCTGACCATCCTGCTGACCGCGCTCGGTACCTTCGAATTGCGCGAACTGTGGGCGCTGCACGAAGAGGCGGCCGGCACATGAGCGAACCGACAGGCCGAATCGTGCGCGGCATCGAGCACGGGCTGATCGGCTGCGAAGCCTGCGGGCTGGTGTTGGAACGGCCGGCGCACGGCAGCGACTGTCCACGCTGCGGAACGCCGGTGCATGCGCGGCGTCCGGAATCGCTCGCCCGCAGCTGGGCGTTCCTGGTCGCAGCGATGATCTTGTACATTCCGGCCAACCTGCTGCCGGTGCTGCACTCGACCAAGCTGTTCGAAAGCTGGTCCGACACCATCCTGTCCGGCGTCGTCGCGCTGTGGGAAGACGGCGCTTACGATCTCGCCATCATCGTCTTCACCGCATCGATCGTGGTGCCTCTGCTGAAGATGGGCGCGCTGGCCCTGCTGCTGCTCGAAGTGCAGCGCGGCGGCCGGCAATTGCCGCGTGAACGGGCGCTGCTGTATCGCATCCTCGAGTACATCGGCCACTGGTCGATGCTCGACGTTTTCGCGGTGGCGCTGCTGGTCACCTTGGTACACTTCGGCACCTTGGCGAGTGTCGAGCCGGGCTCGGGCATCGTCGCTTTCGGCGCCGTCGTGGTGCTGACCATGCTGGCGACGATGAGCTTCGATCCGCGCCTGAACTGGGACACGCCACGCCGGCGCGCCAGACCCCTACCCGCAGCCCCCGCCGTCAATCCCGACGCGGCCAAAGACCCGCTATCGCCATGAGCGCAGCCCTGCCTCCCGATGAACTGCCCAAGCCCGAGATTCGTCGGGACGGCCGCAAGCGCCTGTCGCTGATCTGGCTGGTGCCGCTGATTGCGGCACTCGTCGGCCTCGGGCTGGTGGTGCGTACCTGGCTGAACACCGGCACCACGATCACCATCAGCTTCAAGACCGCCGAAGGTCTGGAAAACGGCAAGACCGAGGTCCGCTACAAGGACGTGGTGGTCGGCAAGGTGCGCAGCATCTCGCTGAACGGCGATGACTCCGGCGTGCTGATCGGCGTTGAACTCACGCCCGAAGCCACCCGTCTCGCGGTCAAGGACAGCCGCTTCTGGGTCGTGCGGCCGCGCATCGGCATCGGCGGTGTGACCGGCATTTCCACCTTGCTGTCCGGCGCCTACATCGGTGTCGACGTCGGTCGCGACAAGGAAGAGCAGCGCGCCTTCGAAGGCCTCGAAAAGCCGCCTGCCGTCACTCACGATCAGAAGGGCAAGCAATTCACGCTGACCACCTACGACGCCAGCTCGATCACCATCGGCGCGCCGGTCTATTTCCGCCGGGTGGCGGTCGGCCAGGTCGTCGATTCCGCGCTCGATGAAGATGGCAAGAAGATCACCGTCAAGGTGTTCGTGGAAGCGCCATACGATCGCTTCGTGACCCGCAACGCTCGCTTCTGGAATGCCGGCGGGGTCGATCTCGCGGTGTCTTCCGAAGGCCTGCGGCTGAACACCCAATCGCTGGCCACGGTGCTTGCCGGCGGCATCGCCTTCCAGGCGCCGGACCCGAACAACCCGGGCGAAGCAGCGCCGGCCGATCAGAGCTTCGAACTGTTCGCGAAGATTTCCGATGCGCTGGCGGCAGTCGATGGCCCGTCCGTGGATGCCTTGCTGGTCCTGCGGCAATCGACTCGCGGCCTGTCCGTGGGGACGCCGGTGGACTTCTCCGGCGTGGTCATCGGCGAAGTGAAATCGATGCAGCCGCAGTACGACAGCGCCAAGCAGAGCTTCTACACCAACGTGATGGTCGAGCTGTTCCTGGAGCGACTGGGCCCGGCCTACAAGACGCTGACTGCGCTCGACAATGGCGAAGGCCGGCCGCCTCTGAAGGTGCTGCAGCGCTTCATCAACCAGGGCCTGCACGCCCAGTTGCGCGCCGGCAACCTGCTGACCGGACAACAATACATCGCTCTGTTCTTCAAGCCCGGCAGCGTCAAGAAAATCAGCATTCCTCCGGATAGCACGCCGGAAATTCCGACTGCGCCGGGCAGCCTCGAAGAGATCCAGACCCAGATCGAAAGCATCGTCACCAAGTTCGACAAGATTCCGTTCGAAGCCTTGGCCGCCGATCTGCGCAGCACGCTGAACAACGCCAGTTCCTTGCTCAAGACACTCGATCAGGAAGTGGCGCCGCAGGCCAAGAAAACGCTGGCCGATGCCGGTGCCGCGATCCAGTCGCTGAACCAGAATCTGACCTCGCCGGAAGCGCCACTGCAGCAGGACGCGCGGCGCACGCTGGAACAACTGAACCGCACTGCCGCCTCGCTGCGGACACTGACCGAATACCTCGAACAGCATCCGGAAGCGCTGCTGCGCGGCCGGCCGGTGGAACTCGACCCGCAGCCTCAGCCCTCCGCGGGCGCGGCACCCGACGCGCCCAGGAAATGAGCCGATGAGCAAACGACCCCTCGCGGCATTGATCGCCACTGTCCTGCTCGCCGGCTGTCAGAGCGCCGCGCCGATCCGCTTCTACACACTGCTGCCAGCCGCCACGCGCGCTGCCGCACCTGCGCAAGACCCGGCGTTCCGCATCGAACTCGGCGCGGTGACGATTCCGTCCCAGGTCGATACGCCGAAGATCGTCATTCGTGAAAGCGCCGGCCGACTGGCCCCGGTCGAAGGCCAGCGCTGGATCGCGCCGCTGGCTGACGAGGTTCGTGCCTCGCTCAGTGCGTCGCTGACTCAGAAACTCGGCGTGCCCGATATCGGCTACGCCAGCGCCAGCGAAACCCAGGGCCTGCCGCTGTACCGCGTCCGGGTGACCTTGCGGCGCTTCGAATCGGTGCTCGGCAGCAAGGCCCTGATCGATGCCAGCTGGACGGTCAGCAGCGCCAGCGACAAGGGCAAGAGCGCGAGCTGTGACAGCCGTGTCGAGTCCGACATCGCCGATGGTTTCGATGCGCTCGCAGAAGGCCATCAGCGCGCCCTCGCCGCACTGGCCGGACGCATCGCCCGTGGCCTCGAAGCGCTGAACGCCGGCAAGGCCAGCAATGTCTGCGTGGCGGCTGACGCAGGCTGAACGATGCTGGTCGTCAACGACAGGCTCAGCATCCCGCTGGCCGAGATCGAGCTGACCGCCACCCGCTCGCAGGGCGCCGGCGGTCAGAACGTCAACAAGACCTCGACCGCGATCCATCTGCGCTACGACATCCGAGCTTCCAGCCTGCCCGATGAGTTGAAAGAACGGGTGCTGCTGCGCGCCGATCAGCGCATCACCCGCGATGGCGTTGTCGTCATCAAGGCCCAGCAGCATCGCAGCCAGGAAGCCAACCGCGATGCCGCACTGGCGCGTCTCGCCGATCTGCTGGTCCGCGCGCTGCACGTGCCGATCACCCGTCGGGCGACCAAACCCAGCCGCGCATCGAAGCGTCAGCGAGTTGACGACAAGACCCGGCGCGGTGGGCTGAAAACGCTGCGTCGCAGCGTCGACGACTGATCGCTAAAGATTCAGCTCGATCAATTCCGCTTTCACGCTGCCATCAGCAGCGATGTACAGCTTGGCGACCGTCACCGGCAGGCTGAAACGACGCGGCCCGGCGCTGCCCGGATTGACGTAAAGCCGGCCATCGCGCGGCTCGATCAGCGGCCGATGGCTATGGCCGCTGACGATGACCTGAGCGGCTGCCTCGTCTTTCGCCAGCAGCAGCTTCAGATCGTGCAGCAGATGAATCGCGACCGCGCCGACCTGCAGCATCGCCGTTTCCGGCACGGCCTCGAATGCGACCTCGCGATCGTTGTTGCCGCGCACCGCAGTGACCGGCGCGATCGTCGCAAGCTGCTCGAGAATCGCTGTATCGCCGATGTCTCCGGCGTGCAGGATCGCGTCGACGCCGGCGAGCGCGGCAAGGGCCTGCACGCGCAGCAAACCGTGGGTATCTGAAATCAGGCCGATGACGGCAGGCGGGCGAATCATCGAGGCAGTGTAATGGCCTGGTCGGCAAGGGCGTGCCCGCATGCAGGCGGCATGGTTTCTGGATCACAATGTCGCACTCTCGACCTTGGTCCACGCATGTCCGGCAACACCGTTACCCGTCGTTCCGCGATCCACGGCAATGGGGTTTTTGCCGCCAAGCCGCTGGCCTCCGGCATCGAGGTGATGGAGTACACCGGCCGCCTGCGAACTCACGCGTATATCGACAAGGTCTATTCGGACACCGTCGAGTCCGGCCACACCTTTCTGTTCACGCTGAACGAGCGTTACGTCGTCGACGGCAATTTCGATTCCAACGACGCGCGCTGGATCAATCACAGCTGCGAACCGAACTGCAAGCCGTACGTGATCGAAGATCCAGGCAAGAACCCGAAGCTCGATCGCATCGTCATCGAAACCCTGCGCGACATCGGCCAGGGCGAGGAGCTGACCTTCGACTACGGCATCCGCCTCGACTGCCGCCAGACGGCGCGGCTGAAGAAGATATGGGCCTGCCGCTGCGGCGCGCCGACCTGCACCGGAACGATGCTGAAGCCGAAGCGCTGAGCTTTCCCGGATTACGCGCAGCGGCTGGAAATCGTCGCCAGCAGGCGGCTCAAGGTCAGCAGATGGGTGCCGAGGATCGCCTTGCCGGTGGTCAGCAGTCCGGCGGAGATATGCCGGCGTGGATCGGCCCAGCCGAGGATGTTCATGAACCCCAGGTGACCAAAGGCTTCGGCGGTGTCCGGGCCATACATGCCGGCGGGTTTGGCGCCGAGCATCATGCCTTCGCTGTAGCGCATCGGGATCATCAGGGTGCGATCGAAATTCATTCGGCCGAGTGGCCGGGCGATGCGCGCCACGGTCTCGGCCTTCAGCAGCTGCTGGCCGTTGGCCACACCGCCGTCGAGCAGCATCTGGAAGAAGCGGCTGGTTTCGTCGGCAGTCGCGAAGATGTTGCCGGCCGGAATCACCGCCTGCTTGAAGCTGTCGGTATTCGAGGCGCGCACCACTTCCGGGAACGGCACGAACAGCGCCCGCTCGGCGACCGTCGAAATCGGGAAGCGCACCAGTGCGCCGGCTTCATAGTTGATCGCCACCTCCGGCCAGTACCGCTTGCCGATGCCGTAGGTGAAGTGCTTCATCTTCAGCGGCTTGCGGATGTGCTGATCGAGGTAGCTGGACAGACTCTTGCCGGTCACCTGCTGCAGCACTTCGGCGAGGATGAAGCCGCCGGTGATCGCGTGATAGGACATCTGCTTGCCCGAGGTCGGCGGCGCGGCGCAGATCAGGCGGATGATCCGGTCCCAGTCCTCCATCAGTTCGACCTTGCGCTCGATCTTGGCGATCTTCATCGTCGGGAAGCCGCCGCGATGGGCGAGCACATCACTGATCGTGGTGTCGCGCTTGCCGGCCTGCGCGAACGCCGGCAGGTAGTGGCTGACCCGCTCTTCGAGCCGGATGCCGCCCTCTTCGGCAAGCTTGTGCAGCAGCACCGCGGTGACCGCCTTCGACGCCGAGAAAAGGCAGATCGGCGTCTCCGGCGTCAACAGGCGCTTGGGCACGTCAGCGCCGTCCGCGGGGCCGTTGCCCTCGGCGTGGCCGATCGAACGGTTGAACACCAGCTCGCCGTGGCGACGCAGGCAGAACGCGATGCCGGGATAAGCGCCGCTGCGGTACAGACTTTTCAGCGCAGCCCAGATCGCCTTGGTATCAGCAGCGCTCAAGCCCCCACGCGGCCCGGCCGCTTCGACGTCGTCGGCAATCGTGGTGATCGGATGCAGGTCGCGCGCGATCTGCACCTTCATCGGCTGGAATAGGACCATCTGAACGGGGCTCCTGCCCGGCGCGACTGATGGCGCGGGCCTGTTGTCATGAATGCGGCCGGATGGCCATCGTGTCGCAAAACCTTAACAGAACACTTGTGTTGTTTGATGCCGTTAGAGTGCCCGCATGAACACAACCCATCGTTACATCCACTTCGACCGCCCGGGCGCGGCCGAAGTCATGCAGTTGGTCGAAGGCCCCCGCCCTGCGCCCGGGCCGAACGAAGTGCTGATCAAGGTTTCGGCCGCTGGCGTCAATCGCCCGGATCTGCTGCAACGCCAGGGCGCTTACGCACCGCCGCCGACCGCCTCACCGATTCTCGGGCTGGAAGTGGCGGGCACGGTTGCAGCACTGGGCGCCGAGGTTCGAGGCTGGCAGATCGGCAACCCGGTCTGCGCGCTGACGCCAGGCGGCGGTTACGCCGAGTACTGCGTGGCGCCCGCGGCGCACTGCCTGCCGATTCCTGCCGGGCTGAGCCTGATCGAAGCCGCGGCGCTGCCGGAGACCTCGTTCACGGTCTGGGGCAACCTTTTTTTCCGCGGCCGTTTGAAAGCTGGCGAATCGGTGCTGATCCACGGCGGCACCAGCGGCATCGGCACCACCGCGATCCAGTTCGCGAAAGCCTTCGGCGCCACCGTTTTCGCCACCGCCAACGGTGCCGACAAGTGCGCGGCCTGTCGCGCGTTGGGCGCTGATTTCGCGATCGATTACGCCAGCAGCGATTTCGTCGCCGAGATCGAGCGCGAGACCGGCGGCCGTGGCGTCGATGCCGTGCTCGACATCGTCGGCGGCGATTACACGCCGCGCAACATTGCAGCACTGGGCATCGATGGTCGGCTACTGCTGGTCGGCTTCCAGCGTGGCGCGGCAGCAACGATCGACCTGACCACGATCATGCGCAAGCGCCTGATCATCACTGGCTCGATGCTGCGGCCGCAGACTCATGACGAGAAAGCGGCCCTGGCAGTCGCGCTGCGAGACAAGGTCTGGCCGCTGATTGCCGATGGCCGGATCAAGCCGCTGATCCATGCAACATTTCCGCTCGCCGAGGTCGTCAAAGCGCACCAGTTGATGACGTCCAGCGCCCACGTCGGCAAGATCGTGCTGACCATCGACTGATCGACCGCCCAACAAAAAACCGCAGCCGAAGCTGCGGTTTTTTGTTCAAGCTATCGCGATCACGCCGTCTGCCAATGCAGCGGCTGCATGCGCTGGCGCTGCTCACGCAGGCGATCTTCCAGTACCAGCAACTGCTGGCGCATATCGCTGTGCTGCCACTGGTCGGCAAGCTTGTCGCGCGCCGCTTCAATGCGCTGGCTCTGCAGATGGCTCCAGGCGTTGACGGTGGTCTTGAAGGTTTCCAGCTCGTGTTCGAAACGCTGCTGAAGCACGGCGACCCGGCCTTCGTTGTTGCAGCCCGTCAGTCGCTCGCGCACCTGATCGAACTGCCGCTGCAGCATCGCGCGCTGGATGCGGAATTCGGGCACCCGACGCAGTTCGCGAGTGATGCCCACCCACGACAGCGAGGCGATCAGCCACTTGGTCGGGTCGTACTGCCACCAGCGCACGCCGTTGCGGTAATCCCACTGAAACAGGTGGTGGTAGTTGTGATAACCCTCGCCATAGGTCAGGAAGGCGAGCAGATCGTTGTCCCTTGCAGTGTTCTCGATCGTGTACGGACGACGGCCCCAATAATGAGCCAGCGAGTTGATCAGGAAGGTCACGTGATGATTGACCACCAGACGCAGCAGGCCGGCGACCATCAGATAACCCATGACATCGCCCATCGCCCAGCCCAGCAGCGCCGGGAAGCCGATGTTCATGAACAGCGCCAGCGGCAGGTAGTAGTTGTGCTGGAACATCACCAAGCGATCGTCGAGCAGATCGCGGGCATTCGAGTAATCGGTACGGGCGCTCGGGTAGTCGCGCAGCATCCAGCCGATGTGGGCGTACCAGAGGCCACGGTTGATCGAGTACGGATCGTGATCGACATCGTCGACGTTGGCGTGGTGGATGCGGTGGGTCGAGGCCCAGACCAGCACCGAGTTCTGAAACGCCATCGCACCAAACAACAGATAGAACGCCTTCAAGCTCCAGTGCGCCTGGTAAGCGCGATGCGCCCACAAGCGGTGATAGCCACCGGTGATCGACAGACCGCAGGCATACAGCAGCGCGACACCGGCCGCCCAGGCGCTGGCGCTGACGTCGAAATTGAACAGATACCACGGGAAAACCGTCAGCAGCAGCGCCGTGCTGATCGTGAACATCGCATAGGCAGGCTTGTTGATCGCCGGCCGGGAAGAAGCAGGGTTTGCAGCAGTCATCGAGCAGACTCGTTGAAGGGCTATTTCGCTTTATCGGCAATCAAGGACCATTCTGCAACCGTCCTTGCAAACCAGACATCCCGGAAGCGAGAGACCGGGAAGCTCGGCATTTTCACCTATTGCTGCCGAGCACGTCTCATTGATGACGGCGAGTGGCGTCATTATCAAGACCGGTGTCGACAGCGGCCATCGTTACGCATTCAAGCTGCAACGACAGCCGAACGTCGGACATAAAAAAACCGCAGCCGAAGCTGCGGTTTTTCAAATACGCGCGCTTATTAGAGCGGGCGAATCTGGGTGGCCTGCATGCCCTTCGGGCCGCGCTGCGCCTTGTACTCAACGCGCTGACCTTCTTTCAGGGTCTTGAATCCGGTGCCCTGGATTTCCTTGAAGTGCGCGAAGAGATCTTCGCCGCCATCGGCCGGGGTGATAAAGCCGAAGCCCTTGGCGTCATTGAACCACTTAACGGTGCCCATCGAGTCTGACATTGCTACATTCCTTTAACGGTGAATTGACAAAAAAAGTACCGACACCAGAGGTAGTGTCGTATTTGCGGGCGATCAAGAAATGTAGCCGGGATACTGACAGCACCCGTTTGTAGCGGGGAAACTGACCACGGTAAATACCTTGCTTGAAACGACTGCAAGTGCACTGTACGCGCTAATTCCGCTGCTGTCTAACAAGCGGGACGGATGTCTGGGAAGCACGTCTCGATTGAATTTTGACGTTGCGAAGCAGCATTCGCGGTCGGGTTCCGATCGGTAATTCAACGGGAGCGGCACGTGTCGCGCATCCCCGTGACCAGCCGTCATCGAGTCCTCGGACGAGTTCTTGGAGACCATCGACGAGCATTTGTCCTGCGTCGGTTTAGCGCAGATTCGTGAGCGTTGAACGCGTACATCGGAACCAGCGGTGACTCGGCGGCTTGCGAGCAGGCAAACGGTCGCTACGCCAACCTCACGTCAAAACCACGCAGATTTGCTCACGCGAGGCTTGACGGCCAATACGCCAAATGTGCCTGCAAGTCTTGCAGCAAGAGCCTGGAGCCCTTGTGGCGACACGGTTCAACGATTCGATCAATCAGGAAAGCGGCAGACCGGGCAGACCGCTTTTGTGCACCGTGTATCGCCCGACTCACTGAAGCGCCTACTAGATGTTGTGTTTGATGTCCAGCGATGACACTATTGGATGTGACTTCGTAATTGTCAGCGAGAGGCGTTGATCAATCGGGTCATTTCCTTGAATGTTGGGAGGTTCCCATGGCTGTTAAGAAAGCTGCTGCCAAGAAAGCCGTCGCGAAAAAAGCGGTTGCCAAGAAGGCTGTTGCGAAGAAAGCAGTCGCAACGAAGGTCGTCGCCAAGAAGGCTGTCGCCAAGCCGGCGGTCGCCAAGAAAGCGGTTGCGAAGAAGGCTGTTGCGAAGAAGGTTGCTGCCAAGAAGGCCCCGGCAAAGAAGGCTGCCGCGAAGAAAGCTGTTGCCAAGAAGCCTGCGTAACTAATACGGCGGTGTTCATTGCCGGGCTCGGCGTGTTGCATGCCGAGCCTTTTTTGTCGGCGACTTCCGGCAAAACATCCGGCTAACCCGCTTCGAGCCGTCCCCCTAAGAAAACTTTGCTCAAGCTGCCTCGGCGATCGCTGACGGTTCCGGCTCGATTCCGAAGAACAGGGCCACTGCCTGCCGCTGACGCAGCGCACAGGTTTCAGCGCTGATCTCGCGCCAGAAATCGTCGGCCCCCGGATGATCCTCGCAGTACCAGCGGACATGCTTGCGGCCGATCCGCGTTCCCTGAGCGTCGCCATAAAGACCCGCCATCGCGGCGAGATGCTCGACCAGCAGATGGCCGATCCATTCCCGCGAGGGCTCGGCCAGCAGGCTGCCGGTGCTCAGATAATGGCTGATCTCACGGAAAATCCACGGCCTTCCCTGCGCTGCACGGCCGATCATCAGAGCATCCGCGCCGGTTCGCAGCAGCACCTGCCTCGCCTGCTCGGGCGTGCGGATGTCGCCATTGGCGATCACCGGAATGTTCACCGCCTGCTTGATCGCAGCGATCGTGTCGTACTCGGCTTCGCCTTCGAAGCGATCCTCACGGCTGCGGCCGTGCACGGCGAGTGCCGCGATGCCACAGTCTTCAGCGATCCGGGCAATCGCCACACCATTGCGCTCGGCCCGCGACCAGCCGGTGCGGATCTTCAAGGTCACCGGCACTGGAACTGCCTCGACGACCGCCCGACAAATCCTCGCCACCAGCGCCTCATCGCGCAGCAAAGCCGACCCGGCGTCCACCCGGCAGACCTTCTTCGCCGGGCAGCCCATATTGATGTCGATGAGGTCGGCCCCGTGCTCGACGTTGTGACGCGCAGCAGCGGCCAGCAAGGCAGGATCGTGCCCGGCGATCTGCACCGACACCGGGCCGGGCTCGCCCGCGTGGTCCATCCGGGTCCGGGATTTCTCGGTTTTCCACATCCGGGGATCGGACATGGTCATCTCCGATATCGCGAGACCAGCGCCCAGACGTCGGCAGAGCACGCGGAACGGCCGATCGGTGACGCCGGCCATCGGCGCCAGGATCAGGGCGGGTTCGATCAGGTGCTTGCCAATTTTCACGGCGCCATTTTCGCCGATTGCCGTCGCCGGTGCGCAGGGACGCGCTCCGGACTTCCGTCCGTCACGTCATTGTCGGCATGGTCCTTTAAGATGACGCCATGAATTCGACTGTCAACGGTTCGCGCCTCAGCCGGGCCGACGCCTTTTCGCTGTTCGCCGCTGTCGCCGTCATGGTGGCCGTGCTCTACCTGCACTTGCTGACGGCGCTGCTCGCCGGCCTGCTGGTCTATGAACTGGTGCACTTGCTGGCGGCACGCCTGCGCGTGGCCTCGTTGGGTCGCGAGCCGGCCAAGCTGGTTGCCGTTGCGCTGCTGACGATCATCGTCGTCGGCCTGCTGACGGCGGCCGTGCTGGGGATCGGCAACTTCCTTCGCAATGGCACTGACAGCGTGCCGGCACTGCTCGAACGGCTGGCTGAAGCGATCGACAACTCGCGCAGCCGCCTGCCAGCCTGGATCGTCGACTCGCTGCCCAACGATGCCGAAGCACTGCGCGGCGATCTCGTCGTCTGGCTGCGGGAACATTCGAGTGTGGTGCAGGGCTTCGGCCGATCGTTCGGCCGTGGTCTCGCCCACATCCTGATCGGCATGGTGGTCGGCGCGATGCTGGCCTTGCGCGAAGCCACACCCGGTCATAGCCGCGGGCCGCTGTCGCGCGCGATCGTCGAGCGCTCGTCACGGCTCGCGGAATCGTTCCGCCGTGTGGTGTTTGCGCAGACCTGGATCGCCTCGATCAACGCGCTGTTCACCTGGATCTATGTCGGCGTGGCCTTGCCGGCGTTCGGCGTCGACCTGCCCCAGGTCAAGACGCTGGTGCTGGTGACCTGGATCGCCGGCCTGCTGCCGATTCTCGGCAACCTGATCTCGAACACCGTGATCGTCGCCGTCAGCATCGGTCATTCGCTGGAACTGGCGTTCATCTCGCTGGCGTACCTGATCGTCATCCACAAGCTCGAATACTTCCTGAACGCCCGCATCATCGGCTCGCAGATCCGCTCCCGCGCCTGGGAACTGCTGATCGCGATGATGGTGATGGAAGCGGCCTTCGGCCTCAGCGGCATCATCGCCGCGCCGATCTTCTACGCCTACTTCAAGGAAGAGCTGACGCGCCTGCGTCTGACCTGACTCTCCCCCAACCAATCCCTTTCGAAACCATGGTCAGTGCCCACGATCCGGCCACCGTCGGCGAGCCACCGCATCCGCACGATTTTTCCGAGCAACTGATCACCCAGTTGTACGAGGATCTCGATGGCTATCTGTTCGAGGGCGACGCAGCGATCGATCACGCCTGGCCGCTGGTGATCGAGGCCGTCCGCCATGCGCGGACACGCGGCGCGGTGCTGGTGGTCTTCGCCCGCGCCACACTCGCGGCTCATCACCGCCTGGTGTTCGACGAAACCCCGCCCGACGACAGCATCGCGCTCGATGAAGCTTGCGCCACCGTCGCCAGCTTCGTGCCGGAAGCGCTCGCCCAGCTGCCAGCGCTTAAGTCGCACGCCGAACGCCTGATGCGCCACGTGGCGATCGCCGAGCAATCGCCGGACGCGATCCACGTGCCGCTGTCGAACGCGATCAGTCGTTTCTATGCCGCGCTGGCGGACGAGAACGCCGCGGTCGGCAGCCGCGCATTGATCGAGATGCGCTCGATCATCCTGCATCTCGACGCCTGCGCCGCCGCGCTCGATCGTGCCGAATCGGCACCCGAACCGGTGCGAGTGATCCGCCCGGATCGCTTCCACGACTACTTCATGCACTACGCCAGCCTGGCCCAGAAGCCGGAAGCCTCCGCCGGCAGCGAGCATGCGGTTGCCACCCTGAGTCAGGACGGCCGGATCACGGCAGTGATCACCGAAGACACGCATCCGCTCGAAGCAGCGGCCCGCGCAGTACGGCCGACGATTGCTGGCGATGACGTCACCCGCGATCACACCTTGGTACGCATCCGCGCGCTGCTCGACGTGCTCGATGGCCTGCGCCACGCGCCGAATCCGCTGATCGGCGATGCCCTGAACGACACCACGGTGCACCTGAGCCTGGTGCTCGCCGCAGCGACCGCGCCGCTGCACGCGTCCGGTGGCTTCTCGTTCTCAGCGATTGCCCAGATCGCCCGCTACAACCAGCAGTTGCTGCGCAGCGCGGCGGCCACGCAGCACTGACCGCTCAGGCCGGGCCGACCCAGTCGGCCAGCAACGGCGCGTGCAGCACCGGCGTGAACTCGACGAACCGGTAGCGGGCAAAGCCTTCGCGGACGTAGGGATCGGAGGCGAAGAACTCCTCGACCGTCGCCTGCGAATCGGCCCGCGCCAGGATCAGGCCGCCGACGCCGCTGGCCTGCGGACCGGCAAACAGCAGCAGGCCGTGATCGATGCCGACCTGCATATAGCTGCGATGTGCCGGCCGCACGGACAGCAGTTGTTCGGTGGCGACGAGGTAGGTGCTTTCCAGCAGGAAGTGCTTCACGGCGAATGCTCGGCAAGGTGGAGGGCCGGCAGTTTAGCTGCGCCTGACGCGCCAGCTCACAAGGTCCGCGCCGCGTGAACGCTCAGCAGTACCCAGCCGACCAGAAACAACAGGCCACCGATCGGCGTGATCGCACCGAGCACGCGCACGCCGCTGAGCGCCAGCGCATACAGGCTGCCGGAGAACAGCAGGATGCCGAACGCGAAGGACCAGCCGGACGCGCTCAGCAGTGGCCCGGGCCGGCTCATCGCCAGCAGACCGACCGCCATCAGCGCCAGCGCATGCCAGAACTGGTACTCGACGGCGGTGCGGTAGATCGCCAGCAGGTCCGGCGTCAGCCGTTCCTTCAGCGCATGTGCACCAAAGGCGCCGAAGCCGACGCCGAGGAAGCCGAACAGGCCGGCCAGCATCACCATCAGTTTCGCGCTCATGCCGGCTCCACGGTGCGGAAGATCAATCCGGAACGCTGCAGCCGCTTCAGCAGCGCATCACCCATCGCCGCCGCCGGGGTCAATTGGCCGGCGCGCTTGGGCAGCCGATCGAACGCCAGGCTCAAGCCGGACTCGCCGAGCATCCGCGCAGTCTCGTCATAACCGGGATCACCACCGCGCACTTCGGTAATCAGCCGCCGATCACCGGCCACAGCATGAAAACGCACGCGGAACCAGCTGGCACTACGCTTTGCCTCGCTGGGGCCTTGACCCGAGTCCTTGCGGCCGAGCAGCCAGTTGCGCGCAGGTTTCAGCTGCGAAGCAACGGCCACAGCGCCGACGCCGCCGATCAGTTTTGCGACCTGGGAAAACTTGTCCATCTGCAGAAAATGTCCGTAGCGGAAATCGGGGCCGTAGCGTTCCAGCATCGTCGCCGAACGCTTGACGACCTGGGGATCGATGGTCGGAAACGGCACCACCCAGGTGCCGAGTTCGGGATGGCGGCGCAAGCGTTGCGGGCTGCTGCCGATGCGGCGATCGATCAGCGGCGCTTCACGCCGCCGCCGCTCCATCGCCACGCTGGCGTACTGCCCGGCGCGGCCGAACGCATTGATCGCCGAATGATAGGTGCCGGCCGAGAACTCGGCATCGAGGCTGACATAGGCGTTGATGCGGATCGGTACATCGTCCGGCAGTTGCAGCACCGTGTAATAGACGCCGAGATCGTGCGGAATGCTGTCGAAGCCGCAGCAGTGCACCAGCCGCGCGCCGGTCTGCTTGGCGGTTTCGTGATGCTTGAGCCACATGCGATCGACGAACTCCGGCTCGCCGGTCAGATCCGCGTACTGGGTGCCGGCGGCCGCACAGGCCGAGACCAGCGGCTCGCCGAAGTGCACGTAAGGACCGACGGTGGTGATCACCGCCTTGGTCGATTCGGCCAGTTGCAGCAGCGATGCGGTATCACCGCTGTCAGCCTCGATCAGCGGCAGCTTGGCGCAGGCCGGATTGATCGCCGCCAGCCGCATGCGCACCGCATCGAGCTTGACCCGATTGCGTCCGGCAAGCGCCCAGCGCGCCGTAGGCGGTGCATGTCGGGCGAGATATTCGGCCGTTAGCCCGCCGGTGAAGCCCGTGGCACCAAACAGGACGAGATCGTGGCTGCGGGGCATGGTGGGCACCAGTTCGTGGGGCGTTGAGGCAGGAATTGTGCGCGTTTTCCGCAGCCAGTTTGGAGAACGCTGGTTCGGCGGCGATCAGCGCGGATCGTCGTACCCGCGACCATCATCCTCGATGTCCACGACCCGGCCGTTCTCGAGCAGCACGCGCCGCAGCAGCGAGCGCGCTCCGAAGTTGTAGACCCATTCTTCGCGATAGATCGCGGTGACGAATTCGCCCTGCTGGCTGCGCCGGCCATAACGGCGGATCTCCGGGCTCAGTAGACTCATCTCGCGACGCTCGGCCGGCTCGCCGCAACGCGCCAGCAGTCGGTACTTCGACAAACCATCGACCAGATCATAAGGCGTGCATCGCGGGTTCTCCGGCGGCACGAAGCCGTAGCCATCGGTATCGATATCGACCAGGCGGCCACCGCGAAAACGCAGCAGGCGCAGCAACTGGTTGTTGCCGAAGTTGTAAGTCCACACCTCGGTGTCGTTGAAGCTGCGACCCTGGCGCGGGTCGAACTGCGGCTGCACATCGCGCAGCGCCGGCTCGCCGCAGGCGGCGCGGACTTCGCTCATCCTGTCCTCGGTGGCGACGATTCTCGAACCACAGCGCAGCGTGTCGCCGGCATTGACAGCGCTGCAGACCAGCAACAACAGCAATGCGCCGGAACCGAGCCGGCAGCAGGCTGTCTGTAAGTTTCGGGCGCCTGCGTACACTGTCGCGTTCCTCTGGTTTTTCCGGACTTTCCCCGGGCTTTTCTTCAGGTTTCCATGCGCGCTCTACCGTACACCACCGCCATTCTTGCAGCGCTCGCAGGCGCCGCCTTTTCCGTCTCCGCGCAAGCCGCCGCGGTGAAGACCGAGCACGTCGAAGCCGAACTGGTTTCGGAGGCAAATGCCCTGGTCAGCGGTACCGACAACACGCTGGCGCTGCGCATCGCGCCGCAGAAAGGCTGGCATGTCTACTGGCGCAATCCGGGCGACTCCGGCATTCCGACCTCGATCACCTGGACCCTGCCGGAAGGTGCGACCGCCGGCGACCTGCAATGGCCGTATCCGCACCGCGAAACGCTGGGCGATATCGTCAACTACGGTTACAGCGAAGAGGTCTTGCTGCCGGTCACGCTGACTCTGGCGCCAGGCCTGACGGCCGACGCGCCGCTGGTCCTGAAAGCGAAAGCGAAATGGCTGGTCTGCAAGGACCTGTGTGTTCCCGGCAGCGCCGATCTTGAACTGAGCCTGCAGGTGGTCGCCAACAGTGCCGCGACCGCCATCAACGAGGCGCAGCGCGCCGGCTTCGCGAAGTCGCGCGCCGAGCTGCCGCAGCCGGCTCCGGCCGACTGGACCTTGAACTTCCAGATCTACGACGGCGGCAGCCAGAAGGACCTGGCATTGGCCGTGCGCCGTGGCGCGATCACCAGCGATGGCGATGTCTCGTTCTTCCCCTACGCGGGCGATCTGATCGGCCATTCCGCCGCGCCACGCTGGGCAAAGGATGCCGACGGCAGCCTGCGCCTGTCGCAGACGCTCAGCGATTACTACACCAAGGCACCAGACAAGATCGACGGCGTGCTGGTCGTTCACGACGGCGATCAGGACAAGGCCTGGGAGATCAGCGCCAAGCCGGGCAAGGTCGCGCTGGTGCCGGTCAGCGCCGCGAAGCCGGTCGAGGAAACTCCGCCCGCCGCGGCGCCGTCCCCGAACTACTTCCTGGTGCTGCTGTTCGCGCTGCTCGGTGGCGTGGTGCTGAACCTGATGCCTTGCGTGTTTCCGGTGCTGTCGATCAAGGCGATCAGCCTGGTCGAAGCGCGTGGCGCCACCGCCGCCCGCCAGCGCGCCCACGCGCTGTTCTACACCGCCGGCGTGCTGCTCACCTTTGCCGGTCTGGCGGGTCTGCTGCTGGTGCTGCGCGGTTCCGGTTCGGTGATCGGCTGGGGTTTCCAGCTGCAGCAGCCGGCGTTCGTCGCCGCGCTCGCTTATCTGTTCTTCGCGATGGGCCTGTCGCTGTCCGGCGTCGTCGAATTCGGCACCCGGCTGATGGGTGTCGGCCAATCGCTGGTTGGCAGCGGCGGTTACCGGGCTTCGTTCTTCACCGGCGTGCTCGCCGTCGCCGTCGCCAGCCCCTGCACCGCGCCGTTCATGGGCACTGCGCTCGGCTACGCGCTGGCGCAGCCGGCGGCCGTTGCGATCAGCGTGTTCCTGGCGCTCGGTCTCGGTCTGGCGTTGCCGTTCCTCGCCATCGGTTTCTTTCCATTCCTTGCCAAGGCCCTGCCCCGCCCCGGCGCCTGGATGGAAACCTTCAAGCAGTTCATGGCCTTCCCGCTGTACCTGACGGCGCTCTGGCTGATCTGGGTGCTCGGCGGCCTGACCGACCGCAACGGCATGACCGTGGCGCTGCTCGGGCTGCTGCTGATCGCATTTGCCCTGTGGCTTTGGAAGCGCACTGGCCTGATCAGCAATGGCCTCAAGCTGGCGGCGATCGCCGCTGCGCTGGCCCTGCTGGCGAGTCCGATGATGACCAAGATCGCCGCGACCCACGTCGCCGCGCAGGGTGCCGAGTACGAGCCGTACTCGGAAACCCGGCTCGCAGAACTGCGTGCCGAAGGCCGCACGGTATTCGTCAATTTCACCGCCGACTGGTGCATCACCTGCAAGGTCAACGAGCGCGTGGCCTTGGCGTCCGATGCGGTGAAAAGCGCTTTCGTCGAACGCAAGGTCGTCTGGCTGGAAGGCGACTGGACCCGCGAAGACCCGGAGATCACGCGCACCCTGGAACGCTTCGGGCGCTCCGGCGTGCCGCTGTATCTGGTCTATGCCGGAGCCGCCGAACCCACCGTGCTGCCGCAGCTGTTGACGCCGGAAATGGTGGTCGCCGCGTTGCCACCTGCCGTGCAAGCCGTGAACCCATAACCGCTGTCACCACAAGGAGGTTTGAACATGCGTCTGATGAAGAATCTGGGAATGATCGCAGCCGGCATGGCGTTCTCCGCTGCGGCATGGGCGGCACCGAGCGTCGGCGCACCAGCACCGGCGTTCAGTGCTGTCGACAGCAACGGCAAGACCGTGTCGCTGGCCGACTACAAGGGCAAGCACGTGGTGCTGGAATGGACCAACGATGGCTGCCCGTTCGTGAAGAAGCACTACGGCAGCGGCAACATGCAGAGCCTGCAGAAAGAGTTCACGGCACAGAACGTGGTCTGGCTGTCGGTGATCTCGTCGGCACCCGGTCAGCAGGGCTATGTCGACGGCGCTGCGGCCAACAAGCTGACCGCTGCGCGTGGTGCCACACCCACCGCCGTGCTGCTCGATCCGAAGGGCGACATTGGCCGCCTGTACGGCGCCAAGACCACGCCGCACCTGTTCGTGATCGACCCGGCCGGCAAGCTTGAATACGCCGGCGGCATCGACAGCATCGCCAGCCCCGACCCCGCCGATATCGCAGGCGCGACGCCATTCCTGAAAGTCGCGCTGACCGAAGCGCTGGCCGGCAAGGCGATCAGCACGCCGGTGACCAAGCCCTACGGCTGTTCCGTCAAGTACGGCTGATCGCCCGGGCTGCAACGAACGACGGCCGGTGCTCGCGCATCGGCCGTCTTCGTTTGTGCTGCAGGCTGAAAGCGATCAGTGAGCGCCAGCCACCGGCTTGACCGCAGATGCAGGTGCAGCGTCTTTTGACGGCACTGCCGAGACCGGCAATGACGATGGCAATGGCGTGGTGATGGTCTTGCTCGGCTTCTGTTCGGCGACCTTGCCGATGGCCGCCGTCACCATTTTCTGCAACGCGGCTTCGACCGGCGTCTTGCTGAACGCACCGAGCACGCCGGGCAGCGGCACATAGCCGAAGCCGCTGCCGTAGACGCCCTGCAGATCGAAACCGTAGCTGGTGTTACGGCCCTCGACGGCGGTCGACGCGACGATCCGGCCGGTGGCGGTATCGATGATGCGCAGATCGAGTGCCGCGAAGCCGCGCTTGAAGCTCAGCGACATCACGCCGAAGCTGGAAAAATTCTTGCCCAAGGGAATCGGGATCGGAATCGCCGCGCCGCTCAGGCCGGCATCGAATGCAGTCAGCGCGCCGACCACCAGCAGCTCCGCACCCTCCAGCTCGCCTCGCGGAATCCGCGTTTCGTCACCAACCCGCGCCGACCGCGAGAACTCCTGCTCGACGATCGCCACGTTCAGCGCATCGCGTTCAAGCACGATGAACTGACCGCTGTTGAACAGCTCGGTGACCAGCAGATCGCGAATGCCGGCGGTGATGCCGGACGCTTCCATCTGCTGATCGGCCGGCCGCTTGGCATTCAGCGCGATCACCTGCTTGACCACCGAGGCTTCCTTCAGCGGATCGGTCTTGTCGATGATGTTGCCGACGGCGATGCGGTATTTCGGGCCGTCGTAGCGCTCGGCGCGCGCCTGCTCGATGGTCTGGCCGTCACCGCGTACCACCTTGCTGCCGGTGCAGGCCGCGAGTGCGCCGGCCGCGACGGCAACCGCTGTCAGCAGGATCGCGGTTCGGAGCGAGGGCTTGCGCATGGCAGGTTCACCGGCAGCGCGCTGCCAGTGAACAGGCTCAGAGCTTGGTGTTGGCGATGTGGTTGACCGCCAGTTCGATGGCGTTGCGGATCGCGTTCTCCAGCGGCGTCTTCGAGAACGCGCCAAGGCCGATCGGCAAGGCGCCGCCAGTGAAGATGATGCCGACGCTGTTGTTCGCCGACGTCGCGTTGACCGTCGTCGCGTTGACTACCCTGCCGCTGGCGGCGTCGATGATGCGGATGTTCAAGGTCACGCAGGCCTGCTTGGCCGAAACGATGATCAGAGAACCGCCCTTGCAGCTGGACTCGAACGAAGTGATCGCGCCGCGAATGATCAGCTGCGCACCTTCCAGCTGGCCGATCGGTGCTGCGGTCTCCTTCTTGAAGCGGCTGGAGTTCGACAGATCCTGCTCGGCCGTCACTTCGTTCAGCGCCTGACGTTCCAGCACGATGAAGCGATTGGTGTTGAACAGCGCATTGCTGAGCATGTCGGCCATGCCGCTGCCGATGTCCGGATTCTCGGACGCGCGGTACTCGAAATTGCTCACCGCGATGCGGTAGCGCGGTCCGTTGGCCGGCTCGCTCTGTACCTGCTGAATGGTCGGCGCGCTCGGACGATCGACGACGGTGGCAGACGAGGTGCAGCCGGCGGCGATCAGCACGACCGCAGCGGCAACAGAACGGACAAGCACGGAAGAACTGCGCATGGATGAGCTCCGGAAGGGGTTGCCGCGGACGAGTCGGGTGCGCCGACGCTACGCGAGCGATCTGAACGATAGCTTAACAGCGGCTCCATCCGTTCCCGGTCTCCGGTCTGGCGCGCCAGTCATGGAATCACGGCAAGATTCGCGCATGAACCCGACCCACAACCCCAAGCTGATCCGCTTCGCACTGCACGGCGGCGCCGGTGATCTGCCGGCCGACGCCGGACCGCAAACGGCGCAGCGCGCGGCCTTGCGCGATATCACCGAGGAAGCCGCACGATTGCTGCGTGATGGCGGCAGCGCACTCGATGCGGTGACCCTGGCCGTCGAACGCCTCGAACAATGTCCGCTGTTCAACGCCGGCATCGGCGCGGTGCTAAATCGCGATGGCCAACCGGAACTCGATGCCGCGATCGCCCGCGGCGAAGACCGCGGCTGCGGCGCTGTGGCCGGCGTGTCCCGCGTTGCGAGCCCGATCCGCCTCGCCCGCGCGGTGATGGAACAGACGCCGCACGTATTCTTTGCCGGCGCCGGCGCAGAACGCATCGCCGAAGCGCTGGGGCTGGCGATGGTCGCGCCCGAGCACTTCGTCATTCCGCTGCGGCTGGAACAGCTTGCTTCCGCAAAGGCTTCCGGCTCGATCGCGCTCGACCATGTCGATGACGCGCCACCCCGCGATCCCGATGCCGCGTTCGGCACGGTCGGCGCCGTGGCTCGGGACGGCTACGGCCATCTGGCGGCCGCAACCTCGACTGGCGGCCTGACCAACAAGCTGCCGGGGCGGATCGGCGACAGCGCGGTATTCGGCGCCGGCACCTTCGCCGACGATGCCAGCTGCGCGGTGTCCTGCACCGGCACCGGCGAATCCTTTATCCGCGCGCTGTTCAGCCACGCCGTGCACGGGCAACTGCTGGCCGGCCGCTCGCTCGCCGAAGCCTGCGAGGCAGCGCTGGCCGATGTCCGCCGCTATCAGGGCGTCGGCGGCTGCATCGCGATCGGCCGCGACGGCGCGCTGGTCACGCCGTTCAATGCCGGCGTGCTCTACCGAGCCTGGTTCGATGAAACGGGAGTAGTAAAAGTCGCGATTCGGCGCGACGACGCGAGCTAGATCACAGCCGGTAGCGCGTACAGGCTGACCGGTTCGGCAAAGCCCTTCACCGCGACCGACGGCCGCGATTCCAGCGCGATGTCGCCGGCCAGTTCCATGGTCCGTCCATCGACCAGGATTTCGCCGTGCAGCGCCTGCTCGCAGAGCCGTGAGGCCAGATTCACCGCGGCACCGACCGCCGTGTATTCCAGCCGCGACTGACTGCCGATGACGCCGACGGTGACGAAGCCGCTGGCCACGCCGATGCCGATGCCAAGTGCGTGCGTGTCGCTGGACCAGCGCTGGGTAACGACGGTGACGGCGTCGCGCACTCTATGAGCGATACGCAGGCCGACCACCGCGTGATCGCGAATCGGCAGCGGCGCGCCGACCAGCATCAGGATGCCGTCGCCGGCGTAGTCCTTGATCGTGCCGCCGTACTCACCGACCACCTTGCCGACTTCGTCGTAGTAGTCGCGCAGCACATCGATGACTCGCGAACTCGGGTTCGCCTGCGCGTAAGCGGTGAAACCGCGCAGATCGCTGACCACGACGGTGATTTCGAGAAAGTTCTGCTCCATCGCGTGCTTCATGCCGCGCTGGCGTACCAGTTCCGCCACCTGGAACGACAGGAAGCGCGACATGAACTGGCCGCGCTGGCCCTGCAGCACGTGGTAATGCACGGAACCGATCAGCAGCATCATTTCGCCGATCAGGGTACTGATCGCCGCCGCCTGTTCGGACAGCACGAAAGCGATCATGAAGAACGGCATCGCCACCGCGAAACCGACGATGCGAATGCGTTCCGGGCGGTCCGGCTGACGGCGCATCAATAGCAGGACCGAGACCAGGCCGGTCAGCCCGGAGAACAGGATCGGCCCGGCGAACAACCAGAAGCCGAAGTGTCCGAGTGCCCCGGGTTTGCTGGCAGCAAACTGGAACTCGCTGGCGCGAAGTTCGGGCGCGGCAATCGCGAAGACGCTGTACAGCACACCGGAGACCTGGCCGAGACGGAGCATGCTGTCGCCGCCGCGGGTATCGAGCGCACCGGCCGGAATGGTCCGGCGCACGCGCAGCAGCCACTCCAGCACCGTGATGATGGCCAGCGATTCAGGAATCGCCAGCCAGCCACCAATTCGCGCGCCGGCTCCTGAACCGGGCTGCGCCCAATGTGGAGACAGTTCCAGCCAGCTCGAATTGACGAAGATCGCGATGCCGATCCAGGCCAGCGAGGCCGCCAGTGCTCGCGAAGTCGGCGAGTCACGGTCGGCCGAAATGAACGCCAGGGCCATGCCGAGTGCGACCAGGGACACCAGCACCTGCGGAATGATTGCGGTCATCGTGGCTGGATTATGCGCGGCAGCGGCCGGGCCGGAACGGCCATTCGCAAGCCTTTCCGACTCGATGCGCAGCCGCGCCATTGGTCGGCCGATCGCTGCCGCTCATTTTCGCAGTCGACCCGGTCGAACCCGCTTGTTCCGGTATCGATGCCGGTCATCGGTAGCGGAGTTTGCAGCCTCGTTGCCTGCCGACAATGGCCGCACCGAAAGAGGATTTCATGCACAGATCGTTCGACATTTCGCTGCTCATCGCCACGACCTGCATCGCAGTCGTCGCGGTCGGCTGCGTGATCGATCTGGCCAGCCGCACGCGCGCTTTCAACAAGCTGCGCCAGCTGATCTGGCAGGCGCTCGGCGCAGCCGTGATCGGCGCCGGTTTGCTGCTGATGAACCAGGTCGGCGACCTGGCGATCGGCCTTGGCGTCGCCATCGCTACCACACCGATTTATGCAGTGCTGGCGTGGATCGCGTCGTCTCTCACCGTACTGCTTGCCGTCGTCATGATCAGCCGCAGCCCCTTGAATCTTGCGCCGCTCCCGAAGACCGGTGCCGCCTTGCTGATCGGCGCGCTGTTGAGCAGCCTGCAGTTCGCCAGCATCGAATCCACCGGCCGGGCGCTGGCGGGTGCCGAAGCCGGAATCGCCCGCGGCCTGATGCTGGCCTCGATCGCCATCGGCGCAATGCTCGCCACGCTCGCGGCAATGCGTCTCGACCAGCGTTGGCTCGAGCGCCGCGCCCAACGCGAACTCGAACAGGCCGAAGTCGAGCGGGTGCATCGCCTCGCCTACTACGACAGCGCCACCGGCTTGCCGAATCGCAGCCTGTTCACCGAGAAATTGCTCAAGCAACTGGTCGACGCCAATCGCCGCGACGCCAGCCCGTTCGGTCTGATCTATGCCGAACTGCGCGATTTCCGGGTGCTGCTGCAGCGCCATGGCGATGCGCGGATGAATCGCGTGCTGAAGCTGCTGGCAGAGCGTCTCGGTCAGGAACTGGTCGGTGATGACGTGCTGGCCCGCCTGTCCTATGACGGCCTGATCCTGTTCGTTCGCGAACAGGGCGAGCGCGACACCGCCGCGGCCGTCACTGGGTTCTGCGGCCTGCTGTCGACGCCGATCGTCGAAGGCGGCGACAGTTTTCGCTTCACCTGGGGCATCGGCCACAGCCGCTATCCGGATCAGGGCCAGTCGACCCAGGCATTGATCCGCACGGCGATGACGGTACAGCGCCAGATCGGCACCGAATCACCGTCGATCGCGTCATCGAACCGTCCGCGTTACGCACTCGCTTCCTGATCTACCGCTTTTCCCGCTGCAAACGCGACACCGCTGCGCACGTTTCTCCTCCAGACCCTGAGCCTTGGGCCGCGGTGAGCACTGCTCTCGCGGCCTCTTTTTTGGGCGACGATTATTGGGGGCTCAGGCCGCCTCGCGGCTAGCTCGCGGCTTTCTCCGCGGCGAGCGCGTCGGCTTCGAACAGTTGTTCGAGTTCCTTCGAGAACTCCTTGGCGGTCTGCACCAGCGCCTGCTCGTCGCGATAGATCGCGTGCTGCTTGAGCAGCGTTTCCTGATCGAAATGGCGGAAGCGCTCCAGTTCGCGCTTGATCTGCTGTTCCGGTTCGCCGAGCGCTTGCAACAGCGAGCCGGCGGCTTCCAGGCTGGACGCATAGCTGCGCCGGATGATGTCGGTGATGCCGAGATCCATGAGCCGCATCGCATGCGGACGGTCGCGGGCGCAGGCGAAGATCCGCAGGTTCGGAAAGTGCCGACGGACCACTTCGGCGATGCGCAGGCTCTGCTCGACATCGGCGATGGCAAGCACGAAATAGCGTGCCTTGTCGGCTTTCGCGGCACGCAGAACCTCTACCCGTCCGGCATCGCTGTAGAAGATGGTGTTGCCGAACTGGCGCACGAAATCCACCTGCCGCGCATCGCGCTCGAGCACCGTGTACGGAATCCGCTTGACTCGCAGCATGCGGCCGACGATCTGCCCGAACGGCCCGAAACCGGCGATCAGGATGTCGTGCTCGGGTGCGTCGATCGGATCATAGGCAGGCGGTTCGGCCTTGCCCTGGCTCCAGCGCGCGATCAGCGCGTACAGCGGCGGCGTGGCGATCATCGACGCGGTGACCACGACGATCAGCAGATCCTTCATGCCGTCCTGCAGGATGCCGGCGGTGGCTGCGACGCCGAACAGCACGAAGGCGAATTCACCACCCTGCGGCAAGGCGAAGGCGAGCTTCAGCGCCGAATCGTTGGCCAGGCCGGAGACGCGGCCGATGAAGTACAGGATGCTGCTCTTGACTGCGATCAGGCCGAAAGTCAGACCCAGCACCACCAGCGGCGCGAGCATGACGAGGCTCAGCTGCGCCGACATGCCGACGGCGATGAAGAACAGTCCGAGCAGCAGGCCCTTGAACGGCTCGATATCCGCCTGCAGCTCGTGGCGGTATTCGGAATCGGCCAGCAGCACGCCGGCCAGGAAGGCACCAAGCGACATCGACAGGCCGACAGCCTCCATCGCCAGCGCCGTGCCGGTGACGATCAGCAATGCGGCGGCGGTGAACACTTCTGGCATCTCGACCGCCGCCAGTCTGCGGAAGATCGGCCGCAACAGATAGCGGCCACCGACGACCACCAGCACCACGACGGCCAGCGCTTTCGCGCCACCCAGCCAGCCGCCGGAACTGTGGCCTGCGATCGGCGTGCCGAGCAGCGGCAGCAATGCCAGGAACGGGATCACCGCGATGTCCTGGAACAGCAGGATCGAGAACGCCGCGCGACCGTGGTGATCGGCCAGTTCCTTGCGTTCAGCGAGCATCTGCAGCACGAAGGCAGTCGACGACATCGCCAGCGCGAAGCCGGCGACGATCGCGGCATCGCTGGGCAAGCCCAGGGCAATCGCGCAACCGGTGAGCGCCGCCGCCGTCAGCAACACCTGGGCACCGCCCAGGCCGAAGACATGGGCGCGCAGGCGCCAGAGGCGGCTGATCTGCAATTCCAGGCCGATCACGAACATCAGCAGCACCACGCCGAACTCGGAGACGTGCAGTACCCGCTCGACGCCTTCGATCATGCCCAGGCCGCTGGGGCCGATCAGCAGGCCGGCGAACAGATAGCCGAGCACGGCGCCGAGGCCCAGCCGCTTGAACAGCGGCACGGCGATCACGGCAGCGGCGAGAAACAGCGCGATTTCCTTCAGCATCGGGAGTCCGGTTGTTGTGAAGCTGGACGCCGCTGCGGAAGCAACGGTGATTTCCGTTATCGTGCCAACTATCCCCGAGATTTCAGGATCAGCGATGACTTACTGCGGTAGATGGCTGGCGGCCTCCATCATCATAGCTTGTGGTTCCGCACTTCCCGTCGGTGCCGACGAACCAACCCCGGCCCCGCTGCCGCGGCCCGAGGCCGTAGCCGACGCGATCAACCATGGCCTTGCTGACGAATCGACAACGCCGCCAGCAGCTGCCGCGCCGCGAACGCTGAGTCCCGCCGAGGAACAGGCCGAGTACGAGAGGCGGCGCAGCACCTCGTGGCGAATCATCGTCGACCCGGACACCTTCGCGCTGACCTCCGACACCAAGGGTCTGAGCCTGTACAAGTCGATGTACCTGCTGCCGGCGACCTATTCCGGCCGCTATCCCGGCGCCTCCAGCGAAGTGCTGTTCACGATCAGCGGCAAGTTGAAGCTGTTCGACTACCCGATCTTTTTCGCCTATTCGCAGAAGTCGTTTCTGCAGGCTTTCAACGGCGCCGATTCCAAGCCGTTTCGCGACAACAATTTCAACCCGGAAGTGTTCTACCGCTTCAAGCCGGTCAACCGCGCCCGCTGGCTGAACCTCGGCGCCGATCTAGGTCTGGAGCACGAATCGAATGGCCGCGAGCTGCCCGATTCACGCAGTTGGAACCGCCTCTACTTCGCGCCGTTCTACGAACACCAGGGCACGCTGGTCTATTGGAAGTGGTGGTACCGCCTGCCCGAGGACCAGAAGCGCGCGGTCACCGATCCCAAGCGCGACGACAACCCGGACATCCAGGATTACCTCGGCTATACCGAACTGCAGGTGCAGCAGCGTCTGTTCACCCGCCATCAGGCCAGCACCCTGGTGCGCTACAACCCGACCACCGGGCGTGGTGCCTTTTCGCTGCGCTATTCGGTGCCGGGACCCGGCGAGAACTTCTTCTGGACGGCCTATTTCTGGCAGGGCTACGGCGAAAGCCTGCTCGATTACAACCGCTCGGTCACCCGCGTCGGCCTGGGCATCTCGGTCGCCCGCTAGCTAAGCGGAAGCGCGGCGCCAGCCCGGCTCGCACCACAGCGCCGAGATCATCCGCAGCGCGCCGTCGGCATCGAGGCGCAGCGTGTACTGCACCTCGATGGTTTCCAGCAGATGACCGTCGCGGTGATAGCGGCGGATGTCGGCGACCTCGGCCTGCATCAAGCCGGTGGCGCAGCGCGTCGTGGTGATCGCGCCGATTTCGGTGTGGCCGAAACCGGCCGCTTCGAGCGCGACGAAAATCTCGCGCAGGAAGGCCTGCAGCGCAGCGCGATCCGCCAGCACATGGGTGCCAGCCGCCAGCACGAACACCGCCGGCTCGGTGAAGAACGAAGCCATCGTCGGGAAATCGCGAGCATTCCAGGCGGCGATGTAGTCGTGGACGCAGCGCTCGACAGTGGCAGCCGTGATCGGCGTGGTGGCAGGCATTGCCGGCTGCTTATGCCGTTTCGGCCGCGCGGCGAACCAGGGTGAAACCTTCGTAACCCTTGGCGACCACGTCCTTGCACTTGTCGACATAGGTGTTGAAGCCGACGTAAGGCATGAACACGCGGGTCTTGCCCGGCACGTTGGAGCCTAGATACCAGGAGTTGCAGGTCGGGTAGACGGTCAGGTCGGCGACTTCGTTGACGTGATCGACCCAGGCATCTTCGGCCGGCTGCTGCGGCTCGATCAGCGCGACACCGGCCTGTTCCAGATGGCGGATGGTGTCGCTGATGAAGTTCACGTGCTGGTCGATCGACACCATCATGTTGGTCAACACCGAGGGGCTGCCTGGGCCGCTGATGAAGAACAGGTTCGGGAAGCCGACCGTCTGCAGGCCCAGATAAGTGCGCGGGCCGGCGCTCCATTTCTCGCGCAGCGGCTGGCCGTTGCGGCCCTTGATGTCGACACCGAGCAGCGCACCGGTCATCGCATCGAAACCGGTGGCGAAGACGATGTCATCGACCGGATATTCGTTACCACCAACCTTGATGCTGTCGGCGGTGAACGACTCGATCGGCTGCTTGCTGACGTCGACCAAGCTGACGTTGTCGCGGTTGAAGGTTTCGAAGTAGTCGGTGTCGCTGCACAGGCGCTTGCAGCCGACCACGCCGTTGCGCGGCGCCAGGATCTCGGCCTTGTCCGGATCGTTGACGATGCCGTGGATCTTGTCGACGATGAACTCGGCGACCGTCTTGTTCGCTTCCGAGTTGAACATCAGATCGTTGAACGCGGCCATGAAATGCAGGCCGCCGTGCTCGTTCCAACGCTCCTCGTAGATGCGCTTGCGCTCTTCCGGCGACACGCTGAGCGCGGACTGATCGTTGAGATGAAAATCCGTCGCGAACGGCTGCTCGTAGGTGAACTTGCGCAGTTCACCGTAGCGGGCCTTGGTGGCATTGCGATCCGCTTCGCTCAAAGGCCGGTTGCGCGCCGGCACCGAGAAGTTCGGCGTGCGCTGGAACACGGTCAGATGATCGGCCTGTGCGGCGATATGCGGCGTCGACTGGATGCCCGAAGAACCGGTACCGATCAGGCCGACCTTGCGGCCGGTGAAATCGACACCTTCGTGCGGCCAGTCACTGGTGTACAGCACGCGGCCCTTGAACGATTCGACACCCGGAAACTGCGGCTTGTTGGCGATCGAAAGCGTGCCGGTGGCCATGATGAAATAGCGCGCGGTGACCCGCTTGCCGTCGTCGGTCTCGATCGTCCAGCAGTTGCGCGATTCATCGAACGCGGCGCTCAGCACCTTGGTGTTGAACTGCAGGTCCGCGCGCAGATCGTATCGATCGGCCACGTGATTGGCGTACTTCAGGATCTCCGGCTGCGCGGAATAGCGCTCCGGCCAATTCCATTCCTGTTGCAGCGCATCGTCGAACTGGTAGCTGTATTCCATCGATTCGGTATCGCAGCGCGCACCTGGATAGCGATTCCAGAACCAAGTGCCGCCAACGCCGCTGCCACGTTCGAAGACGCGGGTCTTCAATCCCTGCTGGCGCAGACGATGGAGCATGAACATGCCGGCGAAGCCGGCGCCGACGACGATGGCGTCGAAGTCAGTCTTTGCGGAAATGGGGCTGCGGTCATCCATGGATCTGCTCCTCGTTAGGCACGTTGACGGCGCCAGCTTCGATCGGCCGGTCGTCTCTGCTTGGAGAGTGCCTGTGCCGCAACAGCCGCGCAGCCGCCCTTTCGGGTAGGCGCGTTGTTGCGGTACCAGCCCCTCAAATCTTGCCGGTCACACCGCCGTCGGTGAACAGCGCCAGATCGACACCTTCGCTGACCAGCGAATTCGGCCTCAGCGCGAATTTCGGCCGCACCCACCAGACGATCAGCGGCAGCACCACCAGCGCCAGGACCATGTTGATGCCCATGATCGCGATCAGCAGCAGGCCCATGTCGGCAACGAACTTCAGGCCGGACATCACGTACCAGGGAATGATGCCGATGACCATGACGCTGGCGGTGAACAGGATCGCCTTGCCGGTAGTACGCAGCGCGGCATCGATTGCCTTCGCCCAGCGCTGGTCCGGCGTGCCGCTGGTGCTCTGGATTTCCTCGCAGATCCGCGACAGCAGATAGATGCCGTAGTCGATGCCGACGCCGACGCCGATCGCCGCGACGATCATCGAATTGGTATCGAGGCCGACGCCGAGCAGATGCATCGCCGCGATCAGTGCTTCATTGGCGAGGTTCACCGGGATCAGCAGGATCAACCCCGCGACCATCGACTTGTAGGCGAACGCGCAAAGGATGAACACGAACACGTTCAGCACCACGATCACCACCCACTGATAGCGCTTGATGACCCGGTTCACCGCTTCCTGCAGCGCGATGGTGCCGGTTGCCAGGCGTACGGTGAAATCCTTGTGATCGACACCGACTGCCTCAACTGCCGCCGTTGCCGAAGCCAGCGCGGCATCGACGGTTTCCTGCTTGTTGTCGGGATACCAGAGCGACACCGTCGAGTGCTGCAAGCTGCCGTCGACGACATGGCTGAAGTTCTTGCTGCTCGAGCCCATCATCGCGCCGATCGCTGCCGACGACACCGCGCGCTCGCGCGGATCGATCGTCGACCAGCGCGGGTCGCCGCCGTTGAACAGGCGGTTCGATTCGCGCAGGTAATCGGCAAACGACAGCGTTGCCCGTGGCGGATTGGGGCCCTTCTCCATCAGGTCCTGCAGCCGGGTCATGGTGTCGTAGGCGTCAACCGTGTGCGAGGCCCACTCCGTCGAGTCCGGGTTCTTCGCTTCGAGCACGATCTCCAGCGTGTTGACGCCGGGGAAGCTGCCGTTGATCGCCCGCACCGACTGATTGAACTGCGAGTCGTTCCAAAGCAGGTTGGTGCCTTCCACCGGGTTGCCGATCTTGATTTGCGACGAGGTCCAGATCACCAGCACCGACAGGATCACGACGACGACCGAGGTCAGCCGCGCCCGCGGGCCATGACTGAGGTTGGCGATCACCGCGAGCAGCCGCTGGATGCGCCGATGAACACCGGATTCCCGGCCGTGGCCGACCAGCGATTCGACATTCTTCGGTGCCGGCAAAGTGGCCAGCAGCAGCGAGATCAGCACGCAGCCGGTGGGAATCAGCCAGACCGCCCACATGCCGCAGAAGATCGCGTGGCGGACCATCGCCGGAATCGGCGCGGCCATCACCACGACGATGCCGAGCACATCGGTGAGGATGCCGAGCACGCTCGGCGCCATCATCACGCTCATGGTGATTTCGGCTGCTTTCACGCGGTCTTTCACGTGTGCATAGATTTCGTAATAGCGCTCGGTGAACTGCACCGAATGCGAGAACGAGCGCGCAGTCAGCAGCAGCGGCACGATCATCAGCAGCGGCTCGATCGAGATGTTCAGCCACCCAACCAGGCCGAAGGCCCAGATCGCCGCCGTGGCGCTGGTCAGGATCGGCGTCAGCACGCCGACCATGTTGCGCATGTACAGCGCCAGCGAGGCGATCAGCAGGCCGAGGGTGACGGCGAAGATGCCGACCATCTGCCACTCGTAGCGATAGACCCAGCCGATCAGGGTCGGCTGGCCGGCGATGAACACTTCGGTATTGGCATCGCGGGCGCCGGCAGCGAGCGCCTCGACATACTCGAAAGCCGTGCCGTAATCGACCTTATCCTCGATGAATGTCGCCATGATGATCGTCGAGCGGTTGTCCTCGCTGATCAGGAAGGTGCGCACGTTCGGCGCGCGATCGACCCGGGCGCGGAAGTCCGCCACTTCGTCGGCATCGGCCGGCGAGTGATCGGACATCAGCGGCCGCATGTCGATACCGAACGGCGTGGCTTCCGAGTAGCGCGCCTTCTCGGTGGTGATCGACAGGATCTGCTCGTGATCGACACCCGGCGCCTTGTCGATATCACGGGTGAACTGCCAGGTCTTGGCCAGGGTCACCGGGTTGAAGATGTCGCCTTCCTTGACCCGCAGCATCACCATCACCATCAGCGGGCTGCCGAAGTTCGGGTGCGCCTTGTAGACCTGCACGAACGGATCATCGGTCGGCAGCAGATCGCGGAAGATGGTTTCCAGCTTGACTCTAGGCAAGCCGGCGGCGAAGAACAGTGTGATCAAGCCGAAGATCGCAAACGAAAGCCGCCGGTGCCCGAGCACCCAGCGAGCCAGTCGGGCACGCAGCGTATACATGGTTCATCAACTCCAGGCGTCGGGCCGCGCGGCCCGACGGTGATCGGGGGAGGATCAGTAGATCAGAAAGACTTGAAACTCAGGTCGCGCCGAGACGCTGCAGTGCCACCTGGGTCAGGTACTTGTCGTAGTACTTGGGATCGTTGGCGCCGCTCAGATGCACGCCTTCTACCTGCCTGACCTGCTCGATGCGGGTGATGCTATTGGTCTGGATGTCGCTCGAGGTGACATGCGCCCAGCTCCAGTATGGATGCTTGCCGTCCATGAACTTCTTGCCGCCCTGGTCGTACAACGAGTAGGCGCCGTCGAAGGAGCGGTACGGCTTCATGTTGCGGTCGTAGGTGACCATGCCGATGACGATCTGGTTGCGAGCGTCGAAGTAGACACGCTTCTTGCCGATCGGCGCGCGCGGGAACTTGACCGGCTCGGCTTCGACGATGATCGCTTCCGGCACCAGTTCGACAGTGGCGTCCCAGAAACTCTTCCCCTTGGGCCCGCCGTGAGTCTTGTGCTCCCAGTTCGGATCGTCGGACGCCCAGCCATCGGCCAGACCTGCGAGGAACGGGCCGCGGCCGACGATCTTGTAATTGCCCCAGGTGTACAGCGGATCACCGGCGGCCCAGGCATCAGACAGGAACAGCGTCAGGCCAGGGATCAGCGGTTCGAAGCGTTGATCGGACGGGAACTGGCGAATGCGGCGGAACTCGGGCACGTAGCCGTAGAGCGCCGGGAAGGTCGAGTGATCGTAGTCCCAGATGTTCAGGAACGAGGTGCCGCGATAGGCCTGTGGCTGGGTGAAGAACACCGACTGGTAGCGCAGCTTGTCCTTCTGGCTCGGCACATAGGGCATCGGGTCCATGGTGACGCGGGCTACTGGCGAATACTCGCACCAGCCACCGGTGTAGGTGAATCGGACATCGCCGCCCGGGTCGGTCGCGTACAGCTTCAGCGCGTAGAACGAGGCGTCATGGCGGCCCCAATTCAGGGTCTGCGCAGCAAACAATTCAAGGCCGTTCTTCGGGTCTGGAAACGGGTTGCCGCCGATCCAGGGCTGGCCATCGGCCTTGTTGACGACATTGCCCCGGGCATCGAAGCCGGCCTTGCCGTTGTTCCTCAGCGTCGCTTCGATGTAATCCCAGGGCGACAGCCGCATGATCTCGCTGGTGGTCTTGCCGATCTTGAGCTTGCGACCCTGCTTGAGAATCTGCTCGTAGCGCACCGGCTCCAGCAGATCCTTCACGTATTCGACGTTGCTCGAATCGATGATGTCGCCGGTCTTGAGCTTGCCCTTGGTATAGCCCTCGATCGACAGCAGCTCGTCCGGATAAGCCTTGTTGATTTCACCGTTGGCCGAAATCGCTTCGCTCAGCGGCATCAGCACGCCGGCACCGAGCACGCCGCGCGCTGCGTCGTTGAGGAACTTGCGACGCGAAAAGCCGCGATCGAAACGATTGATATACATAGGCAAAGCTCCTCGGTGCGGGGTCAGCGTCCGGTACTTTTGCCGGCCGCCTGATCAATGTGTCTGGTCAATGTGCTGGGTCAATCTCTGATCTGGATGCAGCCCCGCCACTGTCGGAGCGAATCGCAACCGACAGCCTGGGTGGCAATGGTAGGCATGCAGACCAAGTGCCGACGATAACGCATCCGCCGCGCTTGCGGCGCCTGCACCGCAATGGCCGCAAACACTGAAGAATCCGATGTTTTCTTCATCCTCGGACCGCTCGAAGCGGCAAGGCGTTCAGCATCTCCGACACACGGCAATCGTGGATTCCACCCGTCCGGGTAGTGCGCGCCCCATCCCCTAGCGTTGACCCTCACTTGACGATAAGCACTGGTCGGGATACCGCCAGGCGGAGGAGCGAATGACCCGATTCAAACCCCAGACCGACCTCTTGGCCGGAGTGGCTGCATGAGCGCCGCGCCGGTAGTGGAACTGCTGCGCCGTCCGGAACGGCTGGAGCCGCGACGCCCTTCATACGATGCCTCGCTGCTCTTCGAGCATGCCGCCGTGGCGATCGGCCATACCCGTGATCGCCAGTTGCAGCGCTGCAATCGGCGCCTCGAAACGCTGTTCGGCTACGGCCCCGGCGAGCTGAACCACCGCAATCTGCAGATGTTGTATCCGAGCTACACCGACTATGTCGCCTGCGGCCGCAGCAGCGCACGGCTGCTTGAACGCCAGGGGCACTGCCGCATCGAACGGCAGATGCGCCGCCGTGACGGCAGCCTGTTCTGGTGCCAGTTGAGCGGTCAGGCGGTCGATGTCAGCCGCCCATCGGCAGGCTCGGTATGGACGCTCGAAGACATCAGTACCCGCAAACAGGCCGAGAGCGCGCTGCGCGAGACACAAGCCCAGCTGGAGCAGCAACTGGCCGATGTCCGCCGCCGTCACCAGCAGGAACTGGCTCGCGCCTCGCGCCTGAACTCGATGAGCGAAATGGCTGGCGCGCTGGCCCACGAACTGGCCCAGCCCTTGGCCGCCACGCTCAACTACCTGCACGGCTGCCAGTTGCGCCTCAAGCAAGGTGATTGCACCTCGGAAAAACTCGACGGCGTCATCACCCGGGCGATCCAGCACACCGAGACCGCCGGCAGCATCGTCCGCCAGGTACACGGCTTCGTCCGTCGCCATGTGCCGGAAACCACCGCCACCGATCTCCACACGCTGATCGGCGAAATGCTCGGCCTGCTCGATCACCAGCGCCGCAAGCTCGGTGTGCGCGTCGAACAGGCACTGGCACCTTCGCCGTCGACGGTGATGGTCGACGCTCTGGAAATCCGCCAGGTGCTGCTGAACCTGATCCGCAATGCCTACGAAGCGATGGCCGCCAGCCCGGCCGAGCAACGCCTGCTGCGCGTCGAATCGCGACAGCTGGACGGCGGCCGGGTTGAAGTCACGATCAGCGACCGCGGCCCCGGCATTTCGCCGGAAGCCTGCAGCCAGATCTTCGACGCCTACTTCACGACCAAGCAGGACGGCCTGGGCCTGGGCCTGGCCGTCTGCCGCTCGATCATCGAATCCCACGGCGGCAGTCTGCGCGTCGCCGCCAACCCCGAAGGCGGCGCCTGTTTCCGCTTCGATCTGAATACCGTGATGACCTCATGAAACCCCACAGCGAAATGACCGAAGCCCAGACTCCAACCTACTCGCAGAGCCGGCCCACCGTGTTCGTCGTCGATGACGATGCCGCGATGCGTGATTCGCTGCGCTGGCTGCTGGAATCTGCCCAGCTGAACGTGCAGACCTGCGATTCCGCGGAAGCCTTTCTGGACATTGCACGGCCCGATGCCTGCGGCTGCCTGGTGCTCGACGTGCAGATGCCCGGCCTGAGCGGCCCGGAGCTGATGGACGAACTGAAGCGCCGCCATGTCCATCTGCCGATCCTGTTCCTGTCCGGCCACGGCGATATTCCGACCGTGGTGCAGGCGATGAAAGGCGGTGCCGTCGATTTCCTGCAGAAACCCTACGACAACGCCCAGTTGCTGGAACGCATCGGCCAGGCGTTGACCCTGGATGCCGACAGCCGCGACGCTCGCCGCCGCGAATTTCTCCGCAGCCAGCGGCTGGAAGGATTGACCGCCCGCGAGCGTGAAATTCTCGAGCAGGTGGTCGCCGGGCGCAGCAACAAGGAAGTCGGCCGCAAGCTGGCCATCAGCTACAAGACCGTCGAAGCTCATCGCGGACGGCTGATGCGCAAGATGGGCGCGGCCTCGTTCGCCGAACTGCTGCAGATGATGCTCGGCGGACGCCGCGAAACGATCTGACTGCTGCATCCTTCTCCCAAACCAACTTCCATAACACGGCACCTGGACGGCGCGAGTCGTCCGGGCCGTTCGAGTGGCCATCGGGGCTCACGCCCTGACCCACCAACAGCACCAGTCGTCGCTGTCATTTCACCCTCAGGAACCTGAAACCATGTCGCAGTCTGCAGCCGTCAACCGCCGCCTCGTCCTTGCCCAGTCGCCCAAGGGTGAGCCGGACGCGAGCACCTTCCGCCTCGAAACCGTCGCCGTGCCGACGCCGGGCCCGGGACAGATGCTGCTGCGCACCACCTGGCTGTCGCTGGACCCGTACATGCGCGTGCGCATCTACGAAACCGACGGTTACATGGCTTCGGTGAAGCCCGGCGAAGTGATGGTCGGCGGCACCGTGTCAGAAGTCGTTGCCTCGAATCTTCCGGATTACAAGGTCGGCGAGCTGGTGCATTCCTACGCCGGCTGGCAGGACTACACGCTGTCCGATGGCAGCGACGTGATCATCAAGCTGCCGGCCAACGCCAAGCAGCCGAGCCTGTACCTCGGTTCGCTGGGCATGCCCGGCTTCACCGCCTGGTATGCGCTGAACCAGATCGGTCACCCGAAAGCCGGTGAAACCTTCGTCGTCGCAGCGGCAACCGGCGCGGTCGGCCAGATCATCGGCCAGCTCGCCAAGCTCGCTGGTTGCCATGTCGTCGGCATCGCCGGCGGTGCCGACAAGTGTGCCTATGCGGTCAAGGAACTGGGCTTCGACGCCTGCATCGACCACCGTGGCGCCGGCCTGCCGGAGCGTCTGAAGGCGGCTTGCCCGAAGGGCATCGACATCTACATGGAAAACGTCGGCGGGTCGGTGTTCGATGCGGTGCTGCCGTTGATGAATCTCAACTCGCGGATGCCGCTCTGCGGCCTGGTCGCCCACTACTCCGGCGCCGGCATGAACGGAGCCGATCGCCTGCCGGGCTTTCTGACCGAAGCCCTGTTCAAGCGCATGAAGCTCGAGGGCTTCATCATTTTCGATCAGTACCCTGCTCACTACGCCAACTTCCTCGCAGCGATGACCCAGCCGATCGAATCCGGCGCGGTGAAGATTCGCGAGCACGTCGTCGGATCGCTGGAAGAAGCGCCGCAGGGCTTCACCGAACTGCTCGCCGGCGGCAACTTCGGCAAGGTCGTGGTCAAGGTCGCCTGAGCGGCCCTGCCCGATGACCCACCGCGGGCCTGGCTGCCCACCGGGCCCGCAGGATGGGCTGGCGACGCTGTCGTCTCCTATTGAACACCTCGTCTGCGGCCGGGTCCGGATGCGCGGTAGATTGCCGCCCGCACCGTTGATGTCAGCAGGCCAGGAGAACCAATGATTCCGGGTGCCCAAGCGGCCGCCAATGCCGAGGCCGAGGTCTACAGCCACAAGCTGTTTGCCCCGACCAGCTACACAGGCGCGATCCAACGCAAGGAAGTGCTGCAGCGCGCCCTGCGCAGCAGCACTGCGCGCGTCGTATTCCTGCAGGCACCGGCCGGGCACGGCAAGACCACGGCACTGCAGCAGCTGAAATCGCTGTGCGAGTCCGAGGGCTGCCGCACCGGCTGGCTGAGCTTCGACGATGCCGACAACGACACTCGGCGCTTCTCGGTGCATCTGCAGGCCGTGGTTGCCTCGCTGATCGGCGATGACGCGATGGACGCCCCGCCGGCGGGCGACGAGGACTTTGCCGGCCCGAAGCTGCGCACCCGCACCGACTGGATCGTCGACCGCCTGCTGAAGATCGGCGCGCCGGTGGCGATCTTCCTCGACGAATTCCAGGTGCTGACCAACAAGTCGCTGCTGGCCTTCTTCCGTGAGCTGTTCGAGCACGTGCCGGCCAATGTCCGGATCTTCGTCGGCTCGCGCTCGGTGCCGGACATCGGCATGGCCAAGCTGCTGGTCAACAACCAGACCACTCTGCTGCGCGCCGATGATCTGCGTTTCTCGCGCAGCGAAGTCGAGCAATTCTTCGCTTCGAGCGGCGCCATCGAGATCAGCCGCGAGGAAGTGGAATCGGTCTACCTGCATACCGAAGGCTGGCCGGCGGCGATCCAGCTGTTCCGCTTGAGCCTCGCCAACCCGGACGTGCGCCGCACACTGGCTGATTTCGGCGCCTCCCGCCCGCGCGAGCTGGCCGAATACCTGACCGACAGTGTGCTGTCGCTGCAACCGCCGGACGACCAGGAATTCCTGCTGCGCACCTCGCTGCTCGGCCGCATGTGCGCGCCGTTGTGCGACGAAGTCACCGGCCGCAGCCGTTCCCAGGACACCTTGCTCAGGCTGGAACGCTCCGGGCTGTTCATCCGCAGCCTTGATGCCGAACTGCGCTGGTTCAAGTATCACGCGCTGTTCTCGACCTTCCTCGCCGAGCAGCTGCGCAGCGAGACTCCCGAGATCGCCTACGAGGTCCACCAGCGGGCAGCCGCCTGGCACTACCGCAATGGCAACTACGAAGAAGCTGTCCATCACGCGCTGGAGTACGGCGACGCTGAACTCGCTGCCGATGCGCTGAACATCTGGGCATCCAATCTCGTCTCGCGCGCTCATCTGATGACGGTGGAGCGTTGGTTTTCACGGCTGCCGCTGGAAGTGACACTTAGCCGCAGAGAGCTGGTCGTGAAGGTCGCCTACGCACTGACCTTCCTGCGCCGTTACAGCGAGATGCGCAAGATCGAGCTGGTGCTGGAGCGCGATGCAGACCTGCCGCCGGTCGCCACGGGTTGCCACTGCGGCATCGTGCTGTCGATGGCGGCGATGTCGCGCAACGAAGTCGCGAAAGCGTTCGCGATCCTCGAGAACGTCGACGTCCGCAACCGCGAGATGGTGGGCTTCGGCGCCTTCGAATACGGCGCGGCGGCCAACCTGCTGGCCTATCAGGCGATCACCTGCGGCGATTTCGAACGCGGCCGCGAACTGATCGCCATCGCCCGCGACCACAACGAGCGCAGCCAGGCGACCTTCAGCGGCGGCTATACCGTTGCCATCGACAGCATGGGCTATCTGTTGCGCGGCCAGATCGATGAAGCCCAGATCCGCCTGCGTACCGGCATGGCCGAGCATCAGCCGGAGCTGGACAAATCCTTCGCATCGGCGGCAATCGCCTCCTGTTACGCGATAGTGCTCTACGAAGCCAACGAGCTCGACGGGCTCGAAGCGATGGCCGGTGCCCACCTGCAGGCGATCGCCGATTCGACCCTGCCGGACTGGATGCTCACCGCCTACCTGGCCGTGGCCCGCGGCCACGATGCGCGCGGTCGCAGCAACAAGTGCAGCGAAGTGCTCGACGAGGCCGAAGCGATCTGCCGCGCCAACGGCTGGACGCGTCTGGTCTCGACCTTGAACTGGGAGCGGGTGCGCCGGTCGCTGCTGACTGGCGATGCAGTGCGCGCCAACAAGATCGCCGCCAGCATCCGGGCGGACAAGCTGCCGCAGCCGGAAGGCTGGCTGCCGTTTGCCGAGGAGATCGAGGGTGAGATTCTCGGCCGTATTCGCCTGGCGATTCACGGCGGCGATCTGGCCCAGGCTACCGAACTGATCTCCGCCGAGATGGCCGATGCCTCGGGCCGCGCCTATCGGCTGATCAAGCTGCATCTGCTCGAAGCGACGCTCCAGCACCGCAAGGGTCAGCGCAATGCCTCGCATCGCAGTCTTCGCAAGGCCTTGCAGCTGGCCGAACCGGGCGGCTACGTGCGGGTGATGCTCGACGAAGGCAACGACGTGATCAATCTGCTGCAGGAGGAGTACAGCGCGCTGCAGGCTTCGGTCGGCGGCGGCGAAACTCGCCTCGGTCCGAGCCGCGTCTATCTGGAACTGCTGCTCAACGCTGCCGGCCGCAGCCTCAGCACCAGCTCCGCCAGCGGTCAGCGGCCACTGGAAGCCTTGACCGACCGCGAGAAGGAAATTCTCGTCTTTCTCGCCAATGGTGTTTCCAACAAGGAAATGGCAGGCCGCATCTTCGTCTCCGAAAACACCATCAAATTCCATTTGAAGAACATCTACTCGAAGCTCGCGGTCAGCAGCCGAGTACAGGCCATCACTGCCGGCAGACAGCTTGGCCTGATTGCCTGAGCGTTGTTCTGAACACCCTGTTCAATGGATTTGTACGTCTCGCCCAATAAGCGCGACTACCCTTGGAAACTACCCTTCGGTGTAGTGCTGGACCAGCCCGCAGAACGTCTAATCCAATCAACATAAATTAGAAACCACTGAGCGCCTGCAGCCCTGCAGCGCACTCAGAAGGTTACAGCGGGAGGAACGGAAAGGATGATGACGTCACTGATGTCAGCGGTCGGCTGTTTGCCATATAGGGCTGCCCCGCACCCCGCTTTCTAATTCGAAATTAGCGGGCAGCCATTGCAGGCTGTCGATTGGCGACATCCTTCTCCATTGAGGTTCTAGCGAATGTTCTCGTTGCGATTCCGGATTGCGAAGTGGGTGATGAATCACCGGGGCCTCAGCGCCGCGGTATTCGCTCTGGTCACCCTCTTTTTCGGCATAGGTCTGAAAGACGTCAAGCTCGACACCATCTTCTCCGATCTCCTGCCCCGCGACGAACCCTATGTGCAGGTGTTCAAGGACCATCCGAACTTCGGCAACCCGCTGACCTTCACCTTGATGCTTCAGCGCAAGGACGGCGACATCTACAACGCCGAAACCTTGTCGAAAGTCTGGAACCTCACCCGTGACATCGATCTTGCGCCCGGCGTCGACCATGACCAGATCCTGTCGATCTCCACGGAGAAGGCCCGCTACGCCGAAGCCACGCCGTTTGGCATCGACATGCGTCCGCTCATGGGTGACTCGGTGCCGACCTCGCCGGAGGAAATCGCCGACTTCAAGACGCGGGTCGAGAAGTCTCCTAATGCGCGTACCTTCCTGATCTCGGCCGATCAATCGGCGACCCTGATCAACGCGACGTTCATCGAATCGCGCCTCGACTACGCCGAAGCTTTCAAGTACGTGCAGGGTCTGGTCGTGGCGGCTCGCGACGAACACCACAACGTCTATCTCGCCGGCCAGCCGGCACTGACGGGTTGGGTGTTCACCTACAAGCAGGAGATGTTCAAGATCTTCGCGATCACCCTCACCGCCCTGGTGGTCGCGCTGGCCTTGTACATGCGTAACGTCGTCGGCATCGTCACGCCGATCGTCACCAGCATCGTCGCTGCGATATGGGGCTTCGGCCTGACCGGCTGGATCAAGTCGCCGATCGAGCCGCTGCTGATGGTGGTGCCGCTGTTGCTGGTGGCGCGTTCATTCTCCCACTGCGTTCAGTTCACCGAGCGCTACTACGAGATTTACGCGCACCTGAAGGATCGCAAGCAGGCAGCCGAGATCACCATGGGCGTGATGATGGCGCCATCGATCCTCGGCATCTTCACCGATATCGTCGGCATCTTCCTGATCGCCATCGCGCCGATTCCGGCGATGGAACGCTTCGCGCTGTTCTGCGGCTTCTGGTGCGTCTGGCTGATCCCCACCGGCGTGTTCCTGATTTCGCTGCTGCTGTCCTGGCTACCGCCGCCGAACAACGTCGACGAACTGGTCGGCAAGGGTCACACGACTTTCCTGCAACACCTGCTGCGCCGCATCGCCACGCTCACCTATGGTCGGGCCGCGCCGTGGACGGCCGGCGTCATGGTCGGCATCGGCGTCTTCGCCGTTCAGAATGCGCTGCATATCCGCATCGGCAATCCAGTGGAAGGCTCGAATCTGCTGTGGAACGATTCCGAGTTCAACGAAGCGGTCCGCCAGATCAATCGCAACTTTGCCGGCGTCAACACCCTGGAAATCATCTTCGAGGCCAAGGACCAGAAGTCGCCCAATCGCTTGATGCAGCGGGCCGAAACCATCGAGACGATGGCGGAAATCCAGCACCTGATCGAGAACGGTCCGGACGCACCACGTGCCACGCTGGCCTTCGGTGACTATCTGGGGGAAGCCAATCGTCTGTTTGGCGGTGGCGATCCTCGCTGGGGGCCGCTGGACCCGACTGATTTCCATGTCGGCGCAGCAGCCGGCGCGGTAATGGTCGGCTCCAGCCCGAAAGCCTTTTTGCACGTCATCGATTTCGAGCAGCAGAACGGCACCGTGTCGTTGTGGTTCAAGGACAACAAGCAGGAAACCGTGGATTCGGCTCTGCGTGAAGCCAAGAAGGCCATCGACATCGTCGGCGTCGACCACAAGGAATTCACCATTCGTCTCGGCTCGGGCACCATTGCCCTGCAGTACGCGATGAACCACGTCGTCGAGCGCTATCACTACCTGATCATCGCGCTGCTGAACCTGGTGATCCTGGCCGGCTGCAGCCTCGCCTACCGCTCCTTGGTGGCCGGCATCATCCTGCTGATTCCGGTGAACATGGCGAACTTCTCGCTGAACGCCGCGATGCACGTGATCGGCATCGGCCTCGACATCAATTCGCTGATGGTGGCTGCGATCGGCGTCGGTGTGGGCATCGACTACGGCATCTATCTGCTCAGCCGCATCTGCGAGGAGTACCACGCCCAGGATCATGACTGGGGACGCGCCATTACCGTGTCTCTGGTGACGACCGGGAAGGCGATCCTGTTCACCGCATCGATCATGTTCGTCGGCATCCTGCCGTGGATCTTCATGTCGAGCCTGCGCTTCATGGCCGACATGGGTCTGCTGCTGACCCTGACCATGCTGTTCAACATGATTCTGGCGCTGGTGCTGCTGCCGCTGCTGGTCTGGATCGTCAAACCAAAATTCGTGGCCAGAAAGGACCTGCTGGTTGGCGAAGGTGTGGATCTGTCCGCTTTCACCGGCGCTGCCGATGAAACGCCGGCCACCCATTCGAAGCTTGCACCCAGTGCCAGTTGATTCGCAGCAAAGCTACCGATACCGTCCGTCGGTGAGTGAGTCCATTTGTGGGTGCAGGCCGTAGTACTTTGTGGAATGGGGAAGACCGGTTCTCTGATCGGTGCTTAACCTTCAAGTCAACGGCGCATCGCCGCACCGTTCTTAATGTGCATCGTCAGCGAGGAGTGGAAAACATGAGAATCAAGAAATACGACTTCAATTATGGGCGCCGTATGCTCATGGAGAAGGCCGCCAAGGGTGTCGGCACCGCCGGTGTTCTCGCACCGCTGTGGCCGATGATCGGAAACGCCGCAGACACCAGCAAGGCCTATCCGGACGAACTGCTGTCGATCTCGATGTTCACCAAGGGCAAGATCAAGCCCGGCGACGTCATCAGTGCTGCCAATGTCGACGCAGTCAAGGATCTGTTCGATCCGATCACCTACATCCAGATCAAGAATCAGGGTCGCAAGATCAACGTTGTAGAGTCCACCAAGGACGCCTCCAAGTTGTTCCCGAACCAGTATCTGAAAGCCACGCTCAAGAATCAGGGCACGGCCAAGTTCGATGACACCGGCAACATCGTCGGCAAGGATGGCGGGCCGTGGAATGGTGGCAATCCATTTCCGGAACCGAAGAATGGACTGGAAGCGATTTCCAACCTGACCCTGGCTTGGGGCCGTCATTCGTATTCGCAGTACGCGATTCGTGACTGGGATATCGCGCCGGATGGCAGCGAAGCCTACAAGTACGATTTCGTCTGGTGCGAAATGAACACCACGGCGCGTGCAGACGGCACCGTCTACAACGGCAAGAAGGACCTGCTGCGCTATCAGTCGGTGTTCTTTACTTCGCCGTCGGAAACCGCCGGCTCATCGTTCCTGAACACCTGGTATTACGATCAGCGCAAGTTCCCGGATCTCTACGGCTACCTGCCGGCGTTCCGGCGCGTGCGCCAGTTCCCGGCCAACCAGCGCTTCGAGCCGCTGGTGCCGGGTATCACGCTGTTCCTGTCCGATGCCTGGGCAGCCGGCGATCCGATGCTGACCTGGGGCAACTACAAGATCGTCGGCCGCCAGCCGATGATGGGCTGCATCAGCGGCATCAACTTCCGCGGCGGCTATCACCCGAACTACGAGCGCACCGTGCACGGCGGTCCGAAGGGCACCACGTTCTTCGACACCTGGTTCGAGCTGATTCCCGAGTGCATCGTGCTCGAAGCCGAACCGACCGGTTATCCGCGTTCGCCGGTGGGCAAGAAGCGCATCTGGATCGACGCCCGCAACGGCATGTTCGTCGCCTACATCACCTATGACCGCCGCGGCGAGATCTGGAAGTCCTTCGAGCCTGCCTTTGCGCAGTACTCGAACGACAAGATGACCATCAAGGATGCCGATGGCTTCCCGGACTGGTCATGGGTGTACGTCCACAGCCATGATCTGCAGGCCAACCGCATGAGCCGCTTCTCGCAGGTGAGGGAAGTGACCGGCGGCTACAAGTCGAAGTTCTCCGAGCAGGGCGAAGACGTCTACTCGAAGTATCTGACCACTCAGGCAATTTCTCGCCTCGGCACCGGCTGATCCCGGTTCGAAGCGTTTCGCAGTATGGCGGCTTCCGCTCCTACGGAAGCCGCCATTCGAATATTCCGGAGAGTTGGTACCGCATGAAGCACACACTGAAATCGGCCGTCGTCGGCGCAGCATTGGGCTTGGGTCTCTGCGCGTCTGGCGCGCCGCAGGCCGCCACGGCGACAGCCGTGGTCACAGGCACTGTCCACGACGCCTTGTTCGCCGTCTCTTTCGACGGCAGCAACGGCCTTGCCGCCGGTGCTCCCGGTACTCTCCTCGAAACCACCGACGGCGGCCAGAAATGGGCACCGGCGAAGAACGTTCCGACGAAGCTTGCTTTGCTCGGCGTTGCCTTGAAAGGTGAACACGCGATCGCTGTCGGCCAGCAGGGCCTGATCCTGACGCGCAGCGGCGGCGAGTGGAAGAAGGTTGAATCCGGCAGTACCGAAAGACTGCTTTCGGTCGCCATCAATTCGAAGGGCGCGGCAGTTGCCGTCGGCGCTTTCGGCACCGTGCTGTCGTCCAGCGATGGCGGCGCCACCTGGGCGGCCATCAAGCCGGTCTGGGAGCAATACGCCGAAGCCGGCACCGAGCCGCACATGTATGCCGCGGCGATCGACGAGAACGGCACGATCACCGTCGCCGGCGAGTTCTCGCTGATCATGCGGCGCGCCGCGGGCAGCGGCGAATGGAAGTCGTTGAACAAGGACGATGCTTCGCTGTTCGCGTTGTTCATGGGCAGCAACGGCATCGGCTATGCGGTCGGCCAGAACGGCACCGTGCTGCGCAGCGCCAATAACGGGGACAGCTGGACCAAGGTGGATGCCGGTACCGGCGCCATCCTGCTCGGCGTTCATTCCAGCAACGATGGCAAGGTGGTGGTCACCGGCATGCGTGAAATGCGCTACAGCAGCGATAACGGCAGCACCTGGACCGGGGTCACCGGGGGTGGCGTCAACACCCTGTGGTATCAGGGCATTGGTCAGCCGGAAGGCAGCACGGCAGCACTGGCCGTTGGTCAGGCGGGACGCATTCTGCGAATCGAGAACTGACCGGTCGACCACAGATCGGCGGCAATCGCATTACTAAAAAAAACGGGTCTGCATACGGAGGGGTAAACAATGAGCAACAGCAGCAAGATTCCAGGGATCAAGATCATTGTCGCGGCAGCCATGGCGCTTGCGAGTGGCGTGGTGTTCGCGCAGGACAGCGGTGGTGACGGCGGCGGCAGTACCAACGTTGATGGCAGTGCCAGCAATGGCAGCGGCATGTTTGCCGATTTCGACGTCAGCTGGGGCGGCTTCATCCGCCCCGAACTGGCGATCAGCCTGGGTTCGGAGAACCCCAACAATCAGCGTGGCAACACCTTCAATGGCGTGCCTACCGCGAGAATGCCGGGTGTGCCGCAGCCGGTCGATGCGCTGGGCGGCCTGCTGCCAGCGTTCTCGGTTCCGAACCCTTTGCTCAATGACACCGTGACTCGTCCGGTCAATCGGGCGAACAACTTCTTCAACCTGAATCTGCTGCGCATCGAACTCGAAGGCGCGATGAAGTTCACGCCGAGCCTGAAACTGGTGGCCCGTCTGCGCAGCATCGTCGATCCCGGCAACTACAGCAGCTTCGATCCAGTCAGCGTTGCCAATGCCGCCACCGGCAGCATCCAGGGCGGCGATCCGGGCCTCTATGGCGGCGCGCCGAACTACTTCCAGTTCAGCGTCGACGGCATGAAGCGGCCCAACCCGCTGGAAGCCGCCGGCCCGAACTACCTCGTCTACTTCCCTGCCCTGTTCCTCGACTACCAGGAAGGCCCGCTCAACGTTCGAGTCGGCAACCAGCAGATTGCCTGGGGTCAGGCGATCTTCTTCCGGGTGCTCGATGTCGTCGACGGCATCGACTTCCGCCGTCACTCGATTCTGGACAACGCCCAGGAAGAGTTCTCCGACAAGCGCGTGCCTTCGCTCGGCGTACGCGTGAACTACCAGTTCACCGACGAAATCCTCGCCGACGCTTTCGTGCAGAAGTTCCAGCCGACGATCTACGGCAATCCGAACACCCAGTACAACGTCATCCCGTCGCAGTTCACGGTGCATGACCAGTACGCCGACTACGACACCAAGCTCAGCTACGGTATCCGCTTGAAGGGCAACTTCGGCCAGTGGGGCGCGCAAGCGATCTTCGTCAGCCGCCTGAACCCGGACGGCGTGTTCCGCTGGACGGCCTCCGGCGTCAACAAGAACCTGCCGAACAACAATCCGCTCGGCCTCGCGGTCAACGCCCTGAACAACGGCCTCACGCCGAATCCGCTCACCGGCCAAGTCGGCACTTCCGGCGAAATCCTCGCGCAGACACCGTTCGAGGCATCTCCAGGCGGTGTCTACTCGGCGAAGGAATGGTTCACCTATGCGGCTTCGGCACGCCTTGATGGCGTTGGCGGTCTCAACGCCGCAATCAACGAGTTCGGACCGTCAACCAACAGCCTGCTGGCTTCGCCGGTCGACAACTACACGGCCGCCGGCCGCGAGTTGGATACCTTTTTCATCGCCGCCGGCGACGGCTTGCGTGGCCACATCGCGCGCGAGTACTTCCGCGAGTACAACATCGGCGGCGGTGTCAGCTACGTGGTCGAAGGTGAACCGGGTTCGCTGCTCGATCAGCTGATCATCAACCTCGAAACCACCTACACACCGGATCGCCGCTTCACCAATCCGACCCTGAGCCGCGACTACATCAAGGAAGGCAACCTGGTGAGTGCGTTGGTCATGGAGAAGTACCAGCGCTTCTCGACCAGCTTTCCGGCGACCTACATGGTGCTGCAGTACATGCACCGTACCAAGGACGATTTGTTCGGTCGTTCGCTGAAGGGTTATGGCGGTTCGGTAGACCAGGCAGCCACCGGCGTCAACGGTGGTTCGGACTACGTGGTGTTTGCCTTCCAGCAGCCGTTCCCGCAGGCGATCTGGCGTATCGACTTCGCCGGCCTCTACGACGTCCGCGGCGGCCTGCTGCTGCAGCCGGGTATCCGCTGGAAGCCGAATGGCTCGATCACCGCCGATGTCTTCTACTCATATATCAACGGCTCGATCACCGGCGGCAATCCGAACAACAACGCGCTGTCGACGGCCGCCTTCGCGGACGAAATCACCTTCCGCGTCGGCTACCAGTTCTGATGCGGCAAGCAGTGACTGTCTCAAGGTTTCAGGGTCGGTAAAAGAGTCTGTCAGAAAGTCTGAATCCCGCTGGAAATCGGCCGGCCTCCCGCATCTGCGGCAGGCCGGCTTTTTTTATGCTCTGGCGCAGCCGAGGGCTTGCACCCGATCATCCCGGCAAGCGCGATGACTACCCCTGCGGGTAGCGGTTGCCTTGCATCACGAACCTAGATTGGTATGCAGCCATACTGGAGCTCGCCCATGCACGCTTTCCTGTCTTCGGGCTACTGAGCCACAACGCCATGCCCGCCCTCGATGCCCCCTTGATCAGCGAAGGCACGCCCCTGTGGACGCCAGGCGCAGAGCTGATCGCCAGCTCGAACGTCGTCCAGTTCCTGCATTGGCTACGCGATCAGCGCCAGCTCGACCTCGCCGATCACGATGCGCTATGGCGTTGGTCCACCCAGGAAACGGCGGCCTTCTGGGCGGCGATCTGGGACTACTTCGATGTCCAGTCCGATACGCCCTACCAGCGTGTGGTCGATCGCCTGACGATGCCGGGAGCCAAGTGGTTCGAAGGCTCGAGAGTCAACTACGCCGAGCACCTGCTGCGCCATGAAGCCGTGCAGCCAGCCGCTGCCATCGCCTTCCACCACCACAGCGAAAGCCGCGAGCCCGGAAGCTGCACCTGGGCCGAAACCGGCCGCCAGGTGCGCATCCTGGCAACTCAGCTACGCGCCCTAGGCGTCCGCCCGGGCGATCGCGTGGCTTCCTATCTGCCGAACGTGCCGGAAACGGCGATCGCGATGATGGCCACCGTCGCGATCGGTGCCGTCTGGTCCTCGGCATCGCCGGAGTTCGGCGCCCGCACGGTGATCGATCGCTACGGGCAGATCGAGCCCAAACTGCTGTTCGTCGCCGATGGCTATCGCTTCGCCGGCAAGGTCTACGACCGCAGCCGCGAAGCCCGCGAGATCGCCGCCGCCCTGCCCAGCCTGCGCACGGTCATCTGGCTGCCCTATCTGTACCCGGACAAGGCCAGCCCGCCCGTCGATGGTGCGCTGGACTGGAACGATCTGATGGCGCACCCGGACGTGCCGCGCCAGACGTTCCGCTACGAGCGCGTGGCGCACGATCACCCGCTGTGGGTGCTGTTCTCCTCGGGCACTACCGGCCTGCCGAAAGCGATCGTCCACAGCCATGTCGGCGTGCTGGTCGAGCATCTGAAGCTGATGAGCTTTCATCTCGATCTCAAACCCGGCTCGACGATGTTCTTCCACTCGACCACCGGCTGGATGATGTGGAATCTGGTCATCGCCTCGCTGCTGACCGGTGCCAGCGCCGTGCTCTACGACGGTAGCCCGTTCCACCCGGCGCCGGACCTGCTCTGGCAGATCGCTGCCGAAACTCGGGCAACGCACTTCGGCGCCAGCCCAACCTTCGTGCAGATGATGGAAAAGGCCGACCTGACGCCGGGCCGGACGCATGACCTGTCGGCCCTGCTGGCGATCACTCTCTCCGGCGCGCCGTCAACGCCGGAAACCTTCGCCTGGTTCTATCGCGCGGTGAAACCCGATGTCTGGGTCAGCTCGCAATCCGGTGGCACCGAGATCGTCAGCGGTTTCGTCGGCGCCAGCCCGACCCTGCCGGTGCGTGCCGGCGAAATCCAGACCCGCATGCTCGGCATGGATGTGCGCGCCTGGCGCGACGATGGCAGCGAAGCGATTGGCTCCGTGGGCGAACTGGTCTGCGTCAAACCGTTCCCCTCGATGCCGCTGCGCTTCTGGAACGACCCCGACGGTCGACGCTACCACGAGGCCTATTTCCAGGCCTTCCCTGGCGTCTGGCGGCACGGCGATTTCATCCGCATCAACGCGCAGGGCGGCTCATACATCCACGGCCGCTCGGACTCCACCTTGAACCGCAACGGCGTCCGCATCGGCACCGCCGAGGTCTACCGCGCCGTGGAACTGATCGACGCCATCGACGACAGCCTGATCGTCTGCTGCGCCCTGCCCGGTGGCCACTGGTTCATGCCGCTGTTCGTGTGCCTGAAGCCGGGCTGCCTGCTCGACGACGCCCTGATCGCCACGATCAAGGATCGCCTGCGCAAGGACTGCAGCCCCCGCCATGTTCCAGACCGTATCTACGAAGTGGAGGCCATCCCCTACACCTTGACCGGCAAGAAGATGGAAGTGCCGGTGCGCAAGCTGCTGATGGGCCAGACCCCGGAGAAGGTCGCCAGCCGCGACGCGATGATGAATCCGGATGCCATCGACTGGTTCGTGCGCTTTGCGCAGGAGTCACTGGACTATCAGTGGCGGCCTTCGGCAGCGTGAGGCGCATCGCGGCATCCGGGCTGCGCGGGCTCGGGCTAGATAGCCGTCGGGTCGCCCAAAGTCTGATTGAGCCGGACAGCCGCTTCGACGAGACGGCTCGCCGTGTGGCTGCTGACGTCCTCGTTCTGAAGCAACACGATGGTGGCCATCTCGTACATGCCGCCGGGCTTCAGACGCGGATCGATCTCACGTAATCGCTGTCCGCGCCAGAAGCCGAACAGCACGCGGTGCTCTTCGGCACGGATCAGTAGCACCGGGCCATTGGACAGATAAACCAGATGCCCCCACTTGATCACTTCATCGAGGCTGGCATTGGCGACGACGATGGCGCGCAGCTGCTCGACCGTGTGGCGCTGCCAGCCGGAGAGTGCGGCAACGTAGGCATCGGGGCTAGCGGCGGGAATCGATTTCTTCATCATCGCGAGCACCTGTGGCTGTCCGGCTGTTTATTCGGAGAGATTACGAGCTAATGCTGGCTTGTTCTCGGCTTGATCTGCCTTCGCTGTTGTTTGCTGATTTCAGAGCACTATTCCGCGCTGTCGCGCGGGTCACTTTCCTTGAACGCCCAAGGAAAGTAACCAAAGGAATGCGCCCCGCGGCATGCCGCCGACTCGTGAGAAGAAGAGGCGCGAGTCGGTGCCCTGTGCTTCTCGCGCTCTCCGGGGCACCGCGCCGACAGGCCATCCATGGCCTGGCAGCGCTCGACCGGCATCCATGCCGGTCGTCCCTCTCCGAGCACTGCGATGCTCGGCGGCATGCAGGGGGGATGAACGTCAGAAGCAAAGCACGGCAACGTCAAAAGCCAAGGCGGCTTCGCTTTTGATTCTGCTGTTGCCGTTGCCGTTGGACCCCCTTAAGCGCGCCGAGCATCGCAGGCCATGGCGGACAGGCTCCGAAGGAGGCGAGGCAGGATGCCGAAGCCTTTTCGCCGCGCCACGGATGGCGCGTCGAAAAGCCCCGTCATGGCCGAGAAGCACAGGGCATCGGATCGCGCTTCTGTTTCTCGCGATCCGACGCAGCGCCGGGGGCGCCCTTCCTTTGGTTACTTTCCTTGGGCGCCAAGGAAAGTGACCCGCGCGACAGCGCGGAACAGTGCGCCGAAATCAGCCAACGAAAACTAGGGCGGATCAAGGTCACAACAAGCAAAAAATGAAATCCGTCGGGATGCGTGATGAAGCCGCTTTCCCCATCTAGTCAGGCTCGGGCTGTACGTCCATCGCATAAAGCCGCCGTTCCAACTCTTCCTTAGTTGGAACATGCTTTTCCTCGAGCATTTTGGTTAAGACTTCGCGAACAAGATTGAAGCTGGCAAGCACGTCTGCGTTGTCGTGCTTGGAACCTCCGTGTGCCGCAGAAGAGCGGCGGTCATAAAGCTTTGCCACTTCCTTGGCGCGAGCATGGCGTCTCATACCAGGCGCCTCAAGATACGCTGCTATAAGGGCGGACACACGGAAACGAAGCTCTGCGGTGGATGGCGAAAAGAGTGCCTCTAATGCGGCCCAAAGTGCCATGATCGTGAGCGCGGATCGGTGCACGTATTGACCGATGTTCAATGCGTCGACCGCAAGAGAAAACTCTGAACTCTGTGAAATGAACTTGAGCGCAACTGGCCATTTTTCGGCGACCCAAAGCGCTGCAGCTTTGTTGAAAGGCTCGCCACTCGTAGCAAGTTGGAATCTGCGCTCTTCCGCTTCAATTGGGTAAAGCCATGCATCAGTGTTGCTGGTCTGGGCACTTGCCTCAAAGGGCCGATTGGAGAAGATGCTCAGTGAGGCGGCAGGATCAACACCCAATCGCAGAGTGAACGCAATAGCACGAGCTATAGAGTCCGTACTTCCGAGAGAGGCTGTAGGCACGGCTGGTATGAAGAGCTCTGCCGTGATGTCGTGAGCAATTCCACCACGCGTGGCGGTCCACGGCCCTAGGTGAGGCTTCCCTGATTCGGCCGGCGCGAAGGCCATCATGAAGTTGGCAAACAGATGAGCGGATACTTGTCTGAGCTTAACGCCGTGACCGAGGTCGTAGGCTTGATCTTGAAGGGGCAGGCTTGCAAAGCCTGCGAAGAGGTCTGGACCGGAGGTTTCCATTTGGACGGAGTGTGACGCCGCGTCATACGGACGAACAGGGCGCAGTCCTGACTAAGCCAGAGATCTCGGGCTCAACCAACGCCGCGGCTCTGCCCATCCCAAAACGGCTTACGCAGCTCTGTCTTCAACACCTTCCCCGCCCCCGAAACCGGCAGCGCCTCACGCACTTCCAGACTACGCGGGCACTTGTAGCCGGCGATCAGCGTCTTGCAGTGCGCATACAACGCTTCCTGCGTCAGCGACGCGCCCGGCTTCAGCACGACAGTGGCGTGCACCTTCTCGCCCATCTCGGTGCAGGGAATGCCGATCACCGCAACGGCGGCGACGGCCGGATGCTTCGAGACGGCATTCTCCACTTCGACGGAATAGATGTTCTCGCCGCCGGAGATGATCATGTCCTTCAGGCGATCGACGATGAACACGTAGCCGGCTTCGTCCATGTAGCCCATGTCGCCGGTATGCATCCAGCCGTTCTTCAGCGCTTCGGCAGTGGCTTCCGGCTTGTTGAGGTAGCCGATCATCACGTTCGGGCCGCGGGCGATGATCTCGCCGACTTGGCCTCTCGGAAGCTCATTGTCCTGCTCATCGACGATACGCACCTGCACGTGATAGCTGGCGCGGCCGCCGGAGCGCAGGCGGTTGCCGGTGCGGGTTTCGATGGCGTGTTCGGATGACGGCAGCGCGGTCATCACCGCGCTCATTTCGGTCATGCCGTAGACCTGCATCAGGCTGGCGCCGGGGAGCGCCGCCTGGGTGCGGTCGAGCAGCGCTTCGGAGGCCGGCGAGGCGCCGTACATGATCCGCTTGACGTTGCCGAGATCGCGGCCCTTGGTACCGGGGAAATCGACGACCGCCTGCAGCATCGCCGGCACCAGCAGCAGGTCGCTGATCTTCTCGGCCTCCAGCACATCGAGCACCAGATCCGGGCGGAACACCGGCAGCATCACGTGGCGGCCGCCGCGGAGCAGCAGGCAGGTGATCAGCATCATGTCGGCGAGGTGGAACATCGGCGCGGCGTGCAGGCCGATCGCGCCTTCCGGCAGCGCACCTTCGGCGAGCAGGTTCAGCGCCGAGCTGCAGACGTTGAGATGCGACAGCATCACGCCCTTCGGTTTGCCGGTGGTGCCTCCGGTGTAGAAGACGCCGAACAGGTCGTTGCCGCCGGCATCGACGTCGGCCACCGGCTCGCTTCCGGCGAGCAGCGCTTCGAAACCGATGCAGCCGGCCGGTGCTGCGCCTTCACCGGCAAAGATGACTTCGCGCAGGCTGGGTGTACCGGCGCGGATCGCGTCGATCATCGGCGCGAACTGGTCGTCGACGATCAGCGCGATGCTGTCGGAATCGTTCATCGAATAGATCACTTCCGGCGCGCTCCAGCGGAAGTTCGCCGGGTTGACCACTGCACCGAGCCAGGCCAGCGCCAGGTAGCTTTCGAGATAGCGATCGGAATTCAGTGACAGGATGCAGACCCGCGTGCCGCGCTCGATGCCGAGGCTGCGGAGGCCACCGGCCAGTTTGGCGACTCGGTCGCGCAGTTCGCGGAAGCTGTGGCGGCGGTCCTTGCAGACGGTGGCGATGGCATCCGGCTGCTGCTGCACGGCCCGGCGCAGGCCCTGTGTGAATTGCATGTGCACTCCTCGTTATTGTCTGGTCCGGGCGCGCAATCGGGGCGGCCGGAAGGGTGCCGCATGGTCGCCGATGCTGTCGCCGAATCAAACCCGCCATAAGTTAGGCGCGGTTTGCCCGTCAGCCTCTAGGATTCGCCATCCCCAACGAGACACCCCATGAGCCAGCCGCCGCGCAAAGCCGAGTCCCTGTACAGCGACATCTTCCTGCCCGAGGAAACCAAGGCGATTCGCAAGGAAGTGCGCGCGTTCTGCGACGAAGTGCTGGCGCCGGTCGCCCATCGCCTGAACACCACGCCGGAAGCGAAGGAGAACTTCGCCCGCGCCGAATTCGAGGCGATGGCGAAAGCCGGCATCTACGAAATTCCCTACGCGGCAGACGTCGGCGGCCGTGGTCTCGAGTACCCGACGCTGGCGACCCTGACCGTGCTGGAAGAGCTGGCCTACTACTCGCCGTCGCTGGCCTCGGCGCTGTACGACGGCCAGGCGATTCTGGTCGGCAAGACCCTGGAACGCGCGCCGGCGCACATCCGCAATCACTACCTGCCGAAGCTGATCAAGGGCGAGTTCGTCGGCTGCTTCGCGACCAGCGAGCCGAATGCCAGCACCGATCTGTCGGTGAAGTCGATGGAAACCACCGCGACGAAAGTCGACGGCGGCTACCTCGTCAACGGCATCAAGCGCTGGATCACCAACTCGCCGGTCGGCGATCTGATCCTGGTGCTGTGCAAGACCGGCGAAACCCTGACCATGCTGGCGGCCGACATGCACCAGCCGGGCGTCACGGTCTCCGCACCGGATCTGAAGATGGGCAACCACGTGCAGCTGACAGCCGACATCACGTTCAAGGACGTGTTCGTCGCCGATGACCATGTCGTCGGCCCGAAGGAAGGCAGCGGCCTGCGCACCGCAATCAGCGCGCTGGTGCTTGGCCGCATGGGCATCGGCGCGGTCGGAGTGGCGATGGCGCAGTCGGCCTTCGATTTCTCCAGCCACTACATGACCCAGCGCAAGGTGTTCGGCCAGGAACTGGCCCGCATGCAGCACTGGCAGTACAAGTTCGCCGAGTACGCCACCCAGTTGGAAATGGCTCGCAGCCTGTACCAGAAAGCCGCCATCCGCTTCGACAAGGAAGGCGGTGCCGACATCGAAGCGGCGATGGCCAAGGTTGTCGGCTCGCGCCTCGCCTGCGACATGGCGCGCGACGCGATCCAGGTCTGCGGCGCCTACGGCTTCGTCAAGACCTTGTCCGGCCCGGGCAAGAACTTCCCGCTGGAATCGATCTACCGCGACGCCAAGATCGGCGAGATCTACGAAGGCGCCAACGAGATCCAGAGCTGGGTCATTGCGCGGCACATCTTCGGGCGCGAGTACACCGGCTGATCAATGCTCCAGCAATGACGGCGCCGCTCGCTGCGGGCAACGCTGCCGTTCGCAGACCTTGCAGCCGGTGCCGATCGGCGTTGCGGCCGCGGGGTCAGACAGATCCAGGCCGCGTGAGTAGATCAGCCGATGCGCATGGCGCAGATCGCAGCCGAGGCCGATCGCGAAGGTTTTCTGCGGCCGGCCGTAGCCGACCGGGCCGCTGACCACCTGACGGGCGAGCCACAGATAGCTGCGGCCATCGGGCATCACGGCGGTCTGGGTCAGCACTCGTTCGGGCTGGCTGAATGCTTCGTAGACGATCCACAGCGGGCAAGTGCCGCCGATCCGCGAGAAGTGGAAGTCCGCCGCCGAATGCCGCTTCGAGACATTGCCGGCACGATCGACTCTGACGAAGAAGAACGGTAGCCCCGGCATGCCCGGCCGCTGCAGGGTCGACAGGCGATGGCAGACCGCTTCGAAGCCGACACCAAAACGGTTTGATAGCCGCTCGATGTCGTAAGCCAGTTCCTCGGCCGATTGCAGGAAAGCCGCGTACGGCATCACCAGCGCGCCGGCGAAGTAGTTGGCCAGACCAATCCGTGCCAGGCGCCGCGATTCATCGCTGGTGAACTTGGCATGGGTGATCAGCGAGTCGAGCAGCTCGCCGATTTCCAGCTGCGCCAGCTGCACGGCCATCTGGAACGCCTGCTGGCCGGGGCGCAGGTGATCCGGCAGGCGCAGGGTTCGGGTTTCCGGATCGTAGGCTCGCTTGGCCAGCGCGCTGTCATCAATGCGGTCGTTGCTGGCCGCAATCTGCAGCCGCACGCCATGCCGCGTGTTCAGGCGCTGCGCGAGCCGGGTGGCGGCATCGCCGATGGTCAGGGCGCTGTCGGCGAAGATCGCTTCCGCCGCTTCGTCGAGTTCGGCGATGTGGTTGAGTCGTTGGTTGAAGTAGTCGCGCACCTCGTCGTGAGTTCCGGGCAACGCGAACGAGGCCAGCTTGTGACCGTCGCCGAGGCGCGCGGCGAAGCTGTCGGCGCGCTCGGTCAGGCTGCGGTTGCGGCGATGCAGTTCGACCACCGCGCGCGCCACCGCCGGCATGTTCGAGGCCAGCGAGCGCAGCTCGGCCATCGAGATCGTTTCGGTGCCGGCACCACCGCCGACTTCGGCAAGCACGTCGCGCACGTCGGCGATCAGGCCGGCTTCCTTGTCGTCCGAGAACAACTGCACGTCGACGCCGAACTGGGCGTTGATGCGCAGCAGGATCGGCACCGTCAGCGGCCGCTGGTTGTGCTCGATCTGGTTCAGATAGCTCGGCGAGATATCCAGCGCCTTGGCCAGCGCCACCTGGCTGATGCCGCGCTCCTCGCGCAGACGCTGCAGCCGCACGCCCATGTAGGCCTTGGCCATCTCAGGATTCTTCGCAATCTTTGCAAACGGAGCGGGCTTTCTTCACATCAATTCGCCTTTTCAGTGCTGTTTATTGGCTGCTGGATGCGAATAATGCAAAACATCGCCGCGCTTGAACAGGGCGCGCCCCAGCCCAGCGAATGGGCGATCCACCCGAGGCTTCCTGATGACCGTTGCTGACCGCTCCACCTTGCTGGCAATTCCCACCGTGAAGCTGCTGATCGGTGGCGAATTCGTCGAATCGCGCACCACGCAGTGGCGCGATGTCATCAATCCGGCCACGCAGGCCGTGCTGGCCCGGGTGCCGTTCGCCACGCCGCAGGAACTCGATGCCGCCGTCGAGTCAGGCAGACGAGCCTTCAAGACTTGGCGCAAGACGCCGATCGGCGTCCGTGCCCGCATCTTCCTCAAGTACCAGCAGTTGATCCGCGAGAACATGAAGGAGCTGGCTGCGCTGCTCACCGCCGAACAGGGCAAGACTCTGCCGGATGCGGAGGGCGACATCTTCCGCGGTCTCGAAGTGGTCGAGCACGCGGCCAACATCGGCATGCTGCAGATGGGCGAGCTGGCCAACAACGTCGCCACCGGCGTCGACACCTTCACGCTGAACCAGCCGCTCGGCGTCTGCGCCGGCATCACGCCGTTCAACTTCCCGGCGATGATCCCGCTGTGGATGTTCCCGATGGCGATCGCCACTGGCAACACCTTCATCCTGAAGCCGTCAGAGCAGGACCCGCTGGTGACCATGCGCCTGGTCGAACTGGCGCTGGAAGCCGGCATTCCGAAGGGCGTGCTGAACGTCGTCCACGGCGGCGAAGCGGTGGTCAACGGCATCTGCGATCACCCGGAAATCAAGGCGGTTTCCTTCGTCGGTTCGACCAAGGTCGGCACCCACGTCTATCGCCGCGCTACCCTGGCCGGCAAGCGCGCGCAATGCATGATGGGTGCGAAGAACCACGCCGTGGTGCTTCCGGACGCAAACCGCGAGCAGACCATCAACAATCTGATCGGCGCTGCCTTCGGTGCTGCCGGCCAGCGCTGCATGGCGGCATCGACGGTGGTCTTCGTCGGTGATTCCAAGGACTGGATCGCCGATCTCGTCGCCCGCTCCAAAGCCCTGAAGCTGAACGCCGGCCACGAGTCCGGCACCGATGTCGGCCCGGTGATCTCCTGCGCCGCCGTCGAGCGCATCAGCAGCCTGATCGAACGCGGCATTGCCGAAGGCGCCAAGCTCGAACTGGACGGCCGCAAGCCGCTGGTACCGGGCTACGAGCAGGGCAACTTCGTCGGCCCGACGATCTTCTCCGGCGTGAAGCCGGGCATGTCGATCTACGACGAGGAAATCTTCGGGCCGGTGCTGGTGATCCTCGAAGCCGCGTCGCTCGACGAAGCCATCGAACTGGTCAACAGCAATCCGAACGGTAACGGCACGGCGCTGTTCACCCAGTCCGGTGCCGCCGCACGCCGCTTCCAGGAAGACATCGATGTCGGCCAAGTCGGCATCAACGTGCCGATCCCGGTGCCGGTACCGCTGTTCTCGTTCACCGGCTCGCGCGCTTCGAAGCTCGGTGACCTTGGCCCGTACGGCAAGCAGGTGATCTTGTTCTACACGCAGACCAAGACCGTGACCCAGCGCTGGTTCGACGATGAGACCCTCCATGTCGGCGTCAATACCACCATCAGCCTTCGCTAAGCCGCCGAGCCCGGCGGCCGCGACCATGAACTTCGCACTCAGCGAGGACCAGCTGGCCTATCAGGACGCCGCGCGCAGCTTTGCGCGCGGCGAACTGGCGCCGCATGCGGCGCGCTGGGATGCCGACTGCGAGTTCCCGCTGGAGACCATCGCCAAGGCCGGCGAGCTGGGCTTCTGCGGCATCTACACGCCGGAAACGCTCGGCGGCCTGGGCCTCAGTCGGCTCGATGCTTCGATCATCCTCGAAGAACTCGCTGCCGGCTGCACCAGCACCGCGGCCTACATCACCATCCACAACATGGTCTGCTGGATGGTCGCGCGCTGGGCGCAGCCCGGCATCCGTGACGAGTGGGTGCCAAGACTCGCGCGTGGCGAAGCGCTGGGCAGCTACTGCCTGACCGAGCCCGATGCCGGCTCGGATGCCGCGTCACTGAAAACCCGGGCCGATAAGCGCGGCGACAAGTACGTGCTGAATGGCAGCAAGGTGTTCATCTCCGGCGCCGGCGCGACCCATCTGCTGGTGGTCTTCGCCCGCACCGGCAGCGGCGGTGCCAAAGGCATCTCGACCTTCGCCGTGCCGGCCGACGCACCCGGCATCCGCTACGGCAAGAAGGAACACAAGATGGGCTGGAACAGCCAGCCGACGCGGGCGATCAGCTTCGACAACGTCGAAGTGCCGGAAGGCAATCGCCTCGGTGTCGAAGGCGAAGGCTTCCAGATCGCGATGAAGGCGCTGGACGGCGGCCGCATCAACATCGCCACCTGCTCGGTCGGCACCGCGCAGTCGGCGCTCGATCGCGCCCAGGCTCATCTGAATACCCGCAAGCAGTTCGGGCAGACGCTTTCCCAGTTCCAAGGCTTGCAGTTCCGGCTTGCGGACATGCTGATCGACCTGGTGTCGGCCCGGCAGATGGTGCGGCTGGCGGCCTGGATGCTGGACAGCGGCAGCCCGGACGCCAGCACCTACTGCGCGATGGCCAAGCGCCACGCCACCGACATCGGTTTCGAAGTCGCCAACCAGGCGCTGCAGTTGCACGGCGGCTACGGCTACAGCCGCGAATACCCGCTGGAACGGCACGTGCGCGACAGCCGCGTGCACCAGATTCTCGAAGGCACCAACGACATCATGCGGGTCATCGTGGCCCGCGCCATCTTGCGCGAAGGCGCACCGGAGATATTGCGATGAGCAGCCCCAGCAACACGAGCTACACCAACCTGAAACTCGAAAAGCGTGGCCATACCGCCATCGTCACGCTGAACAATCCGCCGGCTCACACCTGGACTGCCGACAGCCTTGCAGCCCTGAAGCAGCTGGTGCTCGATCTGAACGCCGACCGCGACATCTACGCGCTGGTGATCACTGGCGAAGGCGCCAAGTTCTTCTCCGCCGGCGCCGATCTGAAGCTGTTCGCCGACGGCGACAAGGCCCGCGCTCGCGACATGGCGCGCCGCTTCGGCGAAGCCTTCGAAACGCTCAGCGCCTTCCGTGGCGTCAGCATCGCCGCGATCAACGGCTTCGCGATGGGCGGCGGTCTGGAATGCGCACTGGCCTGCGATATCCGCATCGCTGAAACCCAGGCGCAGCTGGCGCTGCCGGAAGCGACCGTGGGCCTGCTGCCCTGCGCCGGCGGCACGCAGAACCTCGCGGCGCTGGTCGGTGAAGGCTGGGCGAAGCGGATGATTCTCTGCGGCGAGCGCATCGACGCAGCGACTGCGAAAGACATCGGCCTCGTCGAACAAGTCGTGCCGACCGGCACCGCGCTGGAGGCCGCGCTGAAGCTAGCCGAAGCGACCGCGAAGCAGAGCCCGACCAGCGTCGCGATCTGCAAGACCCTGATCCAGAGCACGCGCGGCGTGCCGCTGAAGCAGGTGCTGCCGGTGGAGCGCGAAGCGTTCGTCGATCTGTTCGACACGCTCGATCAGAAAGAAGGCGTGAATGCCTTCCTCGAAAAGCGCAAGGCGGAGTGGTGCAATGGCTGATTCCGCAAACCTGCCCCAATCAAGCTCATTGGCAGCGCCCGTGCTGTTCCGCGAAGCCGCAGCGGCCGTGCTGTTCCGCGAAGCCGCAGCGGCCAACGGCAGGAAGATCGGCTACGCAAGCTTGAACAGCGAGAAATCGCTGAACGCGCTGAGCTTGGCCATGATCCGCCTGCTCGATGCGCAACTGCGCACCTGGGCCAGCGATCCGGCCATCGCCTGCGTGGTGCTGCATGGCGCCGGCGAGAAAGCCTTCTGTGCCGGCGGCGACGTGCGCAGCCTGTATGACGCGATGCGCCGTCATCCGGCCAGCCTGCCGAACCCAGACACCTTGCCGTTCTTCGCCGAGGAATACCGGCTCGACCATTTCATCCACCACTACCCGAAGCCGATCCTGGTCTGGGGCAGCGGCATCGTCATGGGTGGCGGTCTCGGCCTGTTCGCCGGTGCCAGCCATCGCGTGGTCACCGAAACCTCGCGGGTGGCGATGCCGGAAATCACCATCGGCCTGTTCCCGGATGTCGGCGGCAGCTGGTTCCTGCCGCGGATGCCGGGCCGCAGTGGCTTGTTCGTGGCGCTCACCGGTGCCTCGCTGAACGGCCACGATCTGCTGCGCGCCAAGCTCGCCGATCACTTCGTGCGCGCGGCCGATCGCGAGGCGATCTTCGCGGCACTCCCAACGGCTGAATGGACCGGCGATGCCGCGCTGGATCGCAACCTGCTCGGTGCTCAGCTCGAAGGCTTTTCGGCCCAGGCTGTCGACGCGCTGCCGCCCTCGAAGCTGGAAGAACACGCAGCCTTGATCGCCAGCCTGTGTGCAGGTGATTCGCTGGCCGCCGTGGTCGACGCCATCACCGCTTATGCCGGTGAAGACAACTGGCTGCGCAAGGCGGCGGCTGCGCTGAAAGCCGGCTCGCCGACCACCGCTGCGCTGATCTGGGCCTTGTTCCAGCGTGGCGCCGCGTTGTCGCTGGCCGAGGTGTTCCGCCTCGAACTGATCGTCGCGCTGCAGTGCTGCGCACAGCCGGATTTCGCCGAAGGCGTGCGAGCGCTGCTGGTCGACAAGGACAACGCACCGCGCTGGGCAGCGGTGACGCAGGCTCATGTCGATGGGCATTTCCTTGCGCCGGTCTGGCCGGAAGGCGTGCACCCGCTGGCTGATCTGTAGCGCGCCAGTCTCCCCTCTCCCGGAGGGAGAGGGCTATCACGCCTTTTCTTCAGCATTTTCTTCGAATTTCCGGAGTACCCAACATGCAACCAATCGCATTCATCGGCCTCGGCAACATGGGCGCGCCGATGGCCTTGAACCTGCTGAAAGCCGGTTTCCCGCTGCGCGTGTTCGATCTCGCTGCCGAGCCGCTGCGTCGCTTGGCCGAAGCCGGCGCGCAAGTCGCCAGCAGCCCGGCCGATGCCGTCGCCAGCGCCGAGATCGTCATCACCATGCTGCCGGCCAGCAAGCATGTCCGCAGCCTGTATCTCGGCGATGCCGGTGTGCTCGCCTCGGCGAAGCCGGGTGCGCTGCTGATCGATTGCAGCACCATCGCCGCCGATGCCGCACGCGATGTGGCCGCAGCGGCAACGGCGCTCGGCTACACGATGATCGACGCCCCGGTCTCCGGCGGCACCGGCGGCGCTACGGCCGGCACCCTGACCTTCATCGTCGGCGGCACGGCAGAAGCGCTGGAACGCGCGCGGCCGGCACTGAGCGCGATGGGCAAGAACATCTTCCACGCTGGCGGCAGCGGCGCAGGCCAGGTCGCCAAGATCTGCAACAACATGCTGCTCGGCGTGCAGATGATCGGCACCATCGAAGCGATCAATCTGGGCGTGGCCAGCGGCGTCGATGCCAAGGTGCTGTCCGAGATCATGGCGAAAAGCTCGGGGCGCAACTGGACCCTGGAGGTCTACAACCCCTGGCCGGGCGTCATGGAAACCGCACCCGCTTCGCGTGGCTACGCCGGCGGTTTCGGCAGTGATCTGATGCTGAAGGATCTCGGCCTCGCCGCCGAAGCCGCCGAGACTGCACAGCAGCCGATCGCCCTCGGCGCGCTGGCTCGCGAGCTGTACAAGCAGCATAGCGAAGCCGGTCATGGCGCGCTGGATTTCTCCAGCTTGCGCGAGCAAGCGTAGGTCGGGCCACGCCCGAAGGTGCCCCGGCCAACAAAGCGAGGGCCGCAGGGCGGGAAAGCGGTTTCATCGCGCATCCCGCCGTCCGCGAATGGCGGGATGCGCCGCGAGAAGATGCGGCTTTCCCGCCCTACCCCTGGCGGTCACGACCGTTACAATCTCCGGACCATACCGATAAGGGCAGGTCCGGTGGCCAACGACCTCAAGATGCCCGCCCGCAAGGCGAGAGGAGCAAAAGCAGGACGTCTGGAGCCACCGAGCTTCGCGTTCGCGTTGGTGCCAACCCGGCTGGTCGAGGAACTGACCCGCGACGACCTGCCGCTGCCGAAAGTGGTCACCGTCGTAGCACCCACCGGCTACGGCAAGACCGTGTTCTCGACGGCGCTGTACAAGCACGTCACCGCGCACGGCATGCACAGCCGCTGGATCGCGCTCGATGATCGCGACACGACGCTGGAGCGGGTCGTCCATCTGCTCGAAGACAGCCTCGACGCCCATCAGGCCGAGCTTGATCCGGTGCAGCACCTGACCCGCGGCGACGAGCCGATGGAAGGCCGCATCGACGCCGTGCTCGAAGCGGTGGCCCGGCTGCCCGATCCAACCCTGATCTTCATCGACAACCTCGGCTACTGCGCCGACGAGACACTCGGCACCCTGCTCGATCGTCTGGTGTTCCGCACGCCGTCGTCGGTGCATTTCATCCTGTCGAGCACCGAGCAGCTGCCGATGAATCTGGCCCGCGCCAAGCTCGAAGGCCGCTTGCGCGAAGTCGGCTACGCCGAGCTGAGCCTGCGGCCTGCCGAAGTGCGCAGCCTGCTCGGCCCCGAACTCTGCGCGCAGCTGGGGCCGGAGGCGGTCGACAGCATCGTCCGTCAGACCGAGGGCTGGCCGGCGGCGGTACGCCTGACCCAGATCATCCTGTCCGCCGCCGAACGGCCGCTGGAAGCGCTGGAGCGTTTTTCCGGTGCCGACGAGGATCTGTCGGATCTGCTGAATCGCCAGGTACTGGCCGATTTCACACCGGAAGCGCGGCAGTTCCTGCTCGAGATCGCACCACTGCGCAGCTTCTGCGCCGAGCTCTGCGGCCACGCCACCGGCGACGACAACGCGGCCAAGCATCTGGCGCTGCTGTTGCGCCGCAACGTGTTCGTGATCCCGCTCGATCGCAACCGCAGCTGGTATCGCCTGCACGGTCTGTTCCGCGAGTTCCTGATCGAGGAAGGCCAGCGCACCCTGAGCACCGAACGCCGCCACCAAGTGCTGGAACGCGCGGCCGAATGGAGCGAGCGCGGCGGCCATTGGCAGGACGCGATCGACTACGCGCTGCAGGCCGGTTCGGCAGCGCTTGCAACGGCGATGCTGGAGCGTGTCGCCGCCTTGTTCGTCCGCGATCGCGGCGATCTTCGCCAGTACATCGACTGGATCGAGCAACTGCACGCCGGCGGTCACGAGGTCGGCTGGGAAGCCTATTTCTGGTACGTCTGGGCGCTGGTCTTCCATCGCCGCTACGACACGGCGCGACTACAGAACGAGCGTCTGACCCAGCGTGTCGAACGCGAGCAGAAGGCTGGCCGCGATCCGGCGCAGATGGCCGACCTCAAGCGCCGCACCGAGGTGATCCGCGCCTGCGTCGACACCTATACCGATCGCCTGGTCGATGCCCATCGCCTCGCCAACGCCTGGCTGACTGGCATCGGAGCCGACGATCCGTTCAACGTGGCGACCGTCGCCAGTGCCGCCGGCATCTCGCTGAGCAGCGTCCACCGCTTTGTCGAAGCCCGGCAGGTGATGCGCACTGCGCAGGCGGCGATCGCCCAGTCACGCAGCGCGTATGGAATTGGCTGGGTATCGATGCTGACGGCGATGATCAGCATCTTCGAAGGCGATTTCGCCGCCGTCCACAACGACATCCTCGCCGCCCTCGCCCGCAGCCGGGTTGCGCTCGGCGACAACGCCGGCATCACACGCACCATCGCGCTGGTTGGCGCCAAGTGCGCGGTCGAGATGGGGCAGGACGAGGAAGCACGCGGCCTGCTCGCCCAGGGCCTGCACTGGGCGCATACCCACGGCATCGTCGATACCGCTGCGGTTGGTTTCGATGCAGCGCTGAAGCTGTGGTCCGGCCGGCCGGATGATCCAGTGGCGATCCCTCAGTTGCGCGAGATTGCCGCCGGCTATCCGCCACGGCTGGCGCTGATGCTGTCCTGCCTGATCGTCCAGCGTCTGGTGCGGCTCGGCCGGCTCGGCGAAGCGCTGACCGAAGCGGCGCAGATCGGCCTCGGCATCACGCTCAATGCCGATCGTCGTTTGCCGGCGATCGAAGGTATCGACAACCCGCGCGTCCGCGAGCTGTACGCCGCTGCGGAAATCGAGCTGCTGATCGCGGCCGGCCAGTTGCGTCAGGCAGAAACCCTGATCGCCGAGGAAACCCGGCTGGCCAAGCAGGACGGCCGCATTGCCCGGCTGGTCGAGCTGGCACTGGCGGAAACGACGATCGCGATCTGCTCGCACAACCCGCAACCGGCGGCGCGGCATTTCGTCCGCGCCATCGGGCTGGCGGCGCGCCGACGCATCGTCCGGCCGTTCCGGGATCGTGCCGAAACCATCGCCGGCCTGGTCAACGAAACCAAGGCCACCGCCTGGGGCTTCGCGCTGGACGAGGAGCGCAAGTTCTTCTTCGAGATCTGCAACGGCCTGCCGCTGACCAACTCCTTCCTCGTCGATCATCTCGACCAGCTGCAGGGCGACAACCCGTTGCTGGAAACGCCGACCGCCCGCGAACTGCAGCTGCTCAGCCTGATCGAAGCCGGGCTGTCGAATCAACAACTCGCGGACCGCCTGAACCTGTCGGTGGCGACGGTGAAATGGCATCTCTACAACCTGTACACCAAGCTCGGCGTGTCGAGCCGCTCGGCAGCGCTGGCACGCGCCCGAGCGCTCAACCTGCTGGCGCGCTAGCCGTCCGGACTAGGCGCGCGGATCGCCCGGCAGGAAGCTGCCGGTCACCGTCTTGTAGGCGTTCGAGGTCTTTTCGCCGGGCACGCCGTCAACCTTCAGGAAGATCTGCGGGAAGCCGCCGAGCCAGCGTTGCAGCGATTCCACCTGGGCGACAATCGCGACGTCGGTCGATTTCTTCATCGCGTAGCGCGGCACCGCCTGCGCAGCAGCGGGCACTGCAGCCGGCACGGTGAACGCGATCTCGCCCAGTTCGGCCATCCGGCGCAGCAGCACGGCGGCACCGCATTGATCGCTGGCGGCCGTCGGCGACCAGACGCCGTCCTTGACGTACTTGCCGCTGACATAGTGGTTCGAGAAGCTCCACAGATACGGCGACAGCGTTTCCGGATGATGGGTGCGATAGCCCCAGCCGTTGTACAGCTCGAGCCGGAACAGCGTGCCGGCCAGACTCCAGTCGGTGCTGGCGTCGAGCTTTTTCAGGCCCAGTGCATCGGTGGCGCTGACTTCCCAGGTGAACGGCGGCGGACCGAGCGGCCGGCCTTTCGGCACCTGCACGGTGCGCGCGGTCAGCGGATCGCCGTTGTGCAGATGCTTGGTGAAGTTCTGGCTGGACTCCATGTTGTGAGTCGCAGCGATGAAGTGCCAGGGCACGCCGGTCGCCCTCGATACCGCTTCATAGCGAGCGCGATTGCCGATCAGCTTCTTGACCAGATCGTTGACTGTCTTCGCTCGAGTCGGATTGATCACACAGCGGTTGAACAGCGATTCGTACTCGGCGCGGAGCGCGGCAGTCAGGGTCGGCATGGGAGACCTCGGCAATGGATGAGCGTGGTGCCATTGCAGCGACAGCTCGCATGGCCGTTGGAATCTAGCGAACTTGCTGGCCGCGTGATCGGTGATGACCGATGTCGGCCGTGAACCTGATCACGGCTGGACCTTACTTCCTCGAATCCCCGAACAAAAAAAGCCCCGGGACGACGTTGATCGTCCCAGGGTTGAGGTCAGCCATCTGCGGCAGTGCTGCCACGGATGGCTGTGTTGCGGAGTGCGGTGACTCGCTCAGCCCGAGGGCTTGGCGGTCTTGTCCGTCGCAACTGCTGGCGCCTGTGTGCTGCTGGTCTCGGCCGGCGGTGCTTCGCCTTCAGCCGGTGCGGCGGCAGGTGGCGCGACCACGGGTGCCGCAATCGGTGCCCCTAGCGCGGTCACGTAATCCTTGAGCATCGGCGCGCCGTACAGCGGCTTGTAGGCACCCTGATGGCAGGTCGCGCAATTGAGCTTGGCAACGTCGCCAAGCGGGCCCTTGCGCTCCTTCGGAAAGACATCGGTCAGCGACTGCAGGTAATCCTTGTTCAACTCGCGCGCCATCCGGATGCCATGCCAGGCAACGGCACGTTGCGGCGGCGCCTGCGTCCATTCGGCAAAGTTCCGGGAGTTGTGGCAGTACGTACAGTTGACGCCCAGGCTCTGCGACATGTGGGTCATCAGCGCGAACGTCCATTCTCCCTGCTTGATCGACTTGCGATTGCCCGGCGCCAGCGCCGTGGTGCCTTCGATGCGGATCGGTTCGGCGTTGAGCAAGAATGGCGTGAACGGATCGCCTGGCAGCGATGCGCCATTGATTGCGGCAGACGAGCGGTTCTGACCCGCGCGATTGCCCATCCCACCTTGCGCAGTGTTGTCGGCTTCGGTGTACCAGATGTTCGCCGGCACCGGCTGACCGCGATGGCAGGTGTAGCAGGTAACACCGGTCTCCTGGACGTGCGGCTTCCAGGTGCTGTTGATGTGCTGCGTCATCTCCAGCATTCGCCGGGCAACGACCTTCTGGTACTTGCTGTCCTCGGCGAGATTGGCCGGATTGTGGCAGTACGCGCAGCCTTCCTTCGGCGCCACCCAGGAGGTCATCGCCAGCATCGTGCGATTGAACTCGCCGATGCTCAGACCGCCCAGGACCTTGACGTTCTGGTAGATGGTGCCGGCAATCGGCCCGCCTTCCGCAGCGGCCGGCTGAGCCGCCGGCGCTGCGTTATGCGCAGCCTGTTCGGCGACGATGCGCGGGTTGTAGACCTGAACCATGCCGGTGCCGCGATAGCCATGCTGCACGTCCTCCACCGGAGGACGCTCGCAGCCGGCCAGCAACAGCGCTGCAGAAGCCAACGCCAACAGCGTCTTCATTCGATAGCCGGTCTGACTCATGGCAGCGCTCCTGGAAGCGTGGCGGGATCGACCGTTGGCGCCCACACGGCCGGATAGGCCGCGACGATGTGGTGCTTGATGCCCCACAGGTACCAGTTGTCGACGACGGTGCCGGTCAGCAGGATGCCGATGCCGCCGGTGATCGGGCACAGCACTGCAAACCACCAGGCCCAGCGATGCACCGATTCCATCGTGCCGTTGAAGCCCATCGTCCAGCGCCAGAACAGTGCTGCACGTTCCGAGGCCGTGCCGCGGTCGACGATCTGCTCCAGTTCGCGCTCACCGCCGTAACGGCTCACCGCGAGAATGGTGGCGCCGTGCATGGCGAACAGCAGCGTGGCGCCGTACAGGAAGGCGATCGATAGCATGTGGAACGGGTTGTAGAACAGGTTGCCGTAGCGAATGGAAAACGCGGCGGTCCAGTCCAGATGCGGGAAGATGCCGAACGGCACCGCTTCACCCCAGCTGCCCATCAGGATCGGCCGAAAGAAGCCGAGCACCAGATACAGCCAGATCGCCGCACCGAAAGCCCAGGAGACATGCGGGCCCATGCCATGCGCCTTGGCGCGCTGGTAAGTGCGCAGCCACCAGAGCAGCACCGATGACGTCAGGAAGAAGCCGGCGATCAGCCACCAGCCACCCTGATTCAGCGGCGGAAAGCTCAGGCCATACGACGGCGGCGGCGGTTCGAGTGCCAGCCAAGGCAACTGGCGGACGAACTCGATCCAGTTCCAGCCCACCGAGGCCAGCATGTTCAGGCCGATGATCTCGAAGGCGATGAAGCCGAACAGGATCGAAGTCAGGCCCGTCCAGCCGAGATAGATCGGGCCGATCTGGGCATCACCGAACTTGCCGATCAGGTGCGCCAGAAATGGCTTGCCGTCACGTCCGCCAATGGAGCCGTCGTTCGGCAGCGGCACGCCCGGATACGGCGGGGCGGTCACCTGAACTCTAGTGAAGATATTTTGGTATTCAGCCATGACTGCCCCCTTAGCCCCAGACCGGAAGATTGAGCCACCAGCTCCACCATTCCGGCCATCCATGGGTCCAGAACGGGCCGCTGATGACGATGCAGACCGCGCTCCAGAACACCGCGCTCAGCGCCAGGAACAGGCCGAGACGATGGATGCCGAGCGCGCCGATCGAGTAACCGATGATGTCGCGGAAGAAGGTGTTCTCGTGCTCGGCAGTCTTGACCGGCTCACCCTTGCGAGGGTTGGTAGCGGACAGGATCAGCGAGCCATGCAGCGACAAGGCCAGCGTGGTCGCGAAGAAGAAACTCACGCCGAGCATGTGCGCCGGGTTGTAATGAAAATGCAGATACTGGTAACCGGTGTTCGACACCCAGTCGAGGTGACTGGTGATGCCGTACGGGAAACCATGCCCCCAGGCTCCCATCAGCACCGGTCGAACGATGACCAGCGTGAAGTACGCGAGGATGGCAAACGCGAAGGCGAACGGTACGTGCAGACCCATGCCGAGCTTTCGGCATATCTCCACTTCCCGCAACGCCCAGGATACGAAGGAGCCGAGCGCGCAGACCGTGATGATCTGCCAGAGCCCGCCCTCCTTCAGCGGTGCGATGCCCAGTCCATACGACAGATCGGGCGGCGCAATGCTGATCTGCCAGACATTCCAGGTTGGCCCCAGCGAGGCGCCGTAGACGATCAGCGCAGTACCGAGTGCGGCAAAGAACGCGGTCGTGATGCCGAAGAAGCCGACGTAGAACGGCCCCACCCAGAAGTCGAACAGATCACCCCCGAGCAGGGTGCCTCCGCGGACTCGATATTTTCTTTCAAAGCTGAGCATCGCCATGACGAAGACCCCCTGGTCTGTCGGCTGTGATCGGTTCTTCTACCGCACTGCCACCGGTGGCAGATTGGGCAGGACGAGGTCCTGACCTCATCCGCCACCGGTTGCAGGCGTTGCCGTTACGACTTTCCTGCGGAGCCCTGCGAAGGCGGCAGCGGCGACAGCTGGGAAGTGGTGGTCGGTGCTGCAGCAGCCCCGCCGCCAATCCAGTTGTAGCGCCCGGTCCCGAGCAGGATGAAGTGAATCAGGATCGCCAGAACAAACAGGAACGTGAACAACGCAACCAGCGTTCTGCGCGGATCGAAAAGTAGCCAGACTCTCCACATGGGTTTTGCCTCCTAAAAACAGATCAATACGGAATCGACGTGCGCTGGAACAGATGTTCCTGTGCTCGCCAATCACTACACGGACAGCTCAGCCCCAGGGCTTCCAGCTCCAGACGAGATAATGCGCAACCACCGCAATCGCCGTGAACAGGATGAAACTGGTGATGAACACCCCGTGAAACTCCTTCGCTTCCTTTTCCGTCAGGCCCGACAGCGACCCGCTTCTTTCTTCCGACATGTCAATACCTCCAATCAGGCCTTGCGGCCGTTACCGCGCTACCTGCGCGGCGAGGACCCCGAAACGGATTGCTCCATTTCGCCGATTCGCTCGTCCGCCTTGCGAACGACTCCACATTCGATTGCCCGATTCAATATGGCACTCACGCTGAAACACCTTCGCCGAGCGCGCTGCGCGAGCGCTGCACGCGAGCTGCAGTGACGGCTTCTTCGCCCGCGCGACGAGCATCAGCCTCGGCGCGATCGCGCAGCCGCTTGGCCGCCGAGATGCGGACCAGCACCGGCTGCGCTTCAAGCAGTTCATCAAGCAAGGCCTTGGCGTCATCAAGCCAGGGCATCTCGGAAACGAGGCGCGACGGCGTGGGCTCGACCCGGTCCATGTCCGTGCCGAGCGGCAGGATGTGGAACAGCGCATCGAACAACGCGTTGCAGAATTCCTGGATCAGATAGGTCGCCCCGGCGTAGCCCATGAACGGCGTGCCGGTGTGGCGGCGGATGATCGCGCCCGGGAACGAGGCCGGAATGTAAGTGGCCTTCATCATTCCGCCACCGCCTGATTCGGCGAGATACATGCGCTCGTTGTAGCTGCCGTAGAGCACCAGCGGCGGCTTGTCCTTGATCAGCTGACGCACCGCTTCGTTATCGGTCTTCGCGCCGGCAATGCGGGAGATCGCGAAGTTACAGGGCATGCCCATCTCGTCTTCGAGGAAATGGCGCACGCCACGGGCGTAGGTATCGTTGGCGACGATGCCGAAGCTCGCCGTGCCATAAAAATCCTGCGTCACCGAGCGCCACAGATCCCAGATCGGCTTGATCGTCGTGTGCTTCTCTCGCTCGATGAACGGCTCCGGATCGAGCCCCAGCAGCTCGCCCAGCTTGCGCAGGAACTTGGTTGTCGAATGGAGTCCGATCGGCGCTTGCAGATAAGGACGCTCCAGCGTCTCGCAGAGCAGCCGTCCGAACTCGCGGTACAGGCAGACGTTGACGTCGGCGTTGATCAGCTTCGGGATGTCGGCCAGATGACTGCCGAGCGGAAACACCAGGTTGATCTCCGCACCAATGCCTTCGACGAGGCGGCGCATCTCGGCGAGATCGCTCGGCATGTTGAAAGTGCCGTAGCTGGGGCCGATCAGATTGACCCTCGGCTTCTCACCCTCTTTCCGTGCCTTCCGCTCGGGAATCTTCTTGGTGCCGTACTGCGTCCACAGCCAATTCATCGCGCGATTCGCGCACTGCCACTGATCTTCATCGATGGTGCGTGGCAGAAAGCGCATCAGGCCAGTGCCTTCCGGGGTGACGCCACCGCCGATCATCTCGGCGATCGAGCCGGTGACGACGACTGCGGGCATGTCCGGATCGAGTGCGGCATGCGCGCGCTTCATCGAGCCTTCGGTCCCTTCGCGGCCCAGCTGTTCTTCGGCCAGACCGGTGACGACGATCGGCAGTTCATGCGGCGGCAGCGCATCGGTGTAATGCAGCACCGAAGTGACCGGCAGATTCTCGCAGCCGACCGGGCCATCGATGACCACCTGCAGGCCCTTGATCGCCGTGAACACATACACGGCCCCCCAATAGCCACCTGCGCGATCGTGATCGAGGACGAGCATCAGATCGGCTCCTCGACCTTGGAAGCCTTGCGGGCCTTTTCCATCTTCTTGGCGTAGCTGGCCCGGAATTCGGGGCGTGCCTTGGGCAGTTCTTCCCAGACACCGGCGTTGTCGCCCTTGCCGACGCCGCCGAAGAATTCGTCCATCGCCAGGAAGCGGTCGCGATTGGCCATAGCCGCGTTGATGACCGTCGCCAGCGAACCGGCACCGGCCGGGCCCATCAACGGACGCGCGGAGATCAGATTGGTGAAATAGAGCGCCGGCGTCTTGCGTTCTTTCGCGTACTGCACGACCGGTGTGGTGCCGATCGCCAGATCCGGCTGGAATTCGCGGATCGCCGCAATGTCCTGTTCCAGCGAGGCGCGATACTGAACATGCACGCCTTTCGCCAACAGCCATTCACGATCCGGATCGCTCCATTTCGTCTGTGGGCAGGCGGTGCCGACATAGCGGACATCAGCGCCACTTTCGACCAGCAAACGCGCGACCAGCAGTTCGGAACCTTCATAACCGGACAAGGTGATGCGGCCCTTGATCGGCATCTTTGCCAGAGCGCCCTTGATCGCAGGCAGGAAACGGTTCTTCGCGGCACCGATCAAGGCTTGCGAAACATTGGTCGCCTGCCCGATCGCCTGCAGCCAGGCTTCGGTGCCGTCATAACCCACCGGCGCCGAGGCGACGACCTTGCGACCGGCGGCATCGAATTCACGGACGCTTGCGGTGTAGAACGGATGGATCGCGGCGACGGCCGCACAGTCCAGTGCCGAATAGAGTTCACGCCATTCGCGGGTCGGTACCACCGGGCCAGCCGCGAGGCCCATCGGCTCCAGCATCATGCCGATGATCACCGGATCGGCCGGGAACATTTCGCCCAGCAAGGTGATGGTCGGCTTGGCACTGATGCCACCGCGCGGCGCCTGTACCGGGCCGGCTTCGGCTTCGCTGCGGGCGTAACGGAGCATCGCGGCGGCAAGCACATCCTTCGCTTCGGCATGGGTCGGAACGCCGAAGCCCGGCACATCGATGCCGATCACGCGAACGCCGTTGATCTCTTTCGGCAGGATCTGCAGCGGCACGCCGCTGGCCGTCGGCACGCAGAGATTGATGATGACGATGGCGTCGTAGTTGACCGGATCGGCGAGCTTGAAAACCGCTTCGCGGATGTCTTCGAACAGCTTGCCGGTGACCAGCGTTTCGGAGTTGAACGGCACGTAGCCGACGGTGCGACGGGCGCCGTAGAAGTGCGAAGTGAAGGTCAGGCCGTATACGCAGCAGGCCGAACCACTGAGCACCGTCGCCGTGCGGCGCATGCGCAGACCGACTCTCAGCGAACCGAAGGCCGGACACATCGACTGCGGCTGATCGTGCGGCCCTTTCGGGTAATCCTTCGCGTACTGCTCCAGGGTGATGGTCTTGCCGGCAGCCTTCGCCGCTTCGAGCATCTTGTCCTTGCCCGAATGGCAGCCGAGCCCGTCGCTGTTCAGCGCTTGCGGATTCGACAGGATCGGGGCGTCGTCGGCCATGGCAGATTCAGGCTCTGGCTCAGACGTTGTCGTAAACGACTTCGAGCGAGGTCTTGACGATCTCGGTCTTGCCGCACATGTCGAATTCGGTGGCCGGCGTCAGCACGTAATCGCGGCCGGTGGAATGCGCCGAGAACAGGCCAAGCAGGCCGTCCTGGCTCAACGGTGTCGGCCGCATCGGGACGCTGTTGTGGACGTTCTCGGCCAACTCGGCGAACAACGGTCCCCATTGCGAACCCGGCCGGCCGACGATCTCGTAGTTCGCGCTCTTGCGGCGGATGTCGTCGTTGGCAGGAATCGTCGCCAGCACCGGAATGCCGACATGCTGCGCGAAGCTCGCTGCTTCACCAGTGCCGTCATCGCGATTGATGACCATGCCGGCGACGCCGACGTTGCCGCCGAGCTTGCGGAAGTATTCGACCGCCGAGCAGACGTTGTTGGCGACGTACAGGCTCTGCAGATCGTTGGAGCCGACGACGATGACCTTCTGGCACATGTCGCGGGCGATCGGCAGGCCGAAACCGCCGCAGACCACGTCACCGAGGAAATCGAGCAGTACGTAATCGAAGCCCCACTCGTGAAAGCCGAGCTTTTCGAGTGTTTCAAAGCCGTGGATGATGCCGCGTCCGCCGCAGCCGCGGCCGACTTCCGGGCCGCCGAGCTCCATCGCGAACACACCATCGCGCTTGAAGCAGACATCGCCGATCTTCACTTCTTCACCAGCCAGCTTCTTCTTCGAACTGGTCTCGATGATCGTCGGGCAGGCTCTGCCGCCGAATAGCAGCGAGGTGGTGTCGGACTTCGGATCGCAGCCGATCAGCAGTACCTTCTTGCCCTGCTGCGCCATCATGTAGCTGAGATTGGCGAGCGTGAAACTCTTGCCGATGCCGCCCTTGCCGTAGATCGCGATGATCTGCGTTTCCTTGGTCACCGGACCGGTGGCAATAGCGTCCGGTTCTTGCGCGGCTTCCATGCGCAGGTACTCAGTCAACTGGCTCAACGGAATGGCGCTCACGCCATCGTCGGGTGCGCTCATTGGGGCTTGCTCCAGTCGAGAATCATCTTCAGGCAGGCGGGATCGCCAAATGCCGTGCGGTAGGCAGCGTCGGCAGCCGCTACCGGCTGGCGATGAGTGATCAGGCCGTCGAGCGACAGCGCACCGGACTCGGCCAGGTGCTTCACGGCGAGCAGATCCTGCGGCTGCCATTGCGCTGCGATGCGCAGCCGCGCTTCACGCATGAACGCCGGTGGAAACGCGAACGACAGACGCTCGCTGTAGAAACCGGCCAGCACGATTTCGCCGCCAGGGGCGAGACGCGTGACCAGGGTGTCGAGCAGCGCGGAGTCACCGCTGACATCGACGATGGTTCGATAGTCGCGGCGTGTGTCGGCAGCCGGATCGACCACCGGATAAGCGATGGCGCCGCTGGCGCGATCGGGATTGCTTTCCCAGACGGTCGGCGCAGTGCCGCCCAGCGCCACCGTCAGGCGAGCCAGCAGACGGCCCAGCACGCCGTGGCCGACGATCAGATCAGGCAATGAAGCGTCGGCACCGGCCAGCGCGTGATAAGCAGTGGCGGCGAGCGCCAGCAAGGTGGCCTGTTCACCAAGACGTTCGTCGACCGGCATCGCCTTGGCGCCCGGTACCACCACCGTGGCCGCCGCGCCGCCGAACAGACCGTGAACGTGACCGAAGCAGCGGGCGCCCGGCACGAAGACCAGATCGCCGACCTTGCTGCCGGAGCTGGAACCCGCTTCCCGGATGCGGCCGACCGATTCGTAACCCGGCACCAGCGGATAACCCATGCCCGGAAACATCGGCATGCGGCCGGTCCAGAGCAGGCGTTCGGTGCCGGTGGAGATACCGCTCCAGCAGATATCGACCACCACATCGTCGTTGCCAGCCGGCTCCAGCTCCAGGCGCGTCAGCGCCAGGCGTTCCGGTTGTTCAAAGACGACGGCGATGGTGTTGATATCCGATCCCCCGGTTCGCACAGCCTGCGGTTCAGTCCGTTGATCGGACTTTTCCTGTGAGTGTCAGTTTAGTCAGACTATTAATACTGTCAAGATAAATTTACGCTTTCACCCGATTATTTGTCAGGACCAGTGGACAGCCCTCATCCGCTGACCTGCGCGACCATCACCGAGGTCTGCAGCGGCATCGAGGTCGGGATCAGCCGAGGCTTCACGAAACCTGCGTCGATCAGCATTTCGCCGATCCGCGCCGGGCTGCGCGGCCGTCCGCGGCCCATCGCCAGCAGGTAGAAACCGAAATAGGCGTCGCCGACGGTTTCGGCACTCGGCGTGTCCGACATCGGCTCGGCGATCAGCACCCGGCCGTCGCTCGGCAAAGCCGCGTGCGCCGCACGCAGCAGCTGCATCACCGAAGCATCGTCGTGGTCATGAAGCACGCGGACCAGGGTCAGCAGATCGGCGCCGAGCGGCAGCGGATCGCTGAGAAAGCTGCCGCCGATCGCCTGCGTGCGAGTCGCCAGCCCTTGCGCCGCGAAGCTCGCCCGCGCCCGTTCGGCCACCGGCGGCAGATCGAACAGGAACAGGCCGAGCTGCGGCCAGCGAGCGGCGACGGCGCTCAGAAACTTGCCTTCGCCACCGCCGACATCGAGCACACGACGATGGCGGTGCATCGGATAAGCCTGCAGCACGACATCGGCGATCAATGTTTGCGAGGCCGACATCAGCCGGCTGTAAGCGGCGACCCGCTCCGGCGCAAAACCTTCGCCACTGCGATTGGCGCAATACGGCCAGTAGCGCGCCAGCTCACCGTCTTCACGGGCACCATCGCGCAGCAGCGCCACCGGATCGCCGAGATCGGCATAGAACAGCGAGTGATGCTCGACCAGCGCACTGATGCCGGCATCGCCGGCGATCGGCGCACCGAGCGAGCCGAGCCGGATCCGGCCATCGCGATTGCGCGCCGCCAGCTTCAGCGCGACGGCGGCGTCGACCAGGCGTTGCAGGCCATCGATCGGCAAGCCGCAGCGGGCCGCAAGCTGGTCCACCGTCGCCGGCCCTTCCGCCAGCATTTCCAGCAAGCGCAGCCGTACACAGGCGAGCAGCACCTGGGAATAGACGAAGCCGGACACCAGATCGAACACGGCGCGCGCACGGCGACGAGCGATCGGCCGAGTCAGCGGAAAGTTCGCGGCAAAACGCCGGAACGCCGGGCTGGCGATCGCGGCATTGCAGGCCGCATCGAAGCGATCGAGCCAGGAGGCTTCCGGCGGCGCAGCGCCGAGCGTGGCCATGACAGATGGCGGTATCGGTCGCGAACTCAGGCCGCGTGGCGGAGTTCGACCGGCAGCAGGTTCTGCATCTCCAGCCGCATCGCCACTCGCAAGGCATGGGCGCCGATGCAATCCGGAATCGCGGCGATGGCGCCGTCGACCAGTGATTCGAGCCGGGCCAGCGCGCCAGCATGGCCGAGTTCACGCACCGCATTCGGCCGGCCGAGGGTGGCGTCCTGCCCGGTCGGCTTGCCGATCTTTTCCGCATTGCCGGCGACATCGAGAATGTCATCGGCCACTTGAAACGCTTCGCCCAGACGCTCGCCAAGCGCGCGCCAGAGCGTGGGATCAGCAACACCAGCGGCGGCGGCACCCGCCATCGTCGCGCCGGCGAACAGCGCGCCGGTCTTGGCCTGCTGGTAGTCGGACAGCGAGGCCAGCGGCTCGCACTCCCAGGCCTGGCCGGCGACGATGCCGGTCGGCGCGCTGATCGCTCGGCTGATGATCGGCACCAACGCAGCCAGGCGCTGCGCATCGTGGGCGAGCGCCGCCGCCAGCGACTGGAAGGCGACGACGATCAGGCCATCGCCGGCCAGCACTGCCAGCCGTTCGCCATAGGCGCGATGCACCGAAGCTTTGCCGCGACGCAGCTCGGCGTTGTCGAAACAGGGCAGATCGTCATGAACCAGCGAGGCGCAATGCAGCAGTTCGATCGCCGCCGCGGCCGCATCGGTCGCTGCCGGGTCCGGATCGCCATTAGCCATCGCCACGGCCAGGCAGAGTCGCGGGCGTATCCGCGCGCCACCAGGAAACACGGCATAACGCAGCGCCGCAGCGAGCTTGGGCGGGCAACCGGCCGCTTCGCCGGGTGCCAATGCGGAGATCAGGGCCTGCTCGATGCGCGTCACGTTCGCCATGTCGCCTCTCCCGTCGCTGCTGCAGGCCAGTCCAGCGTTCGCCGGGCGGCCATGATGTGTAAATCAATGTTTACGTTTTTAATGTAATTTAATATAGACATCGCACCCAGTCGCGTCAACGTGACGAGAAGCGGCGATGCAGGAGGAAGGCGAGCAATGCGAAAGCGCAGCGTGCTGATCGTCGGAGCCGGCATCGGCGGCCTGTCGGCGGCGATCGATCTGGCAGCGCAGGGTTGCTCGGTGACCGTGCTCGAACGGGCCTCGACCGTCGGCGGCAAGATGCGGACGGTCGCCATAGAGGGTCAGCAGATCGACTCCGGCCCTACCGTGCTGACCATGCGCTGGGTATTCGACGCACTGTTTGCATCCGCCGGACTGGACTTCGCCGCCGCCGTGCCACTCGATGCCGCCAGCGTCCTCGCCCGCCACGCCTGGGACGAAAGCGCGCGGCTGGATCTGCACGCCAACCTCGGCCGTTCCGCCGATGCGATCGGCGACTTCGCCGGCGCCGCCGAAGCGCAGCGCTTCATCGCGTTCAGCGAGCGCGCCCGGGCGATCTACCGCACGCTGGAAGGTCCGTTCATCCGCAACGCCTGCAGCGGCCCGATGGCCTTGAGCCGCGCAGTCGGCCTGCATCGTCTGCGCGAGCTTTGGCAGATCGCGCCATTCACCACGCTATGGCGTGCGCTCGGCGATCACTTCCATGATCCCCGTCTGCGCCAGCTGTTCGGTCGCTACGCGACCTACTGCGGCTCTTCGCCGTTCCGCTCGCCAGCGACCTTGATGCTGGTCGCGCATGTCGAGCAGGACGGCGTCTGGCGAGTGCGCGGCGGCATGCATCGCCTGGCGCAGGCGATGGCCGCCGCGGCGACCGGCCTCGGCGTGCAGATCCGCCAGGATTGCGAAGTCGGCGAAATCCTCGACGACGGTCAGCGCGCCACCGGCCTGCGGCTCGCCAGCGGCGAATGCCTGTACGCCGATGCGGTGATCGCCAATGCCGATCCTTCGGCCGTCGCTGCCGGTCTGTTCGGCGAGCGGGCCCGCCATGCGGTACGGCCGCTGAAGCCGGCGGCGCGGTCGCTGTCGGCGGTCACCTGGTCGATGCTGGCGCGCAGTTCCGGCTTTCCGCTGTCGCGCCACAACGTGTTCTTTTCCGGCGACTACCGCGCCGAGTTCGACGATCTGCGCCGCGCGCGGCTACCGCGCGAACCCACCGTCTACGTCTGCGCCCAGGATCGCGGCGATGGCTTCGACGAACAGGCGCCGGATCGCGAGCGTCTGTTGTGCCTGATCAATGCGCCCGCCACCGGCGACCGCTCCCCATTCGATGCCTCGGATATCGCCTCATGCACAAGTGCGACCTTCAAGCGGCTGGAACGCTGCGGCCTGAGCCTGCAGCAGCAGCCGGAACAGACCGTGCTGACCACGCCGGAGGACTTTCATCGCCTGTTTCCGGGAACTGGCGGGGCGCTGTACGGCCCGGCTTCGCACGGCTGGATGGCCTCGTTCCAGCGGCCGGGTTCGCGCAGCCGGATGCCGGGGCTGTATCTGGCCGGGGGCAGCACGCATCCGGGGCCGGGCGTGCCGATGGCGGCGATTTCCGGGCGGCTCGCGGCAGCCAGCCTGCTGGCGGACTTCGCTTCGACGCAGCCGTGGTTTCCGGGGGCTATCGCTGGTGGTATCTCGATGGACTCAGCGACGACGGCGAACACGCCCTCACCCTGATCGCCTTCATCGGCAGCGTCTTCTCGCCCTATTACAAGCGAGCACGCAAGCACGGCAGCAGCGAACCGCTCGACCACAGCGCCATCAACCTCGCGCTGTACGGCAAGAGCAGCCACCGCTGGGCAATGACCGAGCGCCGCCGCGGCAGCGTGCTGCGCGCGCCGGACGTGCTGGCGATCGGCCGTAGCGAACTGCGCTGGAACGGCCAGAGCCTGGTCATCGATCTCGACGAACGTACCGTGCCCTGGCCATCGCGGATTCGCGGACGCCTACGGCTGCATCCGCGCGCCTTGAGCGGGCATGTCGAAACCCTCGCTGCCAGCGGCCACCACGTCTGGACACCGATCGCGCCCAGCGCCCGCATCGAGGTCGAGCTCGACTCGCCGAAGCTGTCCTGGTCCGGCGAGGCCTATCTCGATGGCAATGCCGGCGACACGCCGATCGAAGATGCTTTCCGTTCCTGGCACTGGTCGCGCAACCCGCTGCGCGATGGCTCGGCCGTGCTTTACGACGTCGCCCGTCGCGATGGCTCGGCGCTGAACCTGGCGCTGCGCTTCGATGGCCACGGCGAGGTTTCGCGCTTCGAGCCGCCGCCTGCCGTGGTGCTGCCGAAAACCGGCTGGCGGATCGATCGCGCGTCGCGCGGCGAAGGCGGCGCTGCCGCGATCGTGCAGACGCTCGAAGACACGCCGTTCTACGCGCGCTCGCTGTTGTCGACGACACTCTGCGGCGAGCGGACCACGGGCGTCCATGAAAGCCTGGATCTCGATCGCTTCAGGCAGCCGGTGGTGCAGTGGATGCTGCCGTTCAGGATGCCGCGCGCCAGGCGCTGAAGCCGGATTTCAGCGCGGCTGATCGCGCTGCCGTTCCGCTTCACGACCGCGTCGCTGCGCCCGGCGCAGCGACCACAGCTCCCAGATCAGAAACGCCAGGATCGCGCCGAACGCGAGCCCCAGATCGAGCACCGCGAGCCAGTCGATCTTCATCGGCCGCTCAGGCCTCGCCGCGACTCAGCAGCAATTCGGTTTCAGTCCACGATGGGCTTGCCCGATGCCGCAGCGCCTGCGATTGCCGCTCCTGACGTTCCAGGCGCTCGAACAGATCCAGCACCCACAAGGCCCGGGCGCGGAAGCGCCACCAAGGCAGAGCCTGAATCTCATCGGCCCGCGCACTTGGCAGCGCGGCGGCCGCAACGGCATCGATCAGGAAACAGGTTTCGGGAATCGCCGGCTCGGCGGCACCGGCACGCACATCGAGCGGCCCGGCATAGGCCTGCATCAGCAGCGCCAGCTTGCGGCTGCCCGGCACCACGGCGCGCTGGCTGACTGAATCACCACCGCGGCGGCGTAGTTCCTGACCGATCTCGGCATACAGCAGGCGTGCAGCGTTGATCCCCGGCCGGCAGCCGGCCGGTAGCTGGGCAATGCCGGAATCGACGCGGGCATAGAGCCGGTCCGCTTCGATCAGCAGGCGTTCGATGACCGAGGCCAGCCGCGCATCGAACACCGGCGCCGTCAGCCAGAGATCGGCGTCGATGCCCGCCTCACGCAACCAGACTCGCGGCAGATACAGCCGGCCGTTGCGGGCGTCCTCGCCGACATCGCGGGCGATGTTGGTCAGCTGCATCGCCACACCGAGATCGCAGGCGCGGGCGATCGCTTCCGATGCGCGCACGCCCATCAGCAACGCCATCATCGCGCCGACCGCGCCAGCCACTCGCGCGGCATAGGCGTGCAATTCGCCAAGGCTTTCGTAGCGGCGAGCGCTGGAATCCCATTCGAAGCCTTCGATCAACGCATCGAGCAAGGTTCGCGGCAGCGCATGGCTGACGACGATCCGCGCCAGCGCACGATCCGCAGCGATGGCCTGCGGCGCGCCGGCATAGACGCGGTCCAGCCGCTCGCGCAGCCGGACGACGGCATGCTGGCCGCCGCCGTCGACATCGACCGCGTCGTCAGCCAGCCGACAGAACGCGTACAGCGCGCAAGCCGGATCGCGTACCGCTTTCGGCAACAGCAGCGACGCTGCGTAGAACGATTTCGAACCGGCGCGCAGCAGGCGCCGGCAGGCGGCGAGATCGGCGGCGGCGAGGTCGCGAGGTTCAGGCGTGGGCATGCGCAAACGTCTCCGCGTTGGGGACCACGGTATCGAGCACGCGCGCCGAGGACAGCACGCCCGGCAAGCCAGCACCTGGATGGGTACCGGCACCGACGAGATAAAGATTGTCGACATCCTCACTGCGGTTGTGCGGCCGGAACCAGGCGCTCTGGGTGAGGATCGGTTCCAGGCTGAAGGCCGCGCCATTGACCGAGTTCAGACGATCCTGGAAGTCCTGCGGCGTCAGCAGCCGGGAGGTCACGATCTCGTTTTCCAGCCCCGGCAGCAAGGTCGCCGACAGCAGCTTTTCGATCGACTTCCGGTAGCGCTCGGCTTCGTGAGCCCAATTCGTGCCGCTGGCCAGATGCGGCACTGGCGACAGCACGTAGAAGGCATCGCAGCCGGCCGGTGCCAGCGAGGGATCGGTCGCGGTCGGCCGATGCAGGTAGAGGCTGAAATCGTCGGCGAGGATCTTGCGGTCGAAGATGTCGGTCAGCAGTTCCTTGTAGCGCGGGCCGAGCAGGATCGTGTGGTGTTCGACCTCAGGATACTGACGACGGGTGCCGAAGTACCAGACGAACAGGCCCATCGAATAGCGCGCCCGCTTGAGCTTGGCGTCGCTCCAGCGCTTGCGCGCCGTGGTCGGCAGCAGCTTGCGGTAAGTCCAGGCGGCGTCAGCGTTGGAGACGACGATGTCGGCGGCCATCGTTTCGCCACTCGCCAGCCGCACGCCAGTCGCGCGGCGGCCATTAAGCGTGATCTCGGCGACTTCGCGATTGCAGCTCACCGCGCCGCCCTGCCCTTCGATCAGGCCGACCAGGCCGGTGACCAGACGGCCGGTGCCACCCATCGCGAAGTGCACACCCCATTTGCGTTCGAGATGCGAGATCAGGCAGTAGACCGAGGTCGTCGAGAACGGATTGCCGCCGACCAGCAGCGGATGAAAACTCAGCACCGTGCGCAGGCGCTCGTCCCGGATGTACTGCGACACCAGCCCGTAGACGGTGCGGTAGCTGGCCAGCTTCATCAGGTCCGGCGCGACCTTGAGCATGTCGAGGATCGAATCGAACGGCACATGGCCGAGCTCCTCGAAGCCGACCTTGAAGATCGCTTCGCTCATCTGCATGTAGCGCTCGTAGCCGGCGACGTCATCCGGCGAGAAGCGGGCGATCTCGCGGCGCATGGCTTCGGCATCACCGCTGTAGTCGAACACTTCGCCGTTGGCGAAACGGATGCGATAGAACGGCGCGACCGGCCGCAGTTCCACGTCATCGGCCAGTTGCTTGCCGCACAGGGCCCACAGTTCCTCGAACAGGAACGGCGCGGTGACGATCGTCGGGCCGGCGTCGAAGGTGTAGCCGTCCTGCCGGTAGACATAGGCGCGGCCACCGGGCGCATCGAGCTTTTCAAGCACCGACACCCGATAGCCGCGCGCCCCGAGCCGTACCGCTGCGGCCAGCCCGCCAAAACCGCTGCCGATGACGACGGCGTGCGGGCGATCGTCAACGCCCGACGAGAACTGGAAATGGCGAGGTGCATTCATTGATTGACAGTACATAAGTCAACTAATGATGACAATCATCGTCGGCCACGAGGACAACAAAAATCGATCGATCGGCCCCGCCGGAGTCCGATCGGCAGACCTCGATGCGATTGCAATGCGCGCGCAGCTTGAACCAACAGGTTCAGACCGTTACCGTGCAGGTATCCCGCGCACGAACCCTGAGCCCCTAGCCCGCCATGAAGTTGATCACTGGAATCATCAAGCCGTTCAAGCTGGACGAAGTCCGCGAGGCGCTCGCGAACATCGGTGTGAGCGGCATCACCGTCACCGAGGTCAAGGGCTTCGGCCGCCAGAAGGGCCATACCGAGCTGTATCGCGGCGCCGAGTACGTGGTCGACTTCCTGCCCAAGCTGAAGCTGGAAGTGGCGGTGCGTGACGAACTCGTCGAACCGACGATCGATGCGATCACCAAGGCCGCGCACACCGGCAAGATTGGCGACGGCAAGATCTTCGTCACCGAACTCGAACAGGTGCTGCGCATCCGTACTGGCGAAACCGGGCCGGACGCGGTCTGACTGATCCGCTTTTCCGGCCTGCCCGCAGCAATGGGCAGATCGGCGGACAACAAAAAAGGCGGCGCCTCGCAGCGCCGCCTTTTTTGTGGCTGAAGGAGCGGCTTGCGCCGATCCCTCAGCTTCCGGTCAGTCTCAGGCCGGGGCGAAGCAGTAGCAGGCGATCTTGTTGCCATCCAGATCGCGGGCGTAAGCAGCGTAGGCAGTCGGCGTGAACGAACGCGGGCCGGGCGCGCCTTCGTCCTTGCCGCCCTGCGCCAGCGCTACTTCATGGAACTTGTGCACGGCTGCGCGCGACGGTGCGTTGAAGCTGATCGTGCCGCCGTTGGCGAACGTCGGCGGCGCGCCGTTGCCTGGCTTGGTGATCATGAACAGGTCCGAACCTTCGGCACCCGTGCTCCACAGTGACGCGGCGTCGAAGTTCATCACCCGCTTCAGGCCCATCGTCTCGAGGACGGCGTCATAGAACTTGCGGCCGGCTTCGACGTTGCTCGTACCCACTACCACATGCGTGAAAATACCCATGTTCATTCTCCTCAATTGGTTGTCGTGTGCTCGATGGCGCAGGCGTCTTGTTGTCGCTCAAGCCTGTCACCCGCAGCTACTCTGGAGCAGCAATCAGCGAACAACAAGATGTGCGGAATTGCGCCAGCTTGGCGGCCACAACTGACACACCAAGCTGTTTGTCTTGCGGGCTAAAAGCTGCCGGACATCGTCGCGAACGATGAGCCCGACACGCCCAGCACGCCCGGCACCGTCGCCGGAACCTCATCGGTCCAGACCCGGAACGACTCCAGCGTGTGCTGGCCGTAGGTGGTGGTGATGGCGACGTCCGCAGCGTCGCGACCGCGTGCGATCAGGATGCGGCCGATGCGGGGCTGGTTGTTGCGCGGATCGAAGGGATGCCAGGCACCGCCGAGGAACACTTCCATCGAACCGGCGAAATCCATCGGCGCGTCGACTGGCGGCACGCCGATGTCACCGAGATAGGCGGTGCAGTAGCGGGCGGGAATGTTCAGGCAGCGGCAGAAGGTGATCGCCAGGTGCGCGTAATCGCGGCAGACACCCTGGCGTTCGTTGAAGGCTTCGAACGCAGTCTTGGTCGGCCGCGCGAACTGGTAGCCGAAGACGATGTGCTGGTTCACGTAATCGCAGACCGCCTGCACGCGCGCCCAGCCCGGCGGCGTGTTGCCGAACAACTGCCAGGCCGCGCCCATCAGCAGATCGGTTTCGCAATAGCGGCTGCCGAGCAGGAACACCAGCGTCTCCTGCGGCAGCTGCTCGACCGGATGTTGCTGCGCGTTCAGCAACACCGGCTCGGTACGGCCGTGATCGCGGATCAGGCCATCGGCCGTCAGGCGGATACGGCCCGCGGGCGCGACGATCCGGCTGCACCAGTTGCCGAAACCGTCCCGGTACATGGTCATCGGCACGGGCGGATCGATGCACAGCAAATCCGGCCGGATCAGGTCGGAGGCACGCGAGTAATGGGCGTGCAGGGTGAGAATCATCGGTGTCGGCTGCGGACACTGATAGACGATTTCATAACCGAAGCGGATCTGCATGGGGTTTCCGAGGGTTGATACGGGGGTGGTTAGCCACCCCTCCGGAAAAGTCGGCGAGGCGCGCTAAGGGAACGTCAGAAGCGAGGGCAGCAAGCGTGCCAGCAGGGCGGCCCAATACTGCTGGCCCGCCTCGTTGGCGATCAGGTCCTGCCGGATTTCCAGCTCGACATGAAGCAAACCGCGTTTTTCGCCATGCACCGGGATCGAATAATCGGTCTCGTCGCTGACGTCATACGGCTCGTTGTAGCCAACTATCGTGCCCGGCTCCCGTTCCAGTGCCGCGCCAAGCGCCAAGGCCAGCCGGGCATCACGGTGGTACAGCACGCCGACATGCCACGGGCGTGCCTTGCCCTGCCAAACCGGCGTGAAACTGTGCACCGCGATCAGCACGCTGCGCTGGCCGCGCGCCTCGCGGGCATCGAGCTGCGCAGTGATCGCCGCGTGATAGGGCTCGAAGATCGCATTACGGCGCTGCTCGGCGTCGGCAAAATTTACCGAGACATTGCCCGGAATTACCGTGCCATCACTGCGTTGCGCGATCGAGTCGGCGACCTGCGGCGGCCGGTTGCAGTCGATCACCAGCCGCGAATAGTTCTGCATCACCAAGGTCGCATCGAGATGCGCGGACAACAGCCTCGACGCTTCCGCTGCGCCGATGTCCCAGCCGATGTGGCGACGCCGTTCAGCGTCCGGCAATCCCAGCGCGGATAACGAACGCGGCACGGCGCAACTGGCGTGATCGCAGATCAGGAACAACGGCGAACTGCCGTCGGCACGAATGATGTCGACGGGCCCCGGCTCATCGGCAGCGATGAGAGGCTGGCTTGTGACCGGATTTGAAGTGTTGTTGATGGCCGAACCCGAGGATGACGACGGTGGGATTCAAGCTTGAGGAATCAGGCGTCTGCTGATTCCAGATATTCAAAAGTGGTCGGGGCGACAGGATTCGAACCTACGACCTCTTGCTCCCGAAGCAAGCGCTCTACCAAGCTGAGCTACGCCCCGCAAACTGCTCCGCTGTACGCGGCTACCGCTTGAACTAGCTTTCCCGTTGCAGGCAGAAATCGACCAGTTCCAGCAACGCTTTCTTGTAAGGGGTTTCGGGCAAACCCTGTAGCGTTGTGCTCGCCGAATGGCTGTACCGCTCGGCGAGGGCGCGAGTGTACGGGATCGCTCCAGTCGCTTCAACAGTTTCCAGAACCTCCTTGATGCGATCGACGCGACCGTTGGCAATGGCCTCGCGAATCATCGCCGTCTGGGCTGGGGAGCCGTTGCGCATCGCCACCAGCAGCGGCAAGGTCGGCTTGCCTTCGGCCAGATCGGTGCCCAGATTCTTGCCGCTGACTTCGGGGTCAGCGGTGTAATCGAGCAGGTCATCGATCAGCTGATAAGTCATGCCAAAGTCATGGCCGAAGTTGGCAAATGCGGCCTGCGTGGCTTCGCTGGCATCGGCACCAATGGCCCCCAGCGCGGCTGCCGCGCGGAACAGCTGCGCGGTCTTCAGCTCGATGACCCGCAGATAGCGCGCTTCGGTGATGTCCGGGTCGTTGCAGTTCATCAACTGCAGCACTTCGCCTTCGGCGATTGCATTGGTGGTGTCGGCCATCACCTGCATGACGCCCATGCGCCGACTTTCGACCATCAGCTGGAAGCTGCGCGAATACAGGAAATCACCAGACAGCACGGCACCGGCATTGCCCCAGACGGCGTTGGCGGTCTGCCGGCCACGGCGACGATCGGAATGATCGACGACATCGTCATGCAGCAAGGTCGCGGTGTGGATGAACTCGATGACCACCGCGAGCAGATGCGGCAGTTCGCCCTTGGCGCCGAGCGCCCGTGCCATCAAAACCAGCAGCGCCGGCCGCAGCCGCTTACCGCCGGCCTGGATGATGTAGCCGCCGATCTCGTTGATCAGCGGCACTTCCGACGACAGCCGCAGGCGGATCAGCGCATCGATAGCCTTCAGGTCATCGGCGATCGGCGACAGGATGGCTAGCAGTTCGGCAGATCGACCGTTGCCAACAGGCAGTTTGGGAAGGCCTGCGACGGCGACTGAGGAATCCACGGAGGTGATCGTCAAGAGAAGAGCTGGTTGAGGATGGCGGTGCCCGGCGGGCGGCCGTTCATCCTGCGCAAGAGGAATGCCGAAATTCTAACATCCGGCCTGACAGGGGCATGGGGCATGCCCGAAGCCAGGGCTCAGAGACCCGCCTCGACGGCCAGATCCTTCAGCAACAGCGTGGTATCGGCCAGACGTTCGGCGGCCACCGTTGCACGGGCACCGACCAGCTTCTTCATCACGCCGAAATCCTTCAGCTGGCTGACCGCATCGGCAGCGATGATCCGGCCGTCCTTCAGATAAAAGGCCGAGAACGCGCGGGTTTCGGTCGAACCGCGGATCACCACCTGGTCGTAGCCGCTCGACAGGCCGCACATCTGCAGCTTCAGCTCGTACTGATCCGACCAGAACCACGGCAGCTCGTCGTAAGCCTTGGGCTGACCGACCAGCAGCCGCGCCGCGTGACGGGCCTGATCCATCGCATTGGGCACCGATTCCAGACGCACTCTGCCGCCGAGCAGCGGGCTCGGCCGGTTCGCGCAGTCGCCGGAGGCAACGATGTCCGGGTCCGAAGTCTGGCCGTATTCGTCGACGACGATACCGTTGTCGACCGCCAGCCCGGCTGCCGTCGCCAGCTCGGTGTTCGGAATCAGACCGATGCCGACGATCACCACATCGGCCGCCACCCGATTGCCATCGGCGAGGATCACGGCGCTGACCTTCTTGCCATCGTTCTCGAGTGCAGCGATCTGCACGCCGACCTGGATATCGACGCCCGCTTCGCGATGAACGCGGGTGTAGAACGCCGACATTTCCGGCGCGGTGACGCGGGCCAGCACGCGCGGCGCCGATTCCAGCACCGTCACCTCGAGGCCAGCCTTGACCGCGACCGCTGCGATCTCGAGGCCGATGTAGCCGCCACCGATGATCACCAGGCGATGGCCGGCAACCAGATGCTCGCGAATCTTTTCGGCATCCGTCTGCGAGCGCAGCGACATTACATTGGCCATGTCCGCACCCATCACCGGCAGCGGCCGGGCGCGGCCGCCGGTGGTCAGGGCCAGCTTGTCGTAGCCGAGCGTCTGGCCGTCTGACAGGGTCACAGTCTTGGCGGCGCGGTCGATCGCGGTCACCGAGGTGCCGCCGATGAATTCGATGTTGTTCTTTTCGTAGACGGCGGCGTTGCGGATCAGCAACTGCTCGGCGGGAATCGCGCCGGTCAGAAAGCCTTTCGACAGCGGTGGGCGCTTGTACGGCAGGCCGGCTTCGTCGCCGATCATCACCACGCGGCCGGTATGACCCTGGGTGCGCAGTTCGGCGGCGAGTTCGCTGCCGGCCTGGCCAGCGCCGACGATCAATACGGTTCCGGTGGTGCTCATGCGCGGGCGTCCTGCGATGAAAGACGGGCGGCTCGGCAGAAGGTCATCGGGGACTCCGGATCGGGTTCAAGTGCGGCCCGAATGGTAGTCGGTTTTGGACGCGATCCTGAAGCAGGCCGCCGCTGCCGTAATCCGCCCCACGAAAAAACGCCCGGCCGAATCAATCCGGCCGGGCGTCGATGACGGCTTCGATGCTCAGAACTGGTAGCGCAGGAAGAAGCCGATGTTGTCGCGATCGCGGATCTGGTTGTTGGCTCCGCCGCGCGTGTACAGGTTGTAGGTGACGGTCAGCGAGGTCGATTTCTCGTAGCGGATCTCGAACAGCGAGTTCAACTGGATACGCCCTTCGACGAAGTTCGCGCCCGGCCCCGGCGAGTTGTTGTAGATGTCGTGCTGGAAGATCAGCAGCGGCTGGATCGAGATGCCCGGCAGCACCGATTCATAGCTGATGCGGCCAATCATGCGATAGCCGCCAGCGAACGAATTGGCGAACTGGTTGCGCTTGGCCTGATAGGGATTGAAACGCAGGCCGTCCGGGCCGATCGAGCAGCTCGGGTTGGTCGAACAGGCCAGCCGCGAACCATCGGCACCGCTGCCGTCGGCACCGGCCGAGGCATGGGTGTAAGCCGCGCCCGGGCCTTCGATCTGCAGCTGATTGAACTTCGGCAGGTTCAGCACATGGGTGGCCGCCACTTCATAGAGCAGGATCACCTGGTCGGCACCGATCCAGTTCTCGGTGCCGCTGAGCACGCGGGTGGCGCCGAAGGTGTACTGCAGCACCTTGCCGGGGATATAGCCCTGGATGTACGAGTTCGGTGCGTTTTCGCCGAGCGTGATGCCGCGATACGGCGTGATGAAGTTCGGGAACGAGCGCGCCGAACCGGGCACCGAGCCGACGATCAGGCTCAGGTTGTCCGGATAGGGATTGTTGCCGTTGGCATCGACGAAGTTGTTGCTCGGATACAGGCTGTACTGGTTGCCGCCGTTCTCGGTGAACGCCACCGTGTTGGTGGTGCCCTGGCAGCCGATGTTGATGTCGTGGCAGCGGGTCAGCGAAGGGCCGAAGGACGCGAACGCCAGATCGACCAGCGCCACCTGCAACGGCAGATTCGGCCGGTAGGCGATCTCACCCTGGTACGAGTAGTCGCCGTACGTGGTGTTGAAGCTGAAGCCGAACAGCTTGCGGTCTTCCGGATACTCGAGCATCACCCGAGCGGTATCGAAGCCGACGGCATCGGAAATCTGCATGCCCGGACGCGGCAGCAGCAGGTTCGCGAAGGCACCGAGATCGGTACCGATATCGAGTGCCGACAGCGGGCTCTGCGCCAGCAGGTTCAGCGTATCCAGCCCCAGCGCGGCCTGGCCGGCAAGCCCGCCGAGGGCGATCGGAAGATTCGGGCAGGACTGCAGGAACTCGGTGGTGTTGCGGGCATCGATGCCGATGGCGCTGCCTTCGCGGCGGGCGCAGCTGGCATTGGTCGCATAGGTGCTGACGTACGGCAGCTGCGAGTGGTAGTTCATGAAATAGCCACTCAGCTCGGTGCCGTTGTTCAGCCAATCGGCGTAATAGCTGAGCTTGAAACCGTACTGGCCCTGATCCGAAGCCTTGCGATCCGGCAGCCGCGGAATGATCAGCGCCGTAGGCGTGACCGCGGTCAGCGGATTGTCGAGCATGCCGCCGGCCAGGCTTTCCGGATCGTCGGCCGCCGAGCCGAAGCTGGCGTTGACGAAGTTGCGCAGATTGGTGGTGCCGAGATCGACGAAGGAATTGAAGGTGCCCGGCGTCGGGATCTCCACGTGCCGCGATTCGAACTGGTAATAGCCCTCGACGCTGAGGCCATCGACGATGTTGGTCGATATCCGGAACATGTTGACCGGGATGTACAGATCCTCGAGCAGGCCGTTGCCGCTGCGGAAGAAGTTGTTGGCGTTGATCGGCTGCGCCTGATTGATCGAGTTCAGGATCGCCACCGTCGACTCGCCCCACTGAACGGTCTGGCGGCCGAGGCGGAACTGCAGTTCGCGGTCGCCCGGAATCGGGATCGAGCCGAAGAAATTGGTATCGAGAAAGTCGTAGCGCAGGCCGATCTGCTGGGCCTCCTGCTCGTTGCGGTTCTCGCTGAACGCACCGCCCGGGCCGTAAGTGCGCGAGAAGTAGCGGTTCGACGTCCGGTTGCCGGCCTCGGCGGTGCCCACCGAATTGACGTTGGCGCTGGTGATCCGGTTTCGGTACTGCACCTGACCGTGGTACAGCGACGGATCGTAGATCGCGCGGCCGCGATAGAAGAAGCCGAACTTGCCCGATTCGATCTTCAGATCGTGAGTCCATACGACCGGCGACTGGGTGATGTCGCCCCGGTCGAAATTGAGGTCGCCATCATCGAAGTTCATCGAGGCGGCACCGGGCGAGCGGCGCAGCTTTTCGGCCGGATAGGTCTGGGTACGGTTCAAGCCCTGGCAGAGCTGGTAGACGCCGGTGCAGACGTTCGGGTCGATATTGCTCTTGCCGATCAGCCGCGAATCGCGCTCCTCGATTCGGAACGCCACGCCGGCGGTCAGCGTCTGGTTCAGCACCGCGTTGAAATCCTGCTCGCCGAAGTTGAAATCGAACTCGGACGCCGTCGCCGACATCGGCAAAGCCGCGCCCACTGCAACAGCCACGGCCAACGCCGCAAACTTGCTCGAAGCCATCTGCACCCCTCCCATTGATCCCGCCGCCACAGGCCCCTGCTGCTCGGTTCGGCATCCGGGTCATGGCCCGCCGCCGCCTTATCGATATCGCCGCCTTTCTGGCCGCGTGGACTAGAAACTACACGTTCATTCACTGGATTTGGATGGCTTTTCGAAGGAAGCCTGCAAAACCAGACTTTCGGCTAACCGACCGCAGGATCATCGGCTGCATGGACTCTGGCTCTATTTTCTTGGGCATTCATCCATTTATTTGACACATGTCTAATTTATCGGCAGCCTTCGACCATGGAAGGAATCGAAAGTCGCCGTCTGGAAGAGAAGGAACGCCGCCGCGAGGACATCCTCGATGCCGCCGAAGCCGTGTTCGCGGCCCGGGGCTTCGACGGCGCCAAGATGGATGACATTGCCCGCGGCGCGCGGGTCTCCCGAGCGCTGCTCTACATCTACTTCAAGGACAAGCGCGAGCTGCAGTTCGCACTTTGCCTCAGGGGTCTGGACCTGCTTCGCCAGCGCTTCGCCGAAGCTCGTGGCCGGCATGCTCGCGGTGTCGACCAGATCAAGGCGATCGGCCGCGCGTACATCGGTTTCGTGCAGGAATTTCCTGTCTATTTCAATGCATTGGCTAGCGCTGAAGCCCAGCACACCGAGCTTGAGGACGAGCGCAGCCTGTGCCACCAGATCATGCGCGCCGGTGGTCTGGCCCATGCCGAAACGATCAGCGCGCTGGTGGCGGGCCAGCGCGACGGCAGCGTCCGCAAGGATCTCGGCGAATTGCTGATGGTAGCGATGACCCTCTGGGGTTTCAGCCACGGCGTCGCTCAGCTGGCGATGACCAAAGGCGAAATCTTTGCCCATGAAGGCGTGCCGCTGACCACCTTCATCGATCATGCGATCGACATGGCCACACGCTCGATCGCCGCATGATCTCGGGCCCGGAGACTGACATGTGTCTAATTAATGGACGCAAATACAAGAAAAATGCCGTTCCCGGTCCTGTTCGAAGCCGGCTCTCCGGCCGGTGCTGGCTGACCATCCAAGCACTGCTCATCGGCCTTGCAGCGCCGGTAATCGCGCATTCCGACATGAACTCGGCAGCCGATTCCGCCGCCAGCTCGAGCGACTATCTCGCCGTCTATCTGGCCGAAGCGCTGGCCAGCAATTCGGCCCTGCAGGCCCAGGCTTTCGCCGTCGAAGCCGCCGCCCAGGGCTTGAGCGCCGCCCGCGCGCGCCGCGCACCGCAACTGGCATTGAACGCGCGTTACACGGTTGCCGAAGGTGGACGAGTCACCCGAATCCCGACTGGCGATCTGGTCAATCCGGTCTACCGCACCCTGAATCAGTTGACTGCCGGCACGCCGAACGCGACCAACTTTCCGGAGATCGGCAACAACGACATCAACTTCCTGCGCCCGCACGAGCAGGACACCCGGCTGACGCTCAGCGCGCCGCTGTACGCACCGCAACTCGCCGAACAGGTGCAGATCCGCGCCGCCGAGTTCGAAGGCAGCCTGGCGACGCGCGAAGCCTTTGCCCGCACCCTGGTCCGCGATCTGAAGCAGGCCTATTACCAGCTGGCTCAGTTGCAGGCCGGCATCGGCGTGCTCGAAGCCAGCCAGGCGACGCTGGCCGAGAACCGCCGGGTCGCCGATTCGCTGATCGCCGCCGGCAAGGCGACCCGCGACCGCGCGCTGCGCGCCGAAGCCGAACTGCTCGCCGTCGAACAGCGTCTGCTCGCCGCCCGCAACGATGAACGTGCTGCCCGCCGCTACCTGAACCTGCTGCGCAATCGCGATGAGGCCGAAGCCGTGCAGGTCTCGAGTACAGCGCTATCGGTCAACGGCGTTGCCGGCGATGAAGCGACGCGGCCGGAACTGCGCCGCCTCGATCACCAGATCGACGCCGCCGACCACGCCCGCAAGCTCGCCGGCAGCGGCTTCCTGCCGACCCTGTCCCTGGTCGCCGACAGCGGCATCCAGGGCACCGGTTACGCGGTCAATCGCGATTCCGATGTCAGCACCGCGTCGCTGGTGCTGAACTGGACCTTGTTCGATTTCGGCGCCCGCCGCGCCGCCGAATCGCAGGCCCGCGCGCAGACCTCGCAACTGCAGGCCACACGTGACGATGTGCGCCGCCAGCTGGTCCTCGCCAGGCTGTCCGCCGACGACAGCGCGCTCACCGCCGAACAGGCGTTGCGCACCGCCGAGGCTCGCATCGCTGCCGCCGAGGAAGGCTTCCGCATCGCCGAACGCAAGCGCGACGCCGGCCAGTTGTCGCAGATCGAATTCCTCGACGCCGAACGCGCCCAGACCGAAGCCCGCCTCGGTCTCGCAATCGCCCGCAGCAGCCTGCAAAGCGCACGCGCCGAGCAGGAATACAGCCGCGCCGCCTATCCCCTGCCCGCCACGCTCGCCTCCGGAGCAACCCCGTGATCGCTCGCCGAAATCTGTTGTTGCTGCCGATCGCCGCGAGCCTGCTGCTGGCCGGCTGCAGTCGCAAACCTGCGGAGGCGCCCGCCGCCACGCTGCCACGTGCGGTCCGGATCGCCACAGTCCGAGAAGGCCCGGCCGAACCGCCGGTGCTGGCGACCGGCCTCGCCGCCAGCCGAGACGAAGCGCGGCTCGGCTTCAAGGTCGGTGGCGTCATTGCCGCGATCGAGGTGCGCGAGGGCGACCAGGTGAAAGCCGGCCAGCGGCTGGCGCGCATCGAAGCCGCCGAGATCGACTCGTCGGTGACCCAGGCGCGCGCCGCACTCGACAAAAGCCGGCGTGACCGGGTGCGCGGCGAGAAACTGTTTGCCGACGATGTCGTGACCCGCGAGCAGCTCGACGATCTCGGCACCGCCGAAACCGTCGCGAAAGCGCAGCTCGATGCCGCCAGCTTCAACCGCCGCTACGCCGAGATCACCGCGCCCAGCGACGGCCGCGTACTGGCCCGGCTCGCCGAACCGCGCGAACTGGTGCAACCCGGCGCGCCGGTGCTGGTGCTGTCGGCCAGTGGCAGCGGCACCGTGCTCGAAGTCGGCCTGGCCGATCGCGATGCGCTGAGAGTGAAAGTCGGTGATGGCGCCGAAGTCAGTTTCGACGCCCTGCCCGGCCGCCGCTTCCCGGCCAAGGTGCAGGAGATCGCCCGCGCCAGCGATCCGCGCACCGGCACCTATCGCTGCGAACTGGCGGTCGATACCTCGGGCGCTGAACTGCCGGCATTCAGCGGCCTGATCGGCCGCGCCCGCATCGTGCCGGCGAGCAGCGCCGCGAGCAGCCGCAGCTATCTGCCGATCGAAGCCTTGGTCGAGGGCGATCAGGCGAAAGCGCGGCTGTATTTGTTCGATCCGACCACGTCGACCGTGAAAGCTGCCGAGCGCAGCGTCGCTTTCGTCAGCGGTGCTGATGTCGCGCTCGACGAAGCCCTGCCGGCTGGCACTCAGGTGATCACCGAAGGCGCGGCCTATCTGCGTGACGGCGAGACCGTGCGCGTCGTTGCGGATGAGATCGCTGCGCCATGAGCCTGTCCGAGTTCTCGGTCAAGAACTTCCCGTTCACCCTGGTGATGTTCGGCCTGCTGGCCGCGCTCGGCATCAGCAGCCTGCGCAGCATTCCGCGCACCGAAGATCCGTACTTCCCGATCTCGGCGTTCTCGGTTGTCGCCATCTATCCCGGCGCCGATCCGCTGGAAATGGAGCGCCAGGTCACCGAGCCGATCGAGGACGCGCTGAACGAGATCGATGACGTCAAGCATCTGTTCGCCAGCGCCGACGATTCGCTGTCGGTGGTTCAGGTCGAGTTCCAGAGCGACGTCGATGTCGCCAAGAAGTACGACGAGGTGACGCGCGAAATCGCCAGCCTGCGGCCGAAGCTGCCGGCCGGCGTGACGCGGCTGGAGGTCAAGAAGATCAATCCCGGCTTGGTCAACATCGTGCAGATCGCGCTGGTCTCCGACACCGCGAGCTACGGCCGACTGGCCGACCTCGCCGAAGCGCTCGAAGACCGGCTGGAAACCGTCGCCGCGGTGCGCGAAGCGAAGACCTGGGCGTATCCCGAACGCGAGCTGAGAGTCGCGCTCGACTTCCGTCGCCTCGCCGAACTGAAGCTGCGCGCCGCCGATGTGCTCAACGCGGTCTCGGGCGAGAACACCAACCTGCCCGGCGGGCCGGTCGAAGTGGCCGGGCGGCGCTTCAACCTGCAGACCAGCGGCAGCTATCGCTCGCTCGATGAAGTGCGCAACACCGTCATCGGCGGCAGTCCGGGCCGGCTGATCACCGTCGGCGATGTCGCCAAGGTCGACTGGGACTACGAATCGCTGGAATACACCGCGCGCTACAACGGCAAGCGTGCGATCTGGGTCACCGCGAACCAGAAGGATGCACAGAACATCTTCGTCACCCAGGAAAAGATCGAGCAGGTGATCGCCGAGTTCATTCCGACCCTGCCGGCCGATGTGAAGCTGGAACGTGCCTTCGATCAATCGAAGAACGTCGACCGCCGGCTGTCACGGCTGACGCTGGATTTCGCCTTGGCCATCGCCCTGGTCGCGATCACCTTGCTGCCGCTAGGCCTGCGCGCGGCCGGCGTGGTGATGATCTCGATTCCGCTGTCGCTGGCCACCGGCGTTGCGGCGCTGCAGTTCGCTGGCTTCTCGATCAATCAGCTGTCGATCGCCGGCTTCGTCGTCGCGCTCGGTTTGCTGGTCGACGACTCGATCGTGGTCACCGAGAACATCGCCCGCTTTCTGCGCATGGGCTATTCGCGGCGTGATGCCGCGATCCAGGCGACCAAGCAGATTTCGCTGGCGGTGATCGGCTGCACCGCGACTCTGCTGTTCGCCTTCCTGCCGCTGCTGATGCTGCCGGAGAACGCCGGCAAGTTCATCCGCTCGCTGCCGGTGGCCGTGGTGTTCACGGTGCTGGCCTCGCTGCTGGTCAGCCTGACCATCATTCCGTTCCTCGCTTCGCGGCTGCTGCCGGTGCATCAGCACGAGGATGGCAATGCCTTCCTGCGCGCCACCCTGAAGCTGATCCGCAAGGTCTACGCGCCGCTGCTGCATCGCGCGCTTGCCGCGCCGAAACGCACGGCGCTGGCCGCCGGTCTGCTGTTCGTCGTCAGTCTGGCGCTGGTGCCGGCGATCGGCTTTTCGCTGTTCCCGAAGGCCGGCACGCCGCAGTTCCTGGTCAAGATCACCTTGCCGGACGGCGCCAGCCTGAACGCCAGCGATCGGGTGCTGAAGCAGGTCGAAGCCGAACTGCGCGCCGAGCCAGATGTTGCCAAGACCATGGCCAATCTCGGCCGCGGCAATCCGCAGATCTACTACAACGTGTTCCAGAAGGAACTGGCCGCGAACTACGCTGAAGTGTTCGTCGAACTGACGCGCTACGACGAGCGCCGGACCACGGCGATCTACGACCGGTTGCGCACCCAGTTCGCGGCGATTCCCGGCGCCGAAATCGTGCTCAAGGAGTTCGAGAACGGCCCGCCGATCGCAGCCCCGATCGCGATCCGCATCGTCGGCCCGGGCTTGAGCGAACTGCGTCATCTCGCTGGCGAAGTCGAGGCCATCATCGCGTCGGTGCCCGGCACTCGCGACGTGATCAATCCGCTGCGCCGCGCCCGGCTCGATCTGGAACTGGCCGTCGACCCACAGCGCGCCGGCCTGCTCGGCGTACGGCCCATCGATCTCGATCAAAGCCTGCGCCTCGCGGTGGCGGGCCTGCCGGCTGGCGATTTCCGCACCGATAGCGGCGACAACTATCCGGTGGTGCTGCGCGCGCCGATGCAGGGCCGCAGCCGGCTCGACACGCTCGACGGCCTGCATGTCGGCACCGTCAACGGCACGCAGGTGCCGCTGGCGCAGCTTGCCGAACTGAAGCTGGTCGAATCACCCGCCGGCATCGAACGCTACGACCGCGCGCGCTCGGTGACGGTGTCGGCCTACTCCGGCACCGGCTACAACACCGATGCGCTGACCAGGGCAGTGATCGCCAAGCTCGACGCCTACAGCTGGCCGGCCGGCTATCGCTACGACGTCTCCGGCGAAGCCGAAAGCCGCGCCGAAAGCTTCGCCGGCTTCGGTGCGGCGATCACCATCACCGTGTTCGGAATCCTCGCCGTGCTGGTGCTCGAGTTCGGCAGCTTCAAATCGACGCTGATCGTCGCCACGGTGATTCCGCTTGGCGTCATGGGCGGCCTCGTCGCGCTGTTCCTGAGCGGCTATTCGATGAGCTTCTCGGCGATCATCGGCTTCATCGCCCTGATCGGCATCGAGATCAAGAACTCGATCCTGCTGGTCGATTTCACCAACCAGCTGCGCCGCGAAGGCATGGCGCTGAACGCCGCGATCGAACAGGCCGGCGAAGTGCGCTTCCTGCCGATCCTGCTGACCTCGCTGACCGCGATCGGCGGCCTGCTGCCGCTGGCGCTGCAGGGCTCGGGGCTTTACTCGCCGCTGGCCTGGGTGATCATCGGCGGCCTGGTCAGCTCGACCCTGATCGGCCGTCTGGTGACGCCGGTGATGTATCGCCTGCTGCCACCGGTCATTGAGCCGACAGAATCCGCAACCGCGAGCCTGCCAGCACGCGCCTGATCGCCCTTCAGGCGCGTGCTGGCAGGCAACGAACTTGGCGCCAGATCGCCTGCCCGGCGCGGTCGTAGGCGCGCACGGTTTCGACGAAGGCGTGGCGCGCGTCGACGTCGACCATCGGCGCCGGCAGCAGCGGATCGAACACCACCTGGCGGATCGCGTTGCGGCCCATCAGCAGCGATTCCCGGGCGGCGACTTCGGGTTCGAGTTTCGCCGCGCGCTGCATCCAGCTTTCCAGCTCGCGCCGCAGCTTCGCGTAGCTCGCATTCAGCGCCTTGCCGTCCCAGAGCCTGGCGATGCGCTTCTCGCGCGCGGCATCGAACTGGCTGGCGACGAAGACGCCGGCGCTGGCTTCCAAGCCCAGTTTCACCAGCCGCGCACGCACGGCGTCGACGCCGTTCTCGATGTTGTCCGGCCGCAGCCACAGGCCGGGATCGAGTTCGCGGAAGCCGAGCATGTCCAGCGCCCGCTGCCTGGCCTTGAGCCGTGCGCGATCGCTGCGTGCCAGCGGGCCGCTGTGCACCACCAGCCAGCCGCCGCTCCACGACCGGGTGCGCGCTTCGGCAGTGCGCCAGGTGGCGACTTCGTCGGCCAGTTCGTGGGCCGCGCCGCACAGCCGGTAGACGCCGCGATCGGTCGCTTCGATCAGGCCCTCGGCCGACAGCCGCAGCAGCACGACGCGGACGTTGTTCTCGCGGATGCCGAACAGCGCGCAGGAGCTGATCGCCTCGCGCGCCGACAGCGGCTCGCCTTCGGTCGCCAGCAGCAGGTCGAGGATCAGGGTCTTGGCGCTGAGTTTCATCGCTGAAAGGCTGACGGACAGTGGCAAGGATTGCAGATCGCGATCATTACAGATATTGTCGGTTTACGACTATTTTTGTAACGATATGAAAGCCACCGTCCATCTCGAACGCCGCCCGCCGCTGCTGATCGTCACCATCGATCGGCCGGAAGTGCGCAACTGCGTCGACCGGCCAACCGCCAACGCGCTCGCCGCAGCCTTCCGTGACTTCGATGCCGACGCCGAGCTGAGCGTGGCGATCCTCACCGGCGCCAGCGGTCATTTCTGCGCCGGCGCTGATCTGAAGGCCGTTGCTTCGGGCGATTCGGCGCGAGCGAATCAGATCACTGTCGACGGTGACGGACCGATGGGCCCGACGCGCATGCGCTTGTCGAAGCCGGTGATCGCTGCTGTCGAAGGTCATGCCGTTGCTGGCGGGCTGGAACTGGCGATCTGGTGCGATCTGCGGGTGGCTGCCGAGACCGCCGTGTTCGGCGTGTTCTGCCGCCGCTTCGGCGTACCGCTGATCGATGGCGGCACCGTGCGCCTGCCGCGCCTGATCGGCCAGAGCCGGGCGCTCGATCTGATCCTCACCGGCCGCGCCGTGGCTGCCGACGAAGCGCTGGCGATCGGCCTGGCCAATCGCGTCGTGCCGACCGGTACCGCGCTCGCCGCCGCCGAGGCGCTGGCCCTGCAGATCGCCGCGTTTCCGCAGGCCTGCATGCGCGGTGATCGCAGCAGCGCACTGGCCCAGAGCGAGTTGAGCGAGGCCGATGCGCTGGCGCAGGAATTCGGTTTTGGCCTGGCAACCCTGCGCTCCGGCGAAACCCTGGCTGGTGCCGCGCGCTTCAGCGCCGGCAGCGGCCGTCATGGAACCTTTACTGACGAGACTGCGAAATGACCACCGCCACCCGAAGCTATGTGCTCGATCCAGCACTGCGCGAGCAGTTCAAGGCGCGCTCGAACGGGCGCGGCGCGCTGTCGGTCGCCAAGGATTACGGCCTGCTGATCGCCGCGTTCGCCATCAGCATCGCCTGGCCGCATCCGCTGACCTGGCTGATCTCGACCCTGATGCTCTGCGGCGTCCATGTCGGCCTGGCGATCCTGACTCACGAGACCGCGCATCGCTCGCTGTTCGCCAATGCCAGGCTCAACGACTGGATCGGCCAGTATCTGTGCGCGCTGCCGAACTTCAACAACATGCCGATGTACCGCGCCTATCACATGGCTCATCACCGGCTGGCCGGCACGCCGGATGACCCGGATCGGGTGATGGTCGATCGCTATCCGGTCAGCCGCGCGAATCTGCGCCGCAAGCTGCTGCGCGATCTGTCCGGGCAGAGTGGCATCAAGTTCCTGATCGGCATCATCGGCATGAGTTCGGGCTACTGGAAGTTCCAGCAGAACGGCATCGTCGAAAAGCTGGCCTACGAGCGGCCGCAGCGCTTCGCCGATTATTTCAAGCGCTTCATCGCCAACGGCGGCGCGGGGTCGATCGCCTGGCAGCTGGCGATCTGGGCACCGTTGTACGCGCTCGGCCACGGCTGGCTGTATGCGCTATGGGTGCTGGCTTTCGTCATTCCATTCCCGCTGACCATGCGCATCCGGGTGCTTGCCGATCACGCCGCCGTGCACGATCCGGATTCCACCGATCCGCTGCTGCATGCGCGCAGCACGTCGGCAAACTGGCTCGAGAAGCTGCTGTTCGCGCCGCATCACGAGCACTACCACCTCGAGCATCATCTGATGCCGTCGGCGCCGCACTGGAATCTGCCGAAGCTGCACGCGGTGCTGATCCGCGATGGCGTGATTCCGCCGGCCAATCAGGCCAGCGGCATGATCGATGTGCTGAAGCGGGCGACGGCGATCTAGCTTCGGGAACGGCGGGCTCAGTCTCTTGGCGGTGGCGGCATATCCGGTGCGTCTGGCGACATCGGCCCGCGTAGCCTGAACTCGCCGCCGCCGATGCCGGGCGGTCCGCCACCGGCCATGCCAGGCGGCCCCATCGGCAAGCGGCCCATTGCTTTCGCGAAGGCCTTGCGGTCGTCGGCCGACAGTGTTTCCGCCAGCCTGATCACCCGTTGACCCATGGCCGTGGCGAGGCCCTGCTCGGCGGTTTCCATCTGCTTCTGAGCGACGTCGAAGGCCGCGCGATCGAACGGCTCGGAGCCGAAAGCGCTGGTCATCGCCATCCGCGCGCTGTGCAGCGCCTCGAGTTGCGGCCGTAGCGTTTCCCGATCTTCCTGATGCAGCTTGTGCAGCTGTTCGCGGCCGGCGGGCGACAGCATCCGGGCCGGGCCGAAGCCTTCCGGTGGAAAGCCGCGCTCGCCGAATGGCCCGCGCGGCGGGCCGAGCAGCACGGCACCGGCAATGCCGCCGAGCAGAAACAGATTCAGGGCGACCGAGGCAATCAGCCAGTTGTTGCGCTTGCGCGGCGGGTCGCCGTTCATGGCGGAGGTCATGGCGTGCTGCTCTCCAGATCAAGCATCAGGGATTCGGCGAAGCCGGGGGCGGCCAGCGTGTTGCTGCTGGCGCTCGCCGTTTGAGTCTGGGTTGCCGCGTTTGCAGTCCAGTTGCCGAGATCGGCATGCGAGCCGACGTTGACGCCGACGATCAGCGCCACGGCCATCGCCGGCAGTGCCAGACGCCAGCCACCGAGCAGGGCCAGCAGTTCCTGCCAGCGTCCCGAATGGATAGCGGGGCGGACCGAGATCGGCAACGGCATCGCTGTACGGCGCAGCGCCGCACCTGCGGGTTCGGGAATCGGCAAGGCGTCGAGACTGGCATCGAGCGCCAGCGCGTCGGCGAGCAGCACGGCGGCCTGCGCATCGCTGGCGGCGAAGCGCTGCGCAGCATCGCGCTCGGCCGCCGGCCAACGGCACGGGTCAGCGCCATAGGCGTCGACGATGACGGCAAATCGTTCCAGGTTCATGGCAGAGCTCATGTCAGATCTCCGATCAGCGACTGGCGCTCCGGCAACAGGGCCGCACGCAGCGCGCGGCGGCCGCGAGCCAGCAGCGACTCCAGCGCATCGACGGAAATCTCCAGGGTGGCTGCGGCTTCGATGTTGGTCATCTCCTCGTAGTGGCACAGGATAACCGCCGCCCGCTGGCGCTCGGCGAGACCGGCCAGCGCCAGCTGCACGCGCTGTGCCACGGACTGCTGCTGCAGGCCGTGATCGGGCGGCATATCGGACGACGCCAGCAGCGAGATGTCGTCCAGCGAAGTTTCGCGGCGGCCACGAACGCGGTCGATGCAGCGGGTCATCGCCACCCGATGCAGCCAGGTGGAGAACCGGGCTTCGCCGCTGCGCCAGTTCGCGGTCTGCTTCCAGGCGCGCAGGAAGACGTCCTGGACAACGTCTTCGGCTTCGGCGCGACTGCCGAGCATGCGCTCGGCGAAGCGGATCAGCGCATCGATATTGCGGCCGACGATTCTTGCGAACGCCAGCCGATCGCCCGCGCCGGCCAGCACGACATCGGCGAGATCCGCATCATCAAAGGCTGGGGGCGATAACAGGGCCATCATCGATGCGGGCTGCAAGGAGGACCGGGGCTCCGGCCTCTGAAGGCAGACCTCGAAACCGGTGGCACAGTTCGCCATCGTCGGATCATCGACTGTCGGCGGACGACTGCTCGGTCGACACGCTCAGCACCGGCAGGAAGCTCGACCGCTCGTGAAACACGCCTCGCGGCGGCACCGACGCCGGCAGATCGATCTGCGCCGTCAGCCGCTGCCGGCCACGCGCGGACAGCTGGACATCGAGCGGTGCGAACGGCCCGCGAGCATCGACCTTCAGCGGCTGGCGCGAGCCGTTCGCCGCCTCCAGCCAGGCACTGTCGGCAAACACCAGACGCAGGCCGACATAGTGGCCCGGCTGAACGCGGCCGCGCAGCGCCAGATGCAAGGGCGCGCTCCGAGCCTGCGGCGCAGACAGATCGATCTGGGCCGCATCGCGCAGCCGCAGCCGATGCAGCCGGCCATAGGGATCGAGCAGTTCGACGGCGACCGGCCGCACCAGCAAGTGACTTTCGGCAAGGCTGCCCTGCACGCTCAGCGACAGGTCCAGGCTCGTGTGACGCTGGCAGCCGCCGAGCAGCAGCAAGCTCAGCATCAGGGTGAGCGTGGCGCGCATCACTTGGTCCCGGCCGGATAGCCGCGCAGCACGGCGAATTCGCTGGCGTCGTCGACCGCGGCGGCGATCGTCGCGGTGACCGTGGTGGTCACCTCGGAATTCGGCACGGTGACCTTGCCCGCGTCGTCGACCAGGCCGGTGGCGAACACCACCGCCGTGTCATCGCTGCTCCAGGCCACGTGCCGGCTCACCGGCCGGCTGACGCCGTCATCGAACAGACCCACCGCTGTGAACTGGCCGGTGGCTGGATAGATCACGTTCAGCGTATCCGGGCTCAGGACAAAGCTCAGCAGTTCGGCGTCGGTGGTCTGCCAACGCTTGCTGGCGACGCTCAGGCTGCGATCCGGGAGCCGCAGCGTGAAACCGGTATCGGCGATCGTGTCCAGCGCCTGCACGTACAGCGCGTCGGTGCCGGGCGTGATGCTCAGGCGATCGTCGTCGAGCCCGTCGATCTCGACCAGGGTGCTGAGGTTCTGGGCGATGCTGCCCTCGGTCGCGAACTCGGCGTAGACGCTCAGCGCTTCGCTGTAGCCCACTGGCAGACGCAGTTCGCTGCCCTGTTCGTAATCGACTCTCAGATTGCGTGGCGTCGAGACCCGCAACGGCAGGCCGTATTCGCGGCCGCAGCCGAGCAGCCGGGCGCGCAGTTCGATGGCATCGCTGCTCGCCGAGTTCGCGGTGACGATGCCGGTGGTCGACTCTACCGCCGCACTCGCCGTCGGCCGCGCGAACGACCACACCACCGAACTGGTTTCGTCCTGCTCGGGGCTTTCGGCAGTCGGCCGCAGCAGCAGATGGAACGGCTGGGCCAGACGTTCGGTGATGTCGGTCAGCTGCGGATCGATGCGGGCGCTGTCCAGCGCGCGAATCTCGACGCTGGCGGTGGCGGTGAAGCTCGAGAAGGTCGCCGACAGCTGCGCCTGCCCGGGCTTCAGGCCGACGAGCGTGCCGGCCGCCAGCAGGATGCCGTCCGGGCCGGCGTTGATGCCATCGGCCACGTAGAGAATATCCGGCGCGTTCGAGTGCCAGACCACGCGACTGGTGAAATCGCCATTGCTCGATTCATCACCGCCGAACTGCAGGATCGCCGTCGCCTGCGTCGCCAGGCATTCGGGAATCTCGAACGCGCTGCTGCGCACGCCATAGGCGATGTACAGCCCGGTCGGCCCCGTGCCGGTGCCGACGTCGAGCGATGCGCCGCCGCAGGCCGTCAGCAGGCCGGCGGACGCCGCCAGCAGCCACCTCCAATACTGGGATCGCATGAGCCCAGTCATCAACCAGGGAACGCCAGAACCCGATGGTTGTTGCGATCGACCACGTACAGGGTGTTGGCGAACACGCTGACGCCGGTCGGCGAGGACAGGGTGCGCGCGCTCGGCGTGCTGTCGGTGACCGCGTCCTGGTTGTCGTCGTTCGGCGTGCGGTTGGTGAAGCTGTCGCGATCCTGGCCGTAGATGTCGGTGGCCAGCGCGCCGCTGGCGATCGGGAAGGCGTCGAATTCCAGCACGCGGTTGTTACCGGAGTCGGCGATCCAGATCCGGGTGCCATCGGAAGCGACGCCGGACGGCGTGCGCAGCGAGCCCTGGCCAACGCCGGCGGTGATCCGCGAGAAATCGCTCTGGCCGATCACGAAGCTGGCATCGGCACCGCTGGTGCGCGGCAGCTGCGTCCACAGCATCACGCGGTTGTTGCCCGAATCGGCGACCAGCAGGCGGAAGCCATCACTCCAGATGCCGGACGGCGTGGTCAGGCCGTCTTCCTCGTCGCGGGCGCTGCTGCCGGTGAAATCGGTCTGGCCGAGCACGACATCGGCTGGCGTGCCGTTGGCGGTCGGCACGGTGTTCCAGATCAGCACCCGGTTGTTGTCCTGATCGGAGACGATCAGGCGGTTGTTGGCGATCGTCGCGGCGACCGGAAACGACAGCTTGTCCGCCGCCGTACCGGGATCATCGGTGTTCAGATCGAGCTGCCCGACAACCACGTCAGGCGCGACATTGCCGACCGGCAGCGTGTTCCAGATCAGCACGCGATTGTTGCCGGCATCGGCGACGATCAGGCGACCATCGACGATCGACACGCTGGCCGGCAGCGCCAGCCGCGTCGGCCCGGTGCCGGGCAGATTGCCGGTGAACGATTCCTGGCCGAGCACGAACAGCGCCGGCGTCGTCGGGCCCGGCACGCTGGCGTAGCCGAGCACGCGGTGATTGCCGTAGTCGGCGATGAAGAAGTTGGTGCCGTCGGTGGCGATGCCGCCGAGCGGCTGGGCCAGACCGAGCGCCGAGACGCTGGTGGCGCGGTTGGCGCTGCCCGACACGTAATCGGCCTGGCCGATGACGTTGGTGGCGCTGATCAGTTCCAGATCGTCACTGCTGCTGCCACCGCCACCGCAGGCGGCCAGGGTGGCGCCGAGCACCACGCTCAGCAGCGGCCGCAGGTACGACGAAGGACGACGACGATCCAGCAGACGCAGCGAAGGCAGAGGCATGCGAGGCAACTCCATGAAGGTTCACGAGGGAACGGCCAGAGCCAGCCCGGCATTGGGTCTGGCTCTGGCCTGTGAACCTTCAACGGGGCTGCGTGGGGATTCCGTCGCTGCTTTGCGAAGTTTTTCTGAAGCGAATTTCTGTCATTCCCGCGCAGGCGGGAATCCGGTTCTGATACGACGCGCTACGGCCCAGACTGGATGCCCGCCTTCGCGGGCATGACGGAACTGTTTTTCAGGTGGTACGCGGCAACAAGCTCCGCATCCACACCAGCAACACCGGCATGCCGACAATCTCGATCGCGGTGGCGAGGATCACGAAGTTGCGGCCGAGGTCGGACGGCGGAAAGCCGAACTGGAACACCGAGGCCACGCGCCCCAGCCCACCGATGAACACGATGATGAAAGCGCCGCGAACGATGCTGGCGTACTTCGGCAGATCGCCCAGGCAATGCCAGAGCAGCACGCCGAAGCCGAACCAGACGGCGCCGAGGTAGCGCAGCTGGCTGTTCAGCAAGGGATCGGTGTAACCCTCGGCCAGAGCCGCGCCGATCTTCTGCTGGCCCGGCAGGCCGATCAGTACATCGACTGCGCCGGTGAGCAGCGCCAGCACGGCGAGTGCACGTACGACAACGCGAAAAGCCTTCATCAGCTTGCTCCAGTCAGCATCGGGATCCGGATGATGCGCCACTCAGTCTTCGAGCAGCACGTACTCGGATTTCGGTGCGCCGCAGGCCATGCACAGCCAGTCCTCGGGCACGTCTTCCCAGCGCGTGCCCGGCGCGATGTCGAACTCCGGCACGCCCAGCGCTTCGTCGTAGATTTCGCCGCAGAGCACGCACTGGAACTTGCGATACGGCTTGTTGAGTGGCAGTCATCGCGGCATCCTCAGTGCGTGGTTTCGAGCGTGTAGCGGATCGGCACCGACTTCGGCCCGGTGACGAATTCGGATTCGGTCATCCGGCCCTCGCCCGCCATGCTCACCGACGCCAGGCGCGGAATCAGTTCTTCCCAGAGCACCTTCATTTCCAGCCGGGCCAGATGCTGGCCGAGGCAGATGTGCGGCCCGTAGCCGAAGCCGACGTGGCGATTCGGCGAGCGAGCCGGATCGAAGGTGAACGGGTCCTTGAACACGTCCTCGTCGCGGTTGCCGGAGATGTACGACAGGTACAGCAGATCGCCTTTCTTGATCTGCTGGCCGCGCAGCGTGTAGTCCTCGGTGGCCGAGCGGATGAACTGCTGCACCGGGCTGGTCCAGCGGATGGTTTCCTCGACGAAACCGGGGATCAGCGCCGGATCGGCCTTCAACCGCTGCAGCAGGTCCGGGTTTTCGGCGAGCACCCACATGCCGGTGGCGGTGGTTGCCGAGGTGGTGTCGTGGCCGGCGGTGGAGGCGATCACCAGGTAGCTGATCATGTTGCGCTCGGTCATCGGGCAGCCGCCGATCTTGCCGTTGGCGATCGCCGAGGTCAGATCGTCGACCGGGCACTGCTGGCGCTCGGCGATCATCGATTCGTAATAGGCCTTGAACTCGTTGTAGACGATGTCCCAGGTCTTGATGATCTCGGCCGGGTCGGTGATGTTCGCGCCCGGCCGGCACAGGTCCGGATCGGCGTAGCAGAACAGCCAGTGGGTCAGATCGAGCATCTTCCTGTGATCCTGCTTCGGCACGCCGATCAGGGTCAGCACCACCTCGGCTGGATACGGGAATGCCAACTCGGTAGCGAAGTCGCCGGTGTTGTCGTTCTGTGCGCCCTTGGCCAGGAACGCGGTGATGTAGCTGCGCGCCATGTCCCGCACCATCGGCTCGACCTTGGCGATCGCCTGCGGATAGAAATGCGGCTGGGTCACGGCGCGATGCTCGGCGTGCTCCGGATCGTCCATGTGCACCAGCGTCTTGAAGATCGTCGGCAGGCCGCCGGAGTACTGGCGCATCAGCTGCTCGGCGATCTTTGAAGCCAGCGTCTTCGAGCGATCGGCGCTGTGGAAGATGTGGTCCTGCCGGGTGATCTCGCGGATGTCGTCGTACTTGGTGACGATCCAGTGCGGGTCATAGCCCGGCACTTCGGCGATCGCCAGCGGATAGTCCTTGCGCAGCCGCGTGAACAGCGCATGCGGCGCGCCGCGGATGCCGAAGGTGGCGGGATTGAAAGCGGGCGCAATCAGCTCGACCGGAATGATCGGTGCGTTCGACATGGTTCTCCTCCATTGTCTGGACGCCAGGCGGCGTCGGAACGGTTTCCGGCTGCCTTCTGCAGAAGCAGTCCCGAACCGCGCAGCGACGTTAACGCGCCGGTTTCACACACGCAATTTTGCGTATATTGAATACGCATTTTTCCGGATGCTCCTAATGAAGATGCGCGAGCTGGAGCGCCGCACCGGCGTCAATCGCGAAACCATCCGCGTCTACCTGCGCCACGGCCTGCTGCCGGACCCGCTGCGGCCGAAGGCCAATGTCGCCGACTACGGCGAGGAACATGTGCGCGGCATCTTCGCGATCCGCCAATTGCAGAAGGACAAGCGCCTGCCATTGCGGCGGATCAAGCGCGCGGTCGACGGCGATGCCAGCGCGATGCCGAGCGACGCCAGCCAGTTCTCGCAGCTCGACAGCCTGATCGCCGCCCGGGCCGGCATCGACGAAGCGCTGTTGCCGCTGGCGACGGTGCAGACACGCCATCCGAAGGCGGGCGACGACATCCGGCGGCTGGAGAAGATCGGCGCGATCAAACGCATCAGGCGCCGAGACGGTTTCTACCTGAGCCGCATCGACGCGCAGCTGGTCAGCCTCTGGGGTGACATGCGCGCCGCCGGCTTCACCGAGGCGCTGGGCTTCACGCCCGAGGTCTGCAAGCTGCACGTCGAGGCCGCCCAGGCCCTAGCCCATGAAGAGCTGAAAATCTTCCTCGCCCACCTCAGCGGCCAGCGCCATGAAGATCCGGCCGCCGACATGGCCCAGGCGGCGCTGACCCATCTGCTCAGCTTCTTCAGCCTGATCCGGATCAAGACCGTGCTCGATGATCTTCGCAAGCGCGGCTGAGGTCATCGAGCAGTAGCTTCGCGGCCACCGTCGCGCCATCGCTGCGGATCGTGCCGGCCACGGCTGCCGCTCGTTCGCCAGTCTCGGGCGTCAGCGCCATTCGGAGCGCGGCCGATAGCGAATCGAAGCTTGGTATGGCGCCATCATGGGCCGCGCCGATGCCCAGCTCGGCCACCCTTCCAGCCCAGAAGGGCTGATCCACCACCTGCGGGACGATTATCTGCGGCGCGCCTGCCTGCGCGGCCGCCGTCGTCGTGCCCGCGCCACCGTGATGGACGACGGCGGACACTCGGCCGAACAGCGCCTGCTGGTTGACCTCGCCGGTGATGAAGCAGTCATCCCGATCGTCGATCAGCGCCAGATCGGCCCAGCCGCGCAGAAGAAGCACGCGGCGGCCTTGCGCGCGGATCGCTTCGATGGCCACCTGGGCGGTGTCCTTCGACGCGCTCATCGGCATGCTGCCGAAGCCGACGCAGACCGGCGGCGTGCCGGCCTCGAGGAAGGCCTGCAGCTCGGACGGCAGCGGGCGTTGGTCGGGCAGGATCCAGGCACCGGTCTGCACGGCATCGACGAGGTCGCTCGCCCGCCAGGGGCTGAGGACCGGATCCGACGCCAGCCACGGACGATGCGTGAAGACCTGGTCGCGGACATTGTCGAGCGGCGGCAATCCGATCGCGGCGCGATGGCTGTTGACCGCCTCGCCGAACAGCGCGTTCTTCGCCTGGACATTGAACGCCCACAACGCCCGGTTGTCGGCGACGCCCGGCGGATGCGGCTGGCCGGGATACTCGAACGGCGGGTGGTGCGGCGATGGCAGCAGGAGCGGGCAGAAGCTTGCGAACACGTAGCGGATACCCCGCGTTTCGGCCACCGCTTGCGCAGCGGCCACGGACGGGAACAGACCGGTCGCCACGATCGCATCGCAGCCGTCGGCTGCCGCGGCCATCACCTCGAACTGGGCGGCGACCATGATCGCCGCGAGCCGGGGAAGACCGAGCGCCGCACGCCTCGCCATCGCCACCCATTCGCGCACCGACGAGAAGGCCGGCACCAGCGGCAGGCCGGCACGGTCGAGCAGCGCCACGAATTCCTGATCCGGCGGCGCGCACAGCTGCACGTCGACACCGTGCGCCTGCAGCGCCACCGCCAGCGCCGCCATCGGCTGGACATCGCCGCGTGATCCATACGTCGATAACAAAACGCGCATTTCATCGCTCCTGTCGGCCGCCATTTCTGGCGAGAGCCGGCGATGCTGCAACAGGCCCCGGGCCTTCCCGCAAGCCCCGGGGTCAGCGATAATCTGAAAGTGCCAGGACGTGCAAAGGAGCGATTCATCTCCTTCCCATCGATCGTCCGCCACGGCCAGCCAGCAGACGCTTCGACCAGGTTCAGCGTGATCTCATGCTGACGAGACGCTTGATCTGATCGCAGTGTCCTTCGAGCTTCCAGTCCGCTCGTCTGCAGCCACACCTTCCCACCGCCCTACCGGAGCCCCCATGCCTTCCTTCGATGTGATCTCGGAAGTCGACAAGCACGAGCTGACCAATGCCATCGATCAGGCGCGGCGTGATCTGGGCAACCGTTATGACCTGCGCGGCACCGATGCCCGCTTCGAGCAGGAGGACGACAACGTCATCACCCAGTTCGCGCCGACCGAGTACCAGCTCGACCAGCTGCTGGAGATGCTTCGCCTGCGCCTCGCCGGCCGGCATATCGATCTGCGCTGCATCGAGCTGGGCGATGTCGAAACCAACCTCGCCGGTGCCCGCCGCAAGATCACCATCAAGCAGGGCATCGAACAGCTGCAGGCGAAGAAGATCATCGCCAAGATCAAGGAAGCCAAGCTGAAGGTGGACTGCCAGATCCAGGGCGAGAAGCTGCGCATCAACGGCAAGAAGCGCGACGACCTGCAGACCACGATCGCCTTCCTGAAGAAGGCCGAGCTGGAAGTGCCGCTGCAGTTCGAGAATTTTCGCGACTGATGGAGCCGAGCCCGCCCATGTCCAACCATCAGAATCCGCCCGCGAAAGTTCCGCGCGACAAGGCCAACGACTACAGCGCCGAGATTGCGGCGGCGCGGCGCAGCTTCGTCGAGCAGCAGACCGGCGCGGCCCTGAACCACGTCGGCCATTACTCGTTCGATCCCGGCGTGCTGCCCGGCAATATCGAGAACTTCGCTGGCGTTGCCCAGGTGCCGATCGGCATCGCCGGGCCGCTGCGCATCAACGGCGAGCACGCGCGCGGTGATTTCTACATTCCGATGGCGACCACCGAAGGCACGCTGGTGGCGAGCTACAACCGTGGCATGCGGCTGCTCAGCGAATGCGGCGGCGTGAAGACCACGGTGGTCGAGCAGCACATGCAGCGCTCCCCGGTCTTCATGTTCGAGGATGCGCTGGCAGCGCGGGTTTTCGGCGAATGGATCGAGACGCATCTCGATGCCATTCGCGCCGTGGCGGAAGCGACAACCCGCGTCGGCAAGCTGCAATACATCGGCCAGTACGCGCTCGGCAATCTGCGCTATCTGCGCTTCAACTATTCGACCGGTGACGCGGCCGGTCAGAACATGGTCGGCAAGGCGACCCTGGCCGCCTGCCAGTGGATCCAGAGCGAGCATCCGGATCATCCGAACTTCATCCTGTCCGGCAACATCGACACCGACAAGAAGCACTCGCAGATCAACACGCTGCTGACCCGCGGCAAGCGCGTGGTCGCCGAGATCGTGCTCAAGGACTCGGTGCTGAAGCCCTTGATGGGCGTCACCGGCAAGCAGCTGTTCCATGCCCGGCAAATTTCTCAGGCCGGCGCCTTCATGGCCGGCTCGTCGAACAATGCCGCGCATTCGGCGAACGGCATCACCGCGCTGTTCATCGCCACCGGGCAGGACGTGGCCAACGTCGCCGAATCGCATGCGGCGATCACCTACTGCCAGCTGCTCGACAACGGTGACTACTACTGGTCGATCACCCTGACCTCGCTGATCTGCGCGACCTACGGCGGCGGCACGGGCCTGGCGACCCAGCGTGAATGCCTGGAGATGCTCGGCTGCTACGGCCAGGGCGGTGCCGACAAGTTCGCCGAGATTTGCGCGGCGACCGTGCTCGCCGGCGAAACCAGCTTGAGCAGCGCGATCCTGGCCGGCGACTGGGTATCGAGCCACGACCAGCTGGGCCGCAACCGGCCCTGAGTCTTTTGCCGGACGCGGCAGCCGCGTTACGGCTTCGAGCACGCACTGCACCATTTGCGCGCAGCGCCGCACGGCGCTGTCGTTCATCTGTCTCGCGCTACCGCTGGTCTCTGCGCGTGCACCGATTTAGGCCGCCGGCAGGCGGCTTCGCTGCCGTCCATCGGTACTCCATTTTTGCCGCCGACCGGGTTTCTACAGTCCGTTCACCGCCGTGCGCCTCAGGGGCTGTAACGGCAGGAACGGCAGCATCCCGATCGCAACACCGTGGAGACCAACATGCTCAACAAGACCCGCTACGTCCTCGCCTTTGCCACGATCACGCTGGTTGCCTGCGGCGGCGGTGGTGGCGGCAACGATTCGACTGCCCCAGGCAGCACGCCGAGCACCGCGCCGGCCGTCGCCGGTCCGCTGGATCCGGCGCAGGACGCAGTGGCCAACTCGGTGTTCGCGCCGCTGGTGGAAGCCACCGTCGGCACGCCGCTGCAGGGCGTCCTGGCCTGCGGCAATTCGATCGTCACCCGCAACGTGCTCGACATCGCCGATGCCTACGCCAACGGCCTGATGTCGCCGTCGACGCTGGTCAGCACCGCCCCGGCAGCGGCGCAAGGCGCTCTGACTGCGCTGGTCGGCAACCTGTCCGGCCTGCTCGGCTCGCTGACCGGTGCCACCACCTGCTTCGGCGGCAGCGCCGGCGACATCCCGGTGCCGACCACCAATCCGCTGGCCGGCACGCCGCTGGCACCGATCGGCGACGCCTTGCTGCCGGCACTGACCGCTGCCTCGCAGCAGCTCACCGCTTCGTCCAGCGGCACCGCGCCGCAGATCGGCGCCACCCAGCTGGCCACCATCGTCGCCCAGCTGTCCGATGCCTACAGCAGCGCGCTGACCCAGATCCCGCCGGAAGCGCTGACCGCGCCGATACTCGGTGGCACGCTGACCTCGATCGGCAACTCGCTGGCCGGTCTCGAAACCCTGACCACCCAGGCCGCCAGCGGCGCCGCCCCGGACGTGCTGGCAGCTTCGTTCCAGGCGCTGGCGACCGGCTCGCTCGATGACCTGCTGACCCTGGTGCTGCCAGTCGGCGTGCTGCAGGCCGGCGCCGGCAGCGGTGCCTCGACCAATCTGGTCACCACCCTGCAGGCCGCTGTGGCTTCGCTGACCGGTGGCCTCGCGGCCAATCCGACCACCACGCTGCCGGCCAATCCGCTGGACGCGACCAGCTTCGCGGTGCTGCCGGACATCATCAGCCAGCTGACCGCAGCCTTGCCGGCTGGCCTGGCCGGCACCGCCGGCACCACGCCGTTGGCCGCTGCCACCGGTCCGCTGCAGACCCTGCTCGGCTCGCTGCTGGCGCCGATCACCGGTGGCGGCTGCCTGCTGGCCATCCTTGGCCTCTGCTGATCCTTCGCAAGCTGTAAAAAGAGGCCGCCTGGTGCGGCCTCTTTTTTTGCCTGCGATCCGGTACGTCGCAATCAGCCGCAATGCAGTCGACACCAACCCGCTTGCGTCAACGTCCGCACGCAATCGGACACGCACTGCACCATTTGCGCGCAGGACAAGTCGCGATGACGTTCGTCCCCCGCAGACGACCGCCTGTCCCTGCCTACGAAACTCCGTCGGCCGCTTGCCAGCGCTTTCGTCGCCGTCCATCGGTTAGGCAATTTTGACCACAGAGGCGGTTTCTAAAGTCCGTCCATCGCCGAGGGCCGCTCACCGCGCTCCGGCCGAAACGAAGCGTCCTATAACCCCGGTGTGTGGAGAAAATCATGCTCAAGAAAACCAGCTGCGCCCTCGCAATCGCTGCCGTTCTGGTCGCCGCCTGCGGCGGCGGTGGCAGCGGTGGTACCGATGCCGGCACCGGCGGCGGCGGCTCCACCCCGGGCGGCACGACGACCCCGGCCCCGGCTGCGGTCGCCGGTCCGCTCGATACCGTGCAGACCTCGGTCACCGATACCGTGATCGCGCCGCTGGTCACCGCCACTGCCGGCACGCCGCTGCAGGGTGTGCTGCTGTGTGGCAACTCGATCGTCACCCGCAACCTGCTCGACATCGGCGACGCCATCGCCAACGGCCTGGCTTCGCCGTCGACCCTGGTCAGCACCGCGCCGGCTGCCGCCCAGGGCGCGCTGACTGCGCTGGTCGGCAACCTGTCCGGCCTGCTCGGTTCGCTGAGCGGCTCGGTGACCTGCCTCGGCGGCAGCACCGGCAGCACGCCGGTGCCCACCACCAATCCGCTGGCCGGCACGCCGCTGGCCCCGATCGGCGACGCCCTGCTGCCGGTGCTGACCGCCGCCATGCAGCAGCTCGCTGCCGCGTCCAACGGCACGATCCCGCAGATCGGCGCCACCCAGCTGGCGACCATCGTCGCCCAGCTCGCCACCGCCTATGACTCCGCCCTCGCCCAGCTGCCGGCGGATGCGCTGACCGCTCCCGTGGTCGGCGGCACCCTGGTCACGGTCGGCAATTCGCTGGACCAGCTGGTGGTGCTGACCAACCTCGCCGCCACCGGCGGTTCACCGACGGCGCTGGCCGGTGCCTTCCAGACGCTGGCCCAGGGTGCGCTGAATGATGTGCTGACCCTGGTGCTGCCGGTCGGCTCGCTGCAGGGCGAAGCCGGTGCCGGTGCGCCGACCGATGTCGTGGCCATGCTGCAGGCCGCGATCGCCAGCCTGACTGGCGGCCTCGGCACCAGCCCGACCACGCCGCTGCCGGCCAACCCGCTGGGCGGCACCGGCTTCGCTGCGCTGACCGGCCTGGTCACCCAGCTGACTTCGCTGCTGCCGACCGGCCTGACCGGCAGCGCCGGCACCTCGCCGCTGGCCACCGCCACCGGCCCGCTGCAGACCTTGCTGAGCTCGCTGCTCGCCCCGCTGACCGGCGGCGGCCTGCCCGGTCTTCCTGGCCTGCCGGGTCTCCCGGGCGGAACCACCGGCGGGACCACGGGTGGCACCACCGGCGGTTCGGGCGGCGGCTGCCTGCTGGCCTTCCTCGGCCTCTGCTAAACGCCGAGCTGCTGTGAAAGGAGGCCGCCTTGTGCGGCCTCTTTTCGTTATGCGCTGGCTCTACTGATCGTGGCAGGTGCCGATCTCGCGGACTTCCACCGTCGCCCAGGCCGTGGCCGGACATTCGGCCGCGATGGCGATCGCTTCGGCACGGCTGGCGACATCGAGCAGGAAGAAGCCGCCGATCATTTCCTTCGATTCCGCGAACGGCCCGTCGAGCACCAGCGCCCGGCCGCCGCGCGCACTGACCCGCACGCCCTCGGCATCCGGCTTCAGCGCCTCGCCGCTCTTGAGAATGCCGCGCGCGGCAAGGCCGGCACCGAAGCCCTGCATGGCGTCGTATTCGGTCATCGCATCCTGGCGGCTACGGCGACCGCGGCGGGCTCGTTCTTCGAGAATCAGCAGGGCGTAGGACATGGCGGTCTTGTTTCGCTGATGGAGTAAGGATTGCGAATGCTACGGCGGTAGCGCGGCGCCGTCATGACGCGGCGCTCTCGGCAGCCCGCTTGCGCAGGAAACGTTGTTCGCGTTCGTTCTGGGTCAGGCTCGCCGCGCGCAGGAATTCGGCTTCGGCTTCGCGATGCCGGCCGAGCTTGGCGAGCAGATCGCCGCGTACGCTCGGCAGCCAGGGATAGGCCGCGAGGCTGGCCAGGGCGACCAGCTCATCGACCTCGGCCAATCCGGCCGCCGGCCCTTCGGCCATGCCGACCGCCACCGCCCGATTCAGTGCCACCACCGGCGACGGCATCAGGTCCAGCAACTCGTCATAGAGCCTGACGATGCGCGGCCAGTCGGTGGCGGCGGCCGTGGCGGCGCGGGCGTGGCAGGCGGCGATGCCGGCTTGTAGGGTGTAGCTGCCGCGATGCTCGGCCAGCTTCTCGGCAGTGGCCAGCGCCGCCAGGCCGCGGCCGATCAGCAGCCGATCCCAGCGGGCACGGTCCTGATCCGGCAGCAGGATCGGCTCGCCTTCCGGGCTGGTGCGGGCACGCAGCCGCGAGGCCTGGATTTCCATCAGCGCCAGCAGGCCGTGCACCTCGGCAATACGCGGCGCGAGTCCGGCCAGGATGCGGCCCAGGCGCAGCGCTTCCTCGCACAAAGCCGGGCGCAGCCAGTCGACCCCGGCGGTGGCTGCATAGCCTTCGTTGAAGATCAGGTAGATGACGCCGAGCACCGAATCCAGCCTTGCGGCCAGCGCTTCGGCATCGGGCAGCTCGAAGGCGATCTGCCGTTCGCCGAGCGTGCGCTTGGCGCGGACGATGCGCTGGGCGATGGTCGGCTCCGGCACCAGGAACGCGCGGGCGATCTCGTCCGTACTCAGGCCGCCGAGCATGCGCAGGGTCAGCGCCACCCGCGCTTCCGGCGACAGCACCGGATGGCAGGCGATGAAGATCAGCCGCAGCAGATCGTCGCCGACCGTTGCACTCGGCGCGGCATCGGCATCCGGCTGCTCCTGGGCGTCGCGCAGCTGGGTTTCGATCTCGGCGGCCAGCGAGCCGGCCCGCTCGCGATGGAGGATGTCGCGGCGCAGGCGATCGATCGCCCGATGCTTGGCGGTGGTCATCAGCCAGGCTCCGGGATTGTCCGGCACGCCGCCTTCCGGCCATTGTTCGAGCGCGGCGAGCAGCGCGTCCTGAGCGAGATCTTCGGCGAGCCCGACATCACGCACCAACCTGACCAGCGCACCGATCAGCCGGCCTGATTCGATGCGCCAGATCGCCGCGATGCGCTCGGCGACCGCAGCCTTGGCCGAGGCGTGAACCGGGGCCGACATCAGTGCACAAGGCCGGTCGCCGCGCCTTCCGGCGACGGCGCCATCTTCGGCCGCAGCAGCACGCCGCCGATCAGCGCTGCCAGCAGCGCGAAACCGGTGCCCCAGACGAAGGCCAGCCGATGGCCGGCAGCCAGGGCGGCGATCTGTTCGACGCCAGAAGTGATCGCCTGCCGCGTCTCGCCATCGGCGAGGCTGGCCAGCACCGCTAGACCGAGCGCACCGCCCATCATGAACGCGGTGTTGACCACGCCCGAAGCGAGGCCCGCATCGGACGGCGGCACATCGTTCATCGCCGCCAGCAGCAGGGGATTGAAGGCCAGGCCGGCACCGAGGCCGAGCAGCAACATGCCCGGCAGCACGTCGACCAGGAAACGGCCCTCCAGCGGTGCCCGGGCGAACAGCGCCAGCCCGACTGCCGCCAGCAGCAGGCCGACCCACATCGGGCTGCGCAAGCCATAGCGGACGACGATGCGCGCCGAAAGCCCCAGCGAGAACGCCGCCATGATCAGATCCGCCGGCACGAAGGCGAGGCCGACATCGAGCGCCTTGTAGTCCAGCACCAGTTGCAGATACAGCGCCGAAATCACGAACCAGGCGAACATCGCCGCCGACCACAGCACGGCCACGACATTGGCCACCGCGATGTTGCGATGGCGGAACAGCGACAGCGGCATCAGCGGCTGGCGAACCCGCGATTCGATGATCAGGAAAGCGATGAACAGCAGCGCGGCGATGCCAAGCAGGGACAGCGTCTGCATCGAACGCCAGCCGGCTTCATTGCCGCCGACCACCGCGTAGACCGCGAGCATCAGCGAGCCGGTGATGGTGACCGCACCGGCCCAGTCGAGCTGCTGGCCGGCACCGACATCGTCCGCCGCATGCGGCAGCAGACGCCCGCAGCCGATGTAGACGAAAACGCCGATCGGCAGGTTGACCAGAAACACCCAGTGCCAGCTCAGGCCCGTGGTCAGCACGCCGCCAAGCAGCGCGCCGATGCTGCCGCCAGCGGCGCAGACGAAGCCGTAGATGCCCATCGCCTTCGCGCGTTCACCGTCTTCGGTGAACAGATTCATGATCAGCGACAGCGCCACCGCCGTGACCACCGCGCCGCCAAGCCCCTGCACCGCTCTGGCCGCGACCAGCATCAGCTGAGAACCGGCCAGTCCGCAGGCCAGCGAGGCCGCGGTGAACAGCACCAGGCCGGACAGGAACAGCCGCCGGTGGCCGTAGAGATCGCCAAGCCGCCCGCCGAGCAGCAGGAAACCGCCGAAGCTCAGCATGTAGGCGTTGACGACCCAGACCAGCGAAGTCTCGCTGAAGCCGAGATCGGCTTTCATCGATGGCAGCGCGACGGTGACGATGGTCGTGTCGAGCACAATCATCAACACGCCGAGGCAGAGCATGTACAAGGCCCGCCAGCGGCGGGCTCCTTCGAGTGGAGCAGTCATGAGCTCAGTGTCTTCCGAGGGTTCTGCGGCATTTTTTATCCACTTCTAGACCATAGTCATTCCCGCGCAGGCGGGAATCCAGTTCTTCTTTGCCAGCGGTGCGCGGAAGGCGAAACTGGATGCCCGCCTTCGCGGGCATGACGGTAAAACTCAGGACATCGGCTTCAGGCAGTTGATCATCCACGGCGTGCCGAAACGATCGCTGGCCATGCCGAAGCGCTGTGCCCAGAAAGTTTCGGCGATCGGCATGAACACCGTGCCGCCGGCACTCAAGGCCGCGAACAGGCGTTCGGCTTCATCGACGCTGTCGACGGTGATGGTCACACAGCCATTGCCCTGCGAAGGGCCGCAACCCTCTGCGTTCTCGGGGGCATCGGCGCCCATCAGCACCTGATCGCCGACGTGCAGCTGGGCATGCATGATCAGGTCGCGGCTGGCGGCCGGCAACTCGGCGGCTATCGGCGATTCGCCCTGGCTCATGATCATCGCGATCTCGCCGCGGAAGGTTTTCGCATAGAACTCGAAGGCTTCGCGGCACTGGCCCTTGAAGCTCAGGTAGGGATTGATACGCATGGTCTTGCTCCGTTGATGTTTGGGTAGGTTTGAATCAGTGCTGCGCTTCGATCTGCGCGCGCAGCTTGGCTTCCTGTTCCTGCAGTTCCGGGGTGAAGGCTTCACCGAAATCCGAGGCCTCGAAGACCTGGCGAATCTCGACTTCCGACTCGCCGATCATTGGGCAGGGGCAGCGCTTCAGCCATTCGATTGCTTCCTGCATCGAGCGCAGCTCCCACAGCCAGAAGCCGGCGATCAGTTCCTTGGTCTCCGAAAATGGGCCATCGATGACTGTGCGTTTGCTGCCTGAAAAGCGAACCCGCGCGCCCTTCGAGCTGGGATGCAGGCCTTCACCGGCGAGCATCACGCCGGCCTTGACCAGCTCCTCGTTGAACTTGCCCATCTCGGTCAGCAGTTTCTCGTCCGGCATCACGCCGGCTTCCGAGTTCGCATCGGCTTTGATGATCACCATGAAGCGCATTGGAATCTCCTGTTCGTGTCTGTCGTGAGCCCGGATTGTTCTGGGCTTTCAAGACAACGACGAAGCAGGCGCAGCGAAATCGACAGCCCGCGCGAAGATTTTTCGGGAAATTTCACAAGACGCTGATCGGCATCAGATTTTTATCGCCCTTCATGAGCCCCCGAGCAGTGCTTGTTAGGCTTCGCGCCATGAAGTCATCGCGCCCGACCACGAAGTCCGCACAGCAGCCACCGCGCCACGGCCTGGCCCGCGTGCTGTCGAAACTCGGCGTCTGCTCGCGCAGCCAGGCGGAGATCGCGATCAAGGCCGGACGGGTCAGCGTCGACGGCCGCATCGAGCGCAATCCCGAACGGCCGAGCGATGCCCAGCGTGAACGGATCGCGCTCGACGGCGTCGACGTGCAGGCCGCCGCCAAGCTCTACATCGCCGTCAACAAGCCGCGCGGCATTGTTGTCAGCGCGGCCGATGAACGTGGCCGCGACACCGTCTACAGCCTGATCGCCGACGCCGGCCTGCCCTGGCTCGGCCCGGTCGGCCGGCTCGACAAGGCCAGCGAAGGGCTGCTGCTGCTATCGAACGACACGGTCTGGGCGGCCGGCATCACCGAACCTGCCGGCGCGCTGGTCAAGACCTATCACGTGCAGATCAACGGTCTGCCGGATGCCGCGGCACTAGCGGCGATGGTGGCTGGCGTCGTCGATGGTGGCGAGCGCCTGTCAGCGGTCAGCGCCAGCCTGCTGCGCGCGGGCGAGCGCAATTGCTGGCTGGAAATCGTCCTCGACGAAGGCCGCAACCGGCATATCCGCCGGCTGCTCGAAGTGCTCGGTTACGACGTGCTGCGACTGCTGCGGGTGTCGATCGGCAGCCTGGCACTCGGTGATCTCGCCAAGGGTGCCTGGCGGCATCTGACCGCAGACGAGGTTGCGACGCTACACGTGATCGCCGGGTAGGGGCCGCCACACCCGGCTCGTCTTAAGGGCATCCCGCTCTTCAAGACGACGCCATGCGCCTGTTCCGTCTCGCCTTCGCCCTCTCCGCGCTGTCCAGCCTGCCGACGCTGGCCGCAGCGAGCTTCGCCGTCGAGGAAGCGACCATCGCCGACATTCAGAAAGCGATCCTGGCCAGGCAGATCACCGCCACCGACGTGGTGAATCTGCATCTGAAGCGCATCAAGGCTTACGACGGCGTCTGCGTGAAGCAGCCGGACGGCGTGCTCGGCAAGATCGAGACGATTCCCAACGCCGGCCAGATCAACGCCTATGCCACGCTCAACCTGCGCCCGGCAGCACTGAAGAAATGGGGCTTCAACCCGCACAAGGCGCGCAGCATGACCGACAAGGCCGACGCCGATCCGGCGCTGCCGGATGCGCTCGAAGCCGCGGCCGAACTCGACCGGCAGTTCGCCGCGACCGGCAAGCTGGTCGGCCCGCTGCACGGCATTCCGATCTCGGTGAAGGACCAGTACGACACCGCCGATCTGCGCACCACCTCGGGTGCCGATGCCCCTTACGCCAACGATCGGCCACCGCTGGACGCTGAGTTCGTCAAGCGCCTGCGCGCGGCCGGCGCCATCATCATCGGCAAGGCCAACATGGGCGAGTACGCCAGCGGCGATCGCAGCAGTTTTGGCGGCGTGCTCTGCAATCCCTATGACACCGAGCGCAGTCCCGGACGCTCCAGCGGCGGCTCCGGTTCATCGGTGGCGGCGAGCCTCGCCGTCTGTTCGATCGCCGAGGAATCCGGCCCTTCGGCACGCAACCCGGCGAAGAACAACAACGTCGTCGGCATCGCCGCGACGCAGGAACTGGTCAGCCGCGCCGGCATGATCAAGGCCAGCACCATGAACGATCGAGTCGGCCCGCTATGCCGCACGGTCGAAGACACGGCGACCGTGCTCGATGTGATTTCCGGCTACGACCCCAAGGACGAACTCACCGCCTTCGGCATCGGCCGCAAGCCGCCGCAGCCTTATGCGAGCTACACGCATGAGAAAAGCCTGAAGGGCCTGCGCATCGGCGTGCTGCGCGAATTCATGAACAAGGCGCTGTTCACCAAGGCCGACGAGCAGAGCATCGACCTCGTCGAGCGCGCGGTAGCGGATCTGCAGAAGCTCGGCGCGACGATCGTCGATCCCGGCGCCAGCGGCGCACTGTTCCAGCAATGCGTGGCCAAGTACGCGCCGTCGGCTTATTCGCGCGCCCTGATCCAGCAGAACCCGAAGCTGTTCCCGGCCGACAGCGATCACATTCCGCAACTGGTGGCGATGGCGGCCGACCCCAAGCTGTTTCCCGCCGACAGCCCGCTGACCATCCGCGATCTGGGCGCTGACAAGACCATCGGTGAAGGCCGCTTCGTGCTCGACCAGTATCTGAAGGCGCGTGGCGACGCCAACATCAGGAATACCGAAGACCTGATTAACAAGTCCCGCTTCTATACCGACGTGCGCGCCGGCACCGGCTTCTCGGACAAGAAGAAAAGCCTGGAAGAGAAGTTCAAGGACAAGACCCTGGATATCTCCGGCCGCCTGGAACAGCGCTTCGCCCTGCAGCAGATCGGCATCCAGTGCATGGCCGAGCAGAACCTCGACGCGGTGGTCTATCCGACCAGCAATATCCCCTCGCCCAAGCTCGGCATGCCCACAGAACCGAACAAGAACGGCCGCTCGGCGCTGGCCTGGACCTTGCTCGGCGCCAACGGCTTTCCGGCGCTGTCAGTACCGGCCGGCTTCACCACCGAGGTCTACGACCGCGTGCCGGACAAGAACGCTGAAGGCGGCACGAAGATGATCGGCCCGATCGCCGCGAAGCTGCCGGTGAACGTCGATTTTCTCGGCAAGCCTTTCGACGAAGCGACGCTGTTCAGGATCGCCGGCGCCTACGAGGCGGCAACCCGACATCGCCAGGCGCCAGCGGGTTTCGGGCCGGTGAAGAAGTAGCGCTCAATCGATCGGCCTGACCCGGAAGTTCTTGCCCTTGATCTTGCCGGCGCGCAGGCCGTCGATCGCGCCCTTGGCAAAGCGGCGGTCGATCGCGACATAGGTGCGGGTATCGAAGGTGTTGATCTTGCCGACTGCTTCCTTGGCGAGCCCGGCAGCGCCGGTGAGCGCACCGAGCAGATCGCCCGGCCGCAGCTTGTCGCGCCGGCCGGCGTCGACGCAGATGGTGACGAATACCGGCGGCACCGGACGATCCGGTGACAGTGCCGACATCGGCAGCTTGCCGATCGCCGCCTTGAAGCCGAGCTTGGCTTCGATCGCGGCAACGCGGCTGCGCTCGCGCGGCGCATACAGGTGCAGCGCCAGACCGCTCTTGCCGGCACGGCCGGTGCGGCCCACGCGATGCACGTGCTGGTCTGGCTCCAGCGGCAGCTCGTAGCTGATCACCAGCGCCAGATCCTTGATGTCGAGGCCTCTGGCGGCGACGTCGGTGGCGATCAGCACCCGCGCCGAGCCATTGGTGAAGCGCACCAGCACTTCGTCGCGATCACGCTGGTCAATATCGCCATGCAGGGACAGCACCGAGAAGCCGCGCTTGGCCAGCTGCACTTCGATGTCCTGGGCGTCGTTCTTGGTGTGCGCGAAGACCAGTGCCGATTCCGGCCGCTGGGTGCTGAGCAAATGCGCCAGCGCATCGAGACGCTTCATCGGATCGACCTCGTAGAAGGTCTGCTCGACCTGCGCGGTGACGATCTCGTTGTCGACGGTGATCTCCACCGGATTCAGCTGCAGGCGGCGGCTGATCGCGCGCACGGTGTCCGGGAAGGTGGCCGAGAAGAACAGCGTCTGGCGCGTCTTGGGGGCCAGATCGACGATCGCGCGGCTGGCCTGTTCGAAGTCGGAATCGAGCATGCGGTCGGCTTCGTCGAGCACCAGCACCCGCAGGCTATCGAGCTTGAGATTGCCTTCGTCGAGCAGCTCCTGCACGCGGCCGGCCATGCCGACGACGATGTGCGGATCGTGCTCCAGCGAAGCGACCTGCGGCCGCTTGGAAATGCCGCCGCCGAGCACGGTCAGTTTCACGTTCGGCATGCAGCGCGCGAGCCGGCGGATTTCCTTGGCGATCTGATCGGCCAGTTCACGCGTCGGGCAGAGCACCAGCGCCTGGGTCTTCATCAGGGTGGCGTCGATCTTCGACAGCAGGCCCAGGCCATAAGCCGCGGTCTTGCCGCTGCCGGTGCGCGCCTGGCCGATCACGTCACGGCCTTCCAGCATCGGCGGCAGGCTCATCGCCTGGATCGGCGTCATCGCCTTGTATTCGAGGGAATCGAGCGCCTGCAGCAGCAGCGGATTCAGCGGCAAGGACGAGAACGGCGAAGTTTCCACGGGGCACCTGGGGCAGTCGGCTGACGCATTCCGCGTCGGCAAGCCGCGAATTGTGAGGCCAGCGGGCGACGCGTGCCGGCCGACGATGCCGAGCAGCGTCGAGCGTGCCTCGGGCAAAGACTGAAACAGCTGCTCTCGGCTAGGCTCTGCTGGCACGAACCCTCATCAAGGAGCGCAGACATGGCACAGGGCGAAACCACCAGCAGCAGTGCAACCACGACCCACAAGGGCAGCTGCCATTGCGGGAAAATCGCCTTTGAAGTCGATGGCAGTTTCGACTCGGTGATGGAATGCAACTGCTCGCACTGCAGCCGGAAAGGCTACCTGCTGTCGTTCGTGCCACGCACTGCGCTGCGGATCACGACAGACGAGGCGGCCATCAGCACCTACACCTTCAACCGCCACGCGATCCGCCATCAGTTCTGCCCGCAGTGCGGCTGCGCGCCGTTCGGCCTCGGCACCGGCCGCGACGGCGTGGCGACGGCGGCGATCAACGTCCGCTGCCTGGAAGGCATCGAGCTGACGACCCTGGAACGCAAGTTCGTCGACGGCCGTTCGTTCTGAGCGACTGTTGCTGGACTAGGCTGTACCGGCATCCCGCCCGCAGGAGTGAGTCACCGTGAACCGCAAGACCATCGATGAGCTGACCGCTCGCCTCGCCGTCCAGGGCCATGAGGTCAGCCGCAGCGAGAAACGAGTCATCGAGCGGGTCGCCAGGCGGCTGCACATCAGCCGCGATGCCGGGCAGGAATTCGACGAGTCGATGGGCTTCGGCGAGCGCGTTGCCGATCGCATCGCCGCGTTCGGCGGCTCCTGGACCTTCATCCTGAGCTTCCTCGGCCTGCTGGTGGTCTGGGTGGTGCTGAACGCGGTGCTGCTGACCCGCAGCAAGGTGGGGCCGTTCGATCCCTACCCGTTCGTGTTCCTGAACCTGATCCTGTCGATGCTCGCCGCCCTGCAGGCGCCGGTGATCATGATGTCGCAGAACCGCCAGTCGGCGAAGGATCGCAAGGCGGCCGAGCACGACTACGAGGTGAATCTGAAATCGGAGCTGGAAATCCTCGGCCTGCATCAGAAGGTCGACAACCTGCGCGAGCAGCAATGGCTGGAACTGGTCGAGATGCAGCGCGAACAGATCGCACTGCTGACCCGGCTGCTGGAAGCGAAAGCCTGAGCGACAGGCCAGACAGCCTGATACCTTGCGTCGCCTTCCCGTTGCCCCGCCCCGATCACCGCCCATGTCCCGCAGCCATTCCGAACTGCATCGCTCCGACCGCATCAGCTGGCTGCGCGCGGCCGTGCTCGGCGCCAACGACGGCACCATCTCGGTCGCCAGTCTGGTGGTCGGGGTCGCAGCGTCCGGCACCAGCCAGCACAGCCTGCTGCTGACCAGCGTTGCCGGGCTCGTCGCCGGGGCGATGTCGATGGCGGCTGGCGAATACGTGTCGGTGCAATCGCAGGCCGATACCGAAAATGCCGATCTGGCCCGCGAGCGCGACGAGCTGCACCAAGAGCCCGATCACGAGTTGGAGGAACTCAGCGCGATCTACATGAGCCGCGGCCTCGACGCCGCGCTGGCCCGTCAGGTCGCCGAGCAGCTGACGTCGCACGACGCGCTGCAGGCCCACGCGCGGGACGAACTCGGCATCACCGATACCTTGCGCGCCCGTCCAGTACAGGCGGCGCTGGCCTCGGCGCTGGCGTTCACGCTCGGCGCCATCGTGCCGGTGCTGACGGTGCTGATCGCGCCGCGTGAAAGCGTGGTCGTCGCCACCTCGGTCGCGGCGATGGCCAGCCTGCTGGTGCTTGGCGCCGCCGCCGCCTGGGCCGGCGGCGCTTCGAGGGTCAAGGGCGCGCTGCGGGTCGCGTTCTGGGGCGCGCTGGCGATGGCGCTCAGCGCCGGTGTCGGCAACCTGTTCGGCGCCGCCGTCTAGGGCCATGAACGCCAGTCCACCAGACCTGTCGACCAGCCTGCCGCGCAACCCGCTGCTGGAACGTGGCCTCAGTTTTCTGGCCCGCTATCCGGCCTTGCTGCCGACTTTGAGTCTGGCCTTCGGCATCGGCAGTTTCGTGCTGGTGCAACGTGGCGAAAGCATGGCGCGGATGATGGCGTTCATCGCGCTGATCGGCTGGCCTTGGTTGCTGCTCGAAGACCTGATCGGCGGCTGGCTGAGCCGCCATTCGCGCGGCAGGCTGCCGCCGGCAACAGCGCGTTTCCTGACCCAGCAGGTGCAGCAGGAACTGCTCTATTTCTCGCTGCCGTTCCTGTTCATCGCTATGAACTGGGTGCCCGAGCAGATGGCCTTCGTCGCCCTCGCCGGCGGCCTGGCATTGGCTGCGACCCTGGACCCGCTGTACTGGCATCGGATCGCGCCGAACGCCAGCCTGTCGCTGGCTTTCCATGCTGCCTGCAGCTTCGTCGCTGCGTTGAGCATCCTGCCGATCGCCGTGCATCTGCCGGTGGAGCAGGCGCTGCCGATCGCCTTCGCGACCACGGCCGTGATCCTGCTCGCCAGCCTGCCGCGCACCGTCGTGCCGGCGCTTGACCTTCGTGCCGCGAGCACCGATCCGCTGCGCTGGCGCCAGCGGCTGCGTCGCTTCGCGATGCCCTTGGCGCTGGCCACGGTGCTGGCGCTAGCCTGGTTCGGCCGCGCGGCGATTCCGCCCGCCGGCCTGTGGGTACGCGATGCCCGCATCACCACCGCGATGGACGGCCACGAGCCCGGCCCGGCAATCACTTCGGTGGATGCCGCGACCCTGGTCAGCGCCGACGCTTCCCTGAGCGCCTTCGTCGCGGTGCGCGCGCCGCAAGGTTTGTCGCAGGCGGTGGTGTTCGAGTGGGTGCACAACGGCCTGGTCGTCGACCGCATCCCGGCCCAGATCGACGGCGGCCGCGAAGCCGGTTTCCGCACCTACAGCCGCAAGCAGCACTTCGGCCTGGCGCCACAGGGCAAGTGGCGAGTCGATCTGCGCACACCGCAGGGTCAGCTGATCGCGCGGCGGAGCTTCGAGGTCCGCTGAGCCCAGACAGCTTCCGGGCATCTCGAGTCTGGCGGGTTCCTTGCTGCGGCTTTTTCATCGCCGCCCCGCCATCACCCGAAACCATGAAAACTCTAATTAGCTTATCCAAGCTGCGCGCCTTCCTCGCGCTCGCGCTGAGCCTCACGCTCGCCTTCAGCGCAGCGGCTGCCGAGGCGAAGCGCAAGATCATCATCGACCAGGACGCCTTCGGCCCGGCGTCCTCGAACCTGCAGGCGATCCTGATGCTGATGCAGGCGCCGGGTGTAGAGGTGCTCGGCATCACCGTCACCAGTGGCGATGGCTGGCGCGACGAGGAAGTGGGCCATGTGCTGCGCCTGCTCGAAATCGCCGGCCGCACCGAGATCCCCGTCTACGCCGGCGCGGTCTTTCCGCTGGTCAACACGCAGGCGCGCAACAAGCTCTGGGAGCAGCTTTACGGCCCGCTCTACTACAAGGGCGCGTGGACCGAAGTCTGGCCCGATCAGGGCGCGCTGCAGCGCTCGCCGTATCACGCCGATCCCTACTTCGTTCCGCCATCGCCGGCCGGCACGCCGAAGCTCAAGGTGCAGAAGGAAAGCGCGGCGAACTTCCTGGTGCGCAAGGTTCACGAATTCCCCGGCCAGGTCACGGTCTGGGCCGGCGGGCCGCTGAGCAACCTCGCCGTTGCGGCCGCGCTTGATCCGCAGTTCGCATCGCTCGCCAGGGAACTGGTGTTCATGGGCGGCAGCTTCAACCCGATCGCCGCCGACAACGCCTTCGCCGCCGAGTACATCAACGCGCCCCGGCGCGAATTCAACATGCGCTGGGATCCGGAAGCCGCATCGATCGTGCTGCACCAGCCGTGGCCGAAAATCCTCCAGGTACCGGTCGACCCGACCACGAAGACCTTCTTCAAGCCGGAATTCTTCAAGCAGATCGCGAAAGGCAAGGCGCCTTTCGACGATTACCTCGTCAAGTTCGGCCAGTCATTCCCGATGTGGGACGAACTCGCCGCCGCGGTCTGGCTCGATCCCTTGATCGTCACCAGGAGCAGCACCGTGCTCGAAGACGTCGACACCAGCTTCAGCGCCAGCTACGGCAACACACTTAGCTGGGCCGTCGGCAGCGGCCCCGGCCTCGGCGAGCGCCCGGTGCAGGCGGTGCTCGATATCGACCTGCCGAAGTTCGAGCAGATGACCATCGACCTGCTGAGCAGGCCGAAGCGATAAGCGAGTAGCGAATCGCCACGGAACCTTAACGACCCTGGGAGAATGGGTAAGCTGTCACCGTAATTCGCAACATCGGATTAGGCGACAAGGTGACGCCTAAAATCATTCAGGCCGGGTTATCCGACATTTTTGTAGCTAATTGGCGTTGGGCATGAAATACCGATGAGCGAAGACGTCATCAGAGAGGTTGGCATCGACAACGAAGGTCGGCTCTACGTCCGGCCATCGCAACAACGCTTTCCTTATATCTATCGCGAGGCCATGGAGGTTTCCTGGCATGAGAGCAGCGGCACGCTAAGCGCACCAGTGCCTCGTGAGTGGTCTCATGCGCGTTGGTTTCAACAGATTCATACTGCGGCAAAACAACAAGGCTGCTTTCTTACATTGTCGCCAGGTACCGAGTGGCATTCCGTACCAGAGAGCACCCACCAAGAAATATGCGCCTACGTCGGCTCCGTTCATGCCCAACCACGCGCTCCAGCGGACGGGCTTCGCCCGCCGCTGAGCTAAGGCGTTAGGCCTCTTATGAACACAGTGTCACGTGGCAACCGCTTCGAAGATCGAGTCTTCGCCGCACTGCGCACCGAAGTCAATGCAGAGCGACTCGGCCTACTCCCGCGTCAGTGCGCGCTTTATCAGAAGAAGGGTTACTTCTCCCGGGACAGGAACTCCGATGTCATCGTAGACATCTCGATTGAGGTAACGATTCCTGGAGCAAAAGAGTGGTCCTTACTCTGGGTTTGCGAATGCAAGGACTACTCAGGTGCGATCCCAGTTAATGACGTCGAGGAATTCAAGGCCAAACTCGATCAGATTGCTGGAAAGAACGTCAAGGGGCTAATGGCGATAACTGGAGTACTTCAGACCGGCGCATCCTCCTACGCTCGTTCTCAAGGCATCGGAGTTGTCCGACTACTTCCATCGGACCAAGTGGAGTGGATGATGCATCTTGAGACGGGTTTCTCCGCCGAGCGGCGAATTGACGCCGGCGAGGTCAGCCGAGCACTCACTATTCCAGGTTATCGCAGCCGGGGCCAGGAGTTTTTTGGGCGCTCTGACGGATACGTCTTTGGGAACTGGGGAAGCCTGCTGAGGAAAGCCCTTGTCGCTGCCGAAGAGGCCTAACCCCTCGCTCAACCGGACCCGCTACGGCAAGCGCCGTAAGCCGGTTAGTTCGAACGTTAGGCCCCATGAACACCCTCCAACTCCGCCTAGCTAACTGGTTCCTTCCCAGAACTCTGCGCTGCCCGTGCCCCCAACTCGTACCGAGATCCGGTGCTGCAGGCGCCAAGGTGAACTGTTTCACTATTTATGTCGACAAGGCTAGCGATCCCTATCTCATCGTTCACACACTAACTGGTGGCATGCTCGAGTGTCACGAGTGGACAGGAGCCCAATTCGAAAAGCCAGTCGAAGTGGCTCTAGCGGATATTTCTGCGAACGACATATCCATCACGCACTTCTACGGCTTCGGTGAAGTCCAGTACAAGGGACTAGTCGACTTTGCGCTCGGCCGCACCTTCCTGCTTCCATACGCAAAGATTCACCTCGTTCGTGCGGTTGAGGCAGTCGACCAGTACTTCTTCAACAAGAAGAAGTTGATCACCAAGCAGCGAATCGATCTCCTCCGCTTCATGGTCCAGCGGCAGATGGACGGAAGCCCAATCTCGAGCCCGACCGATCTGATGACGGGTCTGTACTCAATCAAGTGGGTCTTCCATCCTGACAAGGACCCACAGCACAAGCGCCTCCGCTTCTACCTGGACTCGCTGGTCGATACCGGCGAACTTCGATTGAGAGACCATAAGTACGAACTGACTGGCGAGGCGCTGAAGGCTATAGAGATCTACGAAGAGCAGGAGCGAAAGCACACCGAGAACGTCAAGATCCAGCGCAGAATGCTCTGGCTGACCGTGGCCATAGTTCTCCTCACCGCAGCGCAGGCTGGCCTGTACAAGCTTCCAACCCTACTGGACCTCAGTAGCGCATGGGGCCTAACCACTCGTTCAACCGGACCCGCTACGGCAGGCACCGTAAGGCCGGTTAACTCGAACGTTGAAGGACATGAGAAAAATCTCGTCGTATTCCTAGAGACTCGAGATCATTCGAGGATTCATCAACGCCAGTTGGCATTCGCTTCCCAGAACGCAACGCTGCGCTGATAAGAGATGCGATCCAGCGCCACACCCGATCCACCTTCAGCAACGCCAAGCGAATTGCGCATCATCGTGATCGGTGCCATCGGGATGTCTTCCGGCTGCTCGGTGTACAGGCAGCCGACAATGCCCCAGTCGGCGGCGATCGGCGAACCCTCGCGAGCCAGTTGTTCGCGGCTGTAGAGGATCACCACCAGCCAGTTGGCGATCGGTGCTTGCACCCCTTCGAGCCAGCGGGTGAGCACCGGCAGCTCGTCCTGGTTGCGGGCCTCGTAGGCGCTCTTCAGCAGGTGGCGATTGCTGTCGCTGATCGGCACCGTCAGGCAGCGCGTGCTCGTCCAGTTGCGATGCACGTGCAGCTTGCAGAACGGTGCATAGCCGTCGAGCACCCGGTCCGGCTCGTGGCGGTTCAGGTGCTGCTCGAACTCGGCGGCGCTGATGTCCTGGATGGTGTTCGGGCGCGGCTTCTTCGGGAACAGGCGCGGGCGGGCAAACGGCGTCAGGACGATCGACATGGTGCGACAGGGTGGCGGCAGGGCAGCTCACCGTAGCGCATTGCCGGCGAGCTAGAGTGTGCTCCCGCTATCCATCTGCCCCGAGCCACCATGCCCCGCACACGCGTACCCGCCGCCGCCGCCCAAGCTGTCCGTCCGCGCGCTGTCAGGAAAGCACCGCCTGACACGGTGATGGTTGACGGCAAGCCGCGCTATCACGAGCCGGCACCGGTGGGCATCGACGTCGAAGCCTTCCGGCAGGTGGTGACCAGCCGGCGCTCGGTGCGCAAGTTCACTGACAAGGCGATTCCGAAAGCGGTGCTCGATGATTGCCTGGACATGGCCATGCTCGCGCCCTGCTCGTCCGGCCTGCAGCCCTGGGATTTCTATGTCGTGAAGTCGGCGGACAAGAAGCGAAAGCTGGTGAAGGCCTGCATGAGCCAGCTCGCCGCGAAGACTGCGGCCGAGCTGATCGTCTGCGTGGCGCGCATGGATCGGGTCGGCGCGTTCTCCAAGCAGATGCTGCGCGACTGGCCGATGCCCGACGTGCCGCCGCTGGTGAAGCGCTACTACCAGCTGATTCCCTACAACTACGCACCCGGCCCGCTGAACAGCTTCGCGCTGGTCAAGAAAGCGGCGTTCGCGGCCGGCGGCTTGGTGGCACCGGTGCCGCGTGGCCCCTGCACCCGCGCCGAAGTGCGGCTCTGGGCCGCCAAGAGCACGGCGCTGGCCTGCGAAAACCTGGTGCTGGCGCTGCGGGCGCATGGCTACGACAGCTGCATGATGGAAGGCTATGACGAGGTGCGCGTGGCCAAGCTGCTCGGCCTCGACGACGACCAGGCCTTCCCGATCATGGTGATCGGCGCTGGCGAGCGCGCCGAAGATGGCGTGTTCTGGCCGCAGCTCCGCTTCGAGCGCAGCCTGTTCGTGCACGAGGTCTGAACGATGCTGCCGGCCAACCATCCGCAACGCCTGATCGTCGCCGACGAGGTTCATGCCCGGCCATCAACCTCCGCGTTCACACCGAGCCGCGCGACTCACATCGCGCTGCTGGTTGCCGCCGAGGATCGCGAGCGGGAGTTCGCCCATCTGCAGCGCTTGTGCGCCGAATACGGCGTGACCTCGCCACCGGACGGCACCCTGCAGTTCAGCGTGCAGCTCGGCGACATCACGCTGAAGTGGGAACGGCATGGCGAGTTCTCCGGCATCACGCTGTTCGTGCCCGGCCCAGGTGCCGCGCCGTTCGCGGAGTCGGCCGTCAGCCTGCTGCCCAGGGGCTGGCTGGCCGGCTTGCCGGGCCAGACCCTGGTCGCCGCCAATGCGCTGCTGATCGAAGCCGATGACGGCCCGGCACCCAGCGCGCTGCTCGACGAGCACTTCGAGAACAACATCGCCGTCGGCGGGGAGATCGGCGATGGCGCTGGTCAGGCCTATACCGATTTCCGGATTCACGACGACGGCTTCTCGCGCTTCCTGATCCTCGATCGCAGCTTCACGCCGCGGCAGGCCGGCCGGATGCTGCAGCGGCTGTTCGAGATCGAGGTCTATCGAGTGCTGGCGCTGCTGGCCTTGCCGGTGGCGCGTGCGCAGGCGCCGCGGACGCGGGCGATCGAGCAGTCGCTGGGCGCACTGACCGAGCAGATTGCCGCCGAAGACGGCGCGGTGGCCGATGAAGCGCTGCTGCACGAACTGACCCAGCTGGCCGCCGCCGTCGAAAGCAGCCTGGCGACCACCGAGTTCCGCTTCAACGCCTGCATCGCCTATCACGCACTGGTCAGCACCCGCATCGAGGAACTGCGCGAACGCCGGCTGCCGGCCGTGCAACCGATCGGCGAATTCATGGCGCGCCGCCTGAGCCCGGCGGTGTCGACCTGCCGGCACACGCTGAAGCGCCTGCACGAGCTGTCCGATCGCGTCGCCAAGGTCAGCGGCCTGCTGTCGACCCGCGTCGACATCACTCGCGAGCGCCAGAACCAGGCGCTGCTGGCGTCGATGGAACGCCGCACCGGCCTGCAGCTGCGCCTGCAGCAGACGGTGGAAGGTCTGTCCGTGGCAGCGATCGTCTATTACGCCTCCGGGCTGGTCGGCTACCTGGCCAAGGCCGGCAAGGCGGCGCATCTGCCAATCGATCCGGATCTGGTCGTCGGCCTGGCGCTGCCGATGCTGTTCATCAGTGTCTGGTTGGGCCTGCGGCGCATGCACCGGAAGCTGCACGCCGCGGATGCGTGAAAGGCCAGCCGCTATACTGAAACCATCAACAGCAACCTGACCGGCAAGCACTCGTGACCACCAAACGCGCCAGGAAAACCCCGAGCAAGCAAGCCATCATTCGCGCCGTGGCCAGCTCGACTGCGATTGAAACCGGGCAACGCATCGAGCAGATCGAGCAGACGTTGCGCAGCAAGACCAGCAAGTTCGACAAGCTGCGTCTCGCCCGCTGATCCCGACAGATCAAACCCCGAGCGCAGTCGCTACCAGCTGCTTCATCGGCTCGTAGTCATTGGCTAGCCCTCGCCGGATCGCATCGAAGTAGCTTTGTCGATCGGCATCCCAAGGGCTGTAGTCCAGCGGATCGCGCCCAGCCTGCACCGCCATCACGTCTGCAAGCAGACGAGACAAGCGGCCGTTTCCCTCGCGAAACGGGTGGATCAGGATGAATTCGACATGGGTCACGGCAATCGCTTCGATCAACGCCTCATCCGTCAGGGAATCACAAGGCGTGAAGCGCAGCAGACAGTCCCGCTCCAGAACGCTCAACAGCCTTGGAATCTGCGCTGCAATCGCAAAATGGAAGTCGCCCTTGCTCAGATTGACCGAGCGCTCCTCGCCAGCCCAGGAATAGACGTTGCCTAGCCAGCGGCGATGCCAGATCCTCAGATCGGCCACCGTCAATGCGCGTTCCGGCAGCGCGTCGACCAGTACTGCGTCGTAGAGCTTCTCGAGCAGTATCAACTCGGCTTCTTCGATGTCGGCGATTTCGGTGATGCCCAGCTTGTTGGCCAGCACCTGCCCGCCTGAACCTGGCTCGAAGTCCACTTGCGGACCATCGGCTTGGTAGCGGTCAGTCATCGACTGTTCTACGGCCAGTGACTGGCAGGCTGCCCGCTTGAACTGACTTTCCAGAGCCGATCGGTGATTGCGCCACGGAACACGCCCTCAGTGCAGAACTGTCGCGCAAACATACCGTAGCTCGCAACGATCGCTCGGTTTGCACCATTAAACGCGGACAACTAAACTCCGCGTTATGGCGCATCTGGGAAATAGTGTCGAATACGGGCTGCATTGCCTGCTCTGGCTGTCGGCGCCCGATGCGGCGCCCGCCAGCAGCCGTGATCTGGCCGAGTTGCAGGGCGTGTCGCCCTCGTTCGTCGCGAAGATCTTTCCCAAGCTCGAGAAGGCCGGGATCGTCAGCGCCAGCGCTGGCATCCACGGCGGTTACCGGCTCGCGCGCCCGGCGGCGAAGATCACCGTGCTCGACGTGGTCGACGCCATCGAAGGCCACAAGCCCTTGTTCGACTGCCAGGAAATCCGCGGCCGCTGCGCGATCTTCAAGGGCAAGGCACCGGCCTGGTCGACCCAGGGCGTCTGCTCGATCCACGCGGTGATGCTGCGTGCCGAGCAAAGCATGCGCGCCGAACTCGCCAGCGCCACGCTGGCCGATCTGGCGACGACGGTCGCCCGCAAGGCACCAACCGGCCTGCCCTCCGAAATCAAGGTCTGGCTGAGCGGACGGATGGCCGCGCGATCCGAAGCGCAAGCGGAAGGCCGTACTGCGCAAGCGAAGCAAGCCGCTGCGTCGAAGCTGCGACGACGGCCGGAACATTAGTCCACCGAACCCATGAGATTCCACCCCCTGCTGGACGCACGCCTTGGGCGCGCTGCGGCGTCAGAAATGCTCGCAATAGAACAACTATTGCTGTGCTTTCTTCCTTGCATCGCATCCCAATTCGCACGCCCTTCAGGGGGTGAACTCACCGGTTCGGCGGACCAGGCAAAAACTCAAACGACAAAACCAAGGGGAGAACAACCATGATCGAGACCAGAAACACCCGTCAGGCAGCAGCGGTGCTCAGCACCTTCGCCGTCATTCATTGCGCAATCGCGCTCTGGCATGGCGGCGCTCATCTGTCGGTGCCGGTGGAACTGGACCCGCCGAAGATGGCTTTCGTTGGGCTGGTAGTTGTCATCCTGCCGCTGCTGGCCGCGGCGCTGCTGTGGACGAAGCTGAAGAAAGTCGGCGTGGTGCTCTACACCGGATCGATGGCGGCGGCGCTGGTGTTCGGCATCGTCAATCACTACATCCTGATTTCGCCGGACAATGTCACCTGCGTGCCGCCCGGCGATCACCAGATGACCTTCATCGTCTCGGCAGGATTCGTCGCTGGCAGCGAACTGATCGGCACGCTGCTCGGCGTGCTCGCGCTGCGGCGCTGGTTCAACTGAACATCGGCCAAAAATAAAGCGGGACGAAAAGAACGCCGCCGGGTCTCACGGCTTTGAAGCCTTGGCATAGTTGGTTCTCCTAGTTGGCAGAAATCGGCCGAGGCCCCGTTCTTTTATCGGCTCTGAAGCGTCTCTGGCAAGCTGTATTCCGCGAACTGCTTGCGTAGCGCGAGCTTGTGAACCTTGCCGGTTGCTGTGTGAGGCAACTCGTCAACGAACGCCACATCGTCCGGTGTCCACCATTTGGCAATACGCCCGGTGAAGTGGGCAATCAGTTCTTCCTTTGAGACTTCAAGATTCGTGCGCTTGACCACGATCAGCAATGGCCGTTCGTCCCAACGTGGATGCACGATTCCGATGACCGCGGCCTCGGCCACCGCCGGATGGCTCATCGCCACGCCTTCGAGTTCGATCGAACTGATCCATTCGCCGCCGGACTTGATCACGTCCTTTGAACGATCCGTAATCGTGAGCATGCAATCCGCATCGAGCGTAGCCATATCGCCGGTGGGAAACCAGCCGTCAACCAGTGCGCTGCTGTCGGCCCTGAAGTAGCGCTCGACGACCCATTGACCACGCACCATCAGGTCGCCCGCCGCGACGCCGTCGTGCGGCAGCGCATCACCATCGGCGTTGACGATTTTCAACTCGACGCCAAAGGGCGGGCGCCCTGCCTTGAGTTCGATATGGCCTTGCGCTTGCGCCGGCAAACTGCGATGACGAGACTTGGGGCTATTGCAGGTGCCCAGCGGCGACGTCTCGGTCATGCCCCAGCTTGATTGCAGCTTGATGCCGTACTCTTTTTCGAAAGCCTCTTTGAGCGGCGCGGGACAAGCCGAGCCGCCCACCGAGCAGCGCTTCAAGCTCGGTACTTGCATTTGTCGCTCGCGGAGATGATTCAGCAGCGCAAGCCAGATCGTTGGCACGCCTGCTGAAAAACTCACCGACTCGCTGTTGAACAACTCGCAAAGACTGGCGCCGTCCAGCGCGGGGCCCGGCAGCACGAGCTTGAAGCCGACCAGCGCAGCAGCGTAAGGAATGCCCCAGGCATTGACATGGAACATCGGCACCACCGGCAACACGGTGTCGCAGGCGGAGACATTGAGCACATCCGGCAGCGCCGAGGCATACGTGTGCAGCAAAGTCGAACGATGCGAATACAGCACTCCCTTGGGATTGCCGGTGGTCCCCGAGGTGTAGCACAGGCAGCACGCCTGATTCTCATCAAACTGCGGCCAGCTGAATGCGTCGTCCTCGGCCACAAGCAGCGTTTCGTAGCAGAGCAAGTCTGGAATGTTATGAGTCGGCAGGTGCGCGGCATCGGTCATCGCCACCCAATGTTTGACCGTTGGGCATTGCGGCACGAGTTGCTCGACCAGCGGTGCCAGATTGATGTCGAAGAACAGCACCTGGTCTTCGGCGTGATTGATCATCCACACGATCTGTTCCGCAAACAGGCGCGGATTGATCGTGTGAGTCACGGCGCCACTACCGGAGATGGCGTAGTACAGCTCGACGTGTCGGTAGCCGTTCCAGGCCAGTGTTCCGACGCGATCGTCTTGCTGAACACCCAAACGCTTCAAGGCATTCGCCAGCTGCCGAGCTCTCGCCGCAAGGTCTTTCCAGCCGTAACGATGGAAGCGTGCATCGCCGCTTGCCGGTTCGACGATACGCGACACGATTTCCGTGTCGGCGTGACAGGTTTCGGCGTGGCGCAGCAGTCCGCTGATGAGCAGCGGCTGATTCATCATCTGGCCCTTCATCGCGGGGTCCTCTTCAACGCGGATTGAATCAGGCGACCGATCTTATCCATCGCTGTCGCCGCTTCGGGGATGGCCGCGTCCATCAACAGGAATCCGTGAATCTGGCCCGAGAATCGCAGTTCCTGCACTGGTACACCGGCGCTCTTCAATGCCGCGCTGTAGGCAAGGCCGTCGTCGTGCAGCGGATCGTGGCCGCAGACGAGAACCGTCGCCGGCGGCAATCGCGCATGACTTTCCGCCAGGGCCGGAGATGCGCGCCAGTCCTTGGCGTCCGCTTCCGAGCCCATATAGACGGCCAGGAAGTGACGCATCATCGCCTCGGTCAGAAACAGACCGTCGATCGGCTCAGCGGACAAATTGGTCGCGGGATAGATCAGCGTCTGGTGCGAGATGGTTGGCGCGCCAGCTTCACGGGCCATCAGGCAGACCACGGCGGCGAGGTTGCCGCCGGCGGAATCTCCCGCCACTGCAAGCCGCTCAGCGTCAATAGCGAGCCGGCCTGCGTTTGCCGCAATCCACTTGAGGGCAGCAAAGGCGTCTTGCGGTGCCGCAGGGAACTTGTGTTCCGGCGCGAGACGATAATCGACCGAGATCACCACGCAGTTCGCTGCCCGACACAGGCGACGGCACTGGCGATCAAACACTTCCAGGTCTCCCAGGTAAAAACCACCGCCGTGGAAGAACACGATCGCGGGGGCCGGCGTCTGCGGGTCAACGCTCAGCGGCCTGTAGCTGCGCATCGGAATCGCGCGATGCGCGGTTTCCGCAACCAGATCCTGGATCGGACCCACCTCGATCGGCCGGGCCTGAAGCATCGACATGCCGATCGCGAAGGCTGCGCGAGCCTCTGCAGGAGACAAGGTTTCCAGGCCGGGCTGGCCGGCTGCCGCCATCGCATCGACGACTAGCCGGGCCGAGGGATCGAGCTCTGTCACAGGTCTTAGCTCCAATGAAAGTCGTGATGGTTGTCGCGTGAAAACGCTTGCGTTCGCGCAGAGAAAATCGACGGCTGAACCAGCCGCTTTTCGTGAGCGCTTGCCAGCGTGGCTCTGCAGCGTGATGTTGAGGGCGCTGCCGCGAGTCGGGATGGACACGGGGTCCTTGCTAACCGCTTGCTCAGACAATGCTGGCGCCGCCGTCGACCGCCAGAACCTGACCGGTAACGTAGCGGCTGGACTCTGCTGCAAACATGAGTACGGGGCCGATCAGATCCTCGTCACCACCAAGGCGCCCCACAGGCACATTGGCCGTCATGCGCTCATTGCCGACCGCATCGATCAAGCCATTGGTCAGATTCGAGGGAAAGAAACCCGGGGCCAGAGCATTCACAGTGATGCCGTAATGCCCCCATTCCGCGGCGAGCGCACGGGTAAAATTGATCAGGGCACCCTTGCTACTGTTGTAGGCAATCGCCCGCATGACGTCGGGCATCGTACCTTGCAGGCCACCGACCGAAGCGATGTTGATCACGCGCCCGTAGCGGGCGGGGATCATGCTTTGCTTGGCAATGTTGCGGGTCAGGATGAACTGCCCGCGCACGTTCAGGTTGAAGACACGATCCCAGCCATCGGTTGGATAGTCCTCCGCCGGAGCGCCCCAGGTGTTGCCCGCGTTGTTGATGAGAATATCGACGCGCCCTGCAAGCTTGAGGGCCTCCTCCGACAGTTTGGTGATGTCTGATTCCTTGGAGGAATCCGCGGCAATCCAGTTCGCCTCGATACCCATACCCGTCAGTTCCGCCGTCGCCGCCTCCAGTTCTTCGATCTTGCGGGCGGAGATGACGATACGCGCGCCCTGCTTGCCGAGCGCCTTGGCCATCTGCAATCCAAGATTGCGCGAGCCTCCGGTGACCAGCGCGGTGCGGCCGGACAGATCAAACGGCGAGGTGTTTGTGTTCGCGCTCATAGCATGTCCTCGCTGGCGTCCAGAGTGATGCGATCCAACCGCTCCAGCAGTGCAAGCTGAGGCTCGATCCTCGGCAGTTCGTAGACGAAGAAAAACTTGCAGGCATTGCGCTTGGCCCGATGGAACGGGCTTTGGGAATCGCCACAGGCCAATGCCTGATCCAGCCAGATCCACGCCAGTACGATGTGCCCGAAGGCTTCGAGGTAAGCCGTTGCATTGGCAAGACGCTGCGCGGGATCCTCGCAGTCGAGCAAGATTCGGGTGACCTGCGCCAGACGCTGCATCTGCTCGGACAATGCCTCGGCCATTGGATGCAATTCGGCGTTCGCAGATTCACGCGCCTTTGCGATGCTCTGCCCGATGCGCTGCGTGAGCAGGACCAGTGCAGTGCCGTTTTCCATCACCACCTTGCGTCCCAGCAGATCCAGTCCCTGAATCCCGTGCGTGCCTTCGTGAATCGGATTGAGGCGATTATCACGGTAGAACTGCTCCACCTTGAACTCGCGCGTGTAGCCGTAGCCGCCGTGAATCTGGATGGCCATGTCGTTACCCACCACGCACCACTGTGACGGCCAGCTCTTGGCAATCGGCGTGAGAATTTCCAGCAGTAGATGCTGCCGCTTTTTCTCGGCCTCATCCTCTGAAGTGCTCATCTGATCAATCAGCACCGAGCAGTACATGTTCAGCGCCATCGCACCTTCGGCGTAGACCTTCTGCGCCAGGATCATGCGCTTGACGTCTGCGTGGTCGGAGATCCGCTGCTGCGGCGTGCTCGGGTCTTTCAAGCTGCGGCCCTGCAGCCGCTCCTGCGCATATTTTCGCGAGTGCAGATAACCGGTGTAGCCCAGCGCTGTGGCACCCAGGCCGACGCCGATGCGCGCCTCGTTCATCATGTGAAACATGTAGCTCATGCCCTTGCCGGCCTCGCCAATGCGATAGCCGATCGCACCGGCACGACCACCTGGCTGATGCTCGCGTCCTTCACCAAAATTGAGCAAGCAATTGGTGGTGCCGCGATAACCCATCTTGTGGTTCAGACCACCGAGGACAACGTCATTGCGCTCGCCATCGCTGCCGTCGGCATTCACCACAAACTTGGGCACGATGAACAGCGACAAACCCTTGACGCCGGGGATTGATGCGCCGCTTTCATCGACCGTTCTTGCCAATACCAGATGGACGATGTTTCGCGTGATCTCGTGCTCGCCGGCAGAGATCCACATCTTGCTGCCGGTTAGCCGATATTGCAGGCCGAGTTCCGATTCAGCCTCAAACTCCGCGCGGGTTTTGATATCCGACAGCGAGGATCCGGCCTGCGGCTCGGACAGGCACATGGTTCCGAAGAACTCGCCCTTGAGTGTGGGCTCTGCAAAGCGTTTGATCTGCTCCTCGCTGCCCAGCGCCACCAGCAGGTTGGCATTGGCGATGCTGAGGAAAGGATAGGCGGCAGTGCCCACATTGGCCGCCTGCAGATACGCCATGCCGGTACGCTCGATCACCGAAGGCAACTGCATGCCACCGCGGTCATAGTCGTGTCCGGCCGCCATCAGTCCTGATTCCGCAACCGCCTTGAGCGCGGTAGCGATTTCCGGAATCAGTCTGGCCTTGCCATCAATGAACAGCGGCTCTTCGCGATCGGATTTCTGATAATGCGGCTCGAACAGATCGGTGGCGATGCGCTCGAAAGTATCGAGCACCGCATCAAATGTTTCTCTGGAATGATCTGCGAAACGCGGCGCCTTGGTCAGCGCCTCAACATCAAGCCATTCGTACAGCATGAATTCGAGATCGCGCCGGGAAAGCAACAGAGACGTTGTGCCAGACATAAAAGGTATTCGTTTGAAATTGGGCAGGGATCAGCCGGACGGCCACCAGGGATCTGCATGATCCGGTTCCGTTGCGCATCACAGCGGGGGTGGGAGGCGGACGATGATTCCGTCCAGCGCCGGGGACATCCGGATCTGGCAGGTCAGTCGGCTGTTGGGCTGCTCATGGTCGGCGCCATCCAGCATCAGGCGCTCGTCATCACTCTGCTCGCCGGCGGCCAGCTGCCAATGTGTATCAATGTAGCCGTGGCAGGTGCCACAGCTGCAGCAGCCGCCGCAATCGCCGACGATACCGGGCACGCGGTGGTTCAGCGCGCACTGCATCAGGCTCTCGCCGCTTTCGGCCTCAACGATGTGCTGGCTGCCATCGTGCTCGATGAAAATGATTTTGCTCATGGCTTTCGCAGGCTGCTCGGAAACGTGGATGCAGTTCAGGGAGTCACTGCTCAGGGCTGCGAAGATGGCAGGTGCACCACCATGCCCTCGATTGCTGCGGATACCAGAATCTGGCAGCTGAGGCGGCTGTTGGGACGATAGTTCTCGGAGAATTCCAAGAGCATTCTTTCGTCCTCGCACGCCGTGCCGGTCGCGTTCAGCCAAGGCTCGTCGATGTAGCAATGGCAGGTGCCGCAGACGCGGGCACCACCGCACTCGGCGATGATCCCGCGCACACCATTCTGTGTGGCGGCCTGCATCAAGGTCTGTCCGTCCACAGCATCTATGATTCGGCTACGGCCATCGTGTTCAGTGAAAGTGACCCGACGCATATGACGATCCCCTATCAGCGGCTGTCATCGCTCGCGACACGGACGACAAGCTTTCCAAAGTTCTTCCCTTCGAGAAGTCCAATGAACGCTTCTGGTGCCTTGTCGATTCCCTCGACGATGTCTTCGCGTACCTTCATCTTTCCTTCGGCCAGCCAGCCCTGCATGTCGCGAAGGAAGCTGGCGTGGTGCTCCGGATACTGGTCAATGATCACGAAGCCCTGCATCTGCACACGCTTGACCAGCAGGGGTGTCAATACTTCTGCTGCGAGCACAGGCTTGGCCGACTGATCGCCGTTGTACCAGGCGATCAGGCCGCAAAGGGAAATACGGGCAAAGTCATTGAGCAGTGGCAAAACAGCACGCAGGATCTCGCCGCCGACGTTCTCGAAATAAACATCGATCCCATCGGGACAGGCTGCCTTGAGCTCGGAAGCAAAGTTGGGCGATCGATGGTCCAGGCAAGCATCGAATCCCAGTTCGTCGACGGCATAGGCACACTTGTCCGTCCCACCCGCGATGCCCACCGCACGGCAGCCCTTAAGCTTGGCGATCTGACCGACCACGGATCCGACCGCCCCTGTGGCAGCTCCGACGACGACGGTGTTTCCGGGCACAGGCTTGCCGATATTGAGCAGTCCGTGATGAGCCGTGAACCCCGGCATTCCGAGCAGGCTCAGCGCCAGGGAGGGTTGAGCCATCTTGCGCGGCAAACGGGCCAGGGTTTCGTCAGCGGTGACGCTGAAACTTTCCCAGCCGGTATAGCCGGTGACCAGGTCACCGGCAGAAAACCCGTCGCGACGAGATTCCACAATCCGCCCCACGGTGCCACCGAACATCACTTCGCCAATCTGTACCGGATCGGCATAGGAATCGGAGTCACTCATGCGCATGCGCATGTAAGGATCAAGCGATAGATACAGCGTCTTGACCAGGACCTCGCCGTCCTTCAGTTCTCGGATCGGCGCCGTTTCGAGTCGAAAATTCTCCAGCGTTGGCGAACCATTGGGACGGCTCGCCAGTACCACGCGTTGGTTGTTCATGGTGTCATCGATAAGTGGTGGATCCGGCGGATTGCCAACTCAGACAGCAAGTTCGTACTCGGCAAGATTCGGCTCGCGCAGTTCCTTGCGGAAGCGATTGCCGCTGTACGGCCAGGCCGACGGCACTCCGTTCTTGCTCATGTACCAATTCGTGCAGCCCGTCACCCAGATGGTGTCGGGCATGGCTGCGCGAATGAAGGCGTTGAACTTTTCGGTGGCCTCCGGCGTGGGATGAAGCGTCCGGAACTTGCCGTCCCGGAACATTTCGATGCAGCGCAGGATGTAATTGATCTGCGTCTCGGAGATGCTGATCGCAGAGAAATTTCCAATCGGACTCTGCGGCCCCAGCGTGAAGAAGAAGTTTGGAAAGCCCGGCACTGCAACGGTACGCAATGCATAAGGACCTTGCTTCCAGGCCTCACTTAAAGTTCTGCCCTGGACATTGCGGAGTTCGAGTGGACGGAAATAAGCATGCGCATCAAAGCCTGTGGCAAGCGCCAGCACATCGACTTCATGCAGAACACCATCCTTGGTCACTACACCCCGGGCGTCGATATGGTCGATTTCATCGGTGACAAGGGAAACGTTTTCGCGCTGGATCGCCGGATAAAACTCCATGCTCATGACGAGGCGTTTGCATAGCGGCTGATAGTCCGGCGTGAGCTTCGCTCTCAGCGCGGGGTCCTTGACGGTATTCAGATTCCATTTGCAAAGCCAGCTCATCAGGCGTCGTTGCCAGCAGGGCTTGAGCACCGCCGCAGCAAATAGATTCTCGAACGCCACCCGGTACACATGGTGGATGATCCGCCCGACCCAGGGAAAAGCTCGTAGCAACGATTTTTCTATCTGCGAGTAGCGGCGATCCGGGAGCGGAAAGATCCATTGCGGTGTTCTCTGGAACACTTTCAGATCCAGCTTGCGCTCTGAAAGCTTGGAGATGATCTGCGCGCCGGTGGAACCGTTGCCGATAACGCCGACCCGCCTACCCTCCAGCGGCACCGAGTGGTCCCAGCGCGCGGAATGAAACTTGGCGCCCTTGAAATCGCCAAGTCCTGGAATGTCGGGATAACGCGGATGGTGCAGCAGGCCGCAGCAGGCAACCACGAAATCCGCCTCAACCACCTCGCCATCCTTGAAACGCACTGTCCAGCGCTGCCCATCGTGATCGGCCCGGGCGACTTCCTTGTTAAAAGCGATACGTCGACGCAGGTCTCGCTGCTCGGCCACGCCGAGCAGGTATTTCTGGATTTCGGCACCCTGCGGTAGGCGCGTGCTCCACTCCGGATTAGGAACGTCCTGGTAGGTGTAGTAGTGCGCCGCCACGTCGCAGCCGATACCGGGATAGGTGTTCTCACGCCAGGTGCCACCAATCTCGCTGGCCTTGTCGTAGATCTGGAAATTATCCATTCCCGACTCGATCAGCTTGATCGCCATCAGCATGCCGGACATGCCGGCACCGATGATGATGACCCGCGGTTCGCGCTTGCCGTTCACAGGACTTCGAAGATGTCGTAGACGACATTGCCGCCGCCGAAGCTACGCATCTTGCCGACCGCAACGACGTTATTCAGCCAGCCATATTTTTCCGACGGTGTCTGGAAGTAAGGTGCGCTGCGGAAATACAGCTCGCTGCCCGGAATCTCCTCGCCGCTGGCCAAGCGCTCGCCGAGACCGGGATCCATGCGCAGGATTCCGCTGTACTGCGCGTAGATCGGACAGCCGTCATCGGCTTCCATCAGCAAGCGAACATCGAGCTTCCAGTTACCGTTGTCCTGCACCTGAACCCAGTCGCCGCTCGGCGGAAGAATCTTGGCCTTGAGTCGTGGACTGTCGATCGTGGCGTCCAGCACATTGAAGATCATCAGCGAAGGAGAGATGACGACCGGCTTGGGGATACTGCCCTGAAGCGTCATCAGCCAGCGGGTTTCGAGTGTCGATTGAGTCATGGTCGGTTTACCTTTGCAGTTTCAGCGTGATGGCAGGAGATTCGATGTCATGCGAATTGGCGAACAGTCGGCCGTTAAAATTGATCGTTCAAATGGAAGCGTCGCTGGCCGCATTTGCACGGAGCACGTAGCTAGCGCTTGCGACCGCCGCGATAAAGCAACCGAGGACGGGCCGCCACATCGCGCCGGTGAACAGCGAAGTCAGCGAGTGCGCGAGGTCGGGACAATTCAGCGGAATGCGATCGGCAGACTTGCCATCACGCGGAAGAACGAGTGCGACCATTCGAGCTTGCCCTGCTCGATACGCAACCCCTTGGTTCGCTGCGCGAATTCGCTGAAGGCATGACGCGCTTCCATCCGGGCCAGGGTGTTGCCGATGCAATGGTGAATGCCACCGCCGAAGGCCTGGTGGGACACGTCCTTGCGCTCGATGTCGAATACGTCTGGATTCTCGAATCGGGCGGGATCGCGATTGGCCGAGGCCAGCATCTGCCAGATCACGGCATCCGCCGGCAGGGTTTTGCCTCCGACTTCGAAGGGTTCCTGTAGCACGCGCCAGTTGAAAAGAATCGGCGTGTCGTACCGCAGGCACTCGTTGACCGCGTTGTTGACCAGATCCGGTTGCACGCGCAGTTTCTCGGTCTGGTCCGGATGGTCCAGAAGCGCGCGCATGCCGTTGCCGATCAGGCCAATGGTGGTTTCGTAGCCGGCAATGATGATGCCGATGGCCTGGATCACCAGGGTGTCATCGCTGAGTTTGTCGGCGGAATCATTGGCCCGGATCATGGTGCTGATCAGATCGTCGCCGAGATTCTTGCGTCGTTCGCGCATCAGCGCTTCGAAGTAGTCCGCCATTGCATTGCCGGCGTCTCGCGTACGCTGCTGTACCTCAGGTGGCAGGAACTTGGCGAAGAACGCGTTGGTACGTGCTGCCGTCCATTCATTGAATTTTTCCCGGTCGCACTCCGGGATGCCCATGATCTTGCAGACCATGCGAGACGGCACGTTGTGTGCCATGTGCGGGACCACGTCCATGCCGCCGCGCTTGAGCGCCTCGTCCATGGCGTCCTTGACGGTCAACTTGACCTCGTCCTCCATCATCCGCGCGGTCTTCGGATTCAGCGTTAGCGTGGCTAGCCGGCGCAGCACCAGATGCTCGGGATCGTCCTTGTTGAGCATGAACTCGAGGAAACTACCGCGCTTGTCGAGTGGATCGAAGTTCGGCGACTCGCCATTGGACAGCGTCATACTGGTCTTGGCTGTGCGAAATATTGCAGCCACGTCGTCGTAGCGACTGATGCGCCAAGTGCCGACCGGGGTCAGGTTGACCGGATCGCGCTCACGAAGACCATGCAGCGCGGGATAGGGATCGTCGCGAAAACTCGGGGCGAAAGGGTCTGCACCGCACCAGTCTCCAGCCGATTCGGTTGCCGGTTCCGTGACGTTCGTATCGATTGCGGATGTCATGACTGCTTCTCCAATGTCGCGTATTGATCGGCTTACTGTGCAACCCAGCCGCCATCGATGGGCAAGGCTGCGCCTGTGACAAAGCTCGATTCCTGGGACAGCAGCCAGGCCACTGCATGAGCGATTTCACTCGGCTCCGCGATGCGGTTTTGAGGGGACATTGCCGCGAGTGCGGTGTCGGTGATGCCGGCCTGTTCGAGATGACGCAGGATCGCCGTGCGCACGGCGCCGGGACAGATCGCGTTCACCCGGATATTGCTGGCTGCGCCTTCCACGGCCGCTGCCTTGCTCAGCCCGACGACGCCATGCTTGGTGGCGGTGTAGGCACCCTGACCCGCCAAAGCAACTAAGCCGGACACCGAAGCGTTATTGACGATCGAGCCGCCGCTGCGGCTGCGCATGTGTTGAATCTGGTGCTTCATGCAAAGCCAGACGCCTTTGAGATTCACCGCCACGATACGGTCAAAATCCGCTTCGTCGAGGCTATGCAGCGAGATTGTCGGCACGCCGATACCGGCATTGTTGAAGGCTCCGTCGACGTGACCCAGCAGGTCCACCGAACGCTGCATCGCTTCCTCGACTTGAGCATTGCTGCTCACGTCCACGCCGAGGCCGATGCACAAGCTGCCTGACTGCCGAAGCGTTTCCGCAATGGCGGTCACTGCGGAAAAGTCGATGTCCCAGAGCGCTAGGCTCGCCCCGCGAGCAGCCAGTTCCAGTGCTGCGGCATGGCCCATCCCGGATGCTGCGCCTGTCACCACGATATGCCGCCCAGTCAGCGTGTCAGCCATGCTGCTTCTCCTCCGTCCGCTTCTGCGGATCGCATTTATTAGAGCAATTACTCTAATTAAAATAGAGAATGTGCTCTAGTTTTCAACCTGTCAAGGGGGAGCGCGATAAATTCCTTCGTGCACGCGGCGACAACCGGAAGACAAGGAATGTCTCGGTTAACCGTGGAAAACCTGGCAGCTCTACTGCATCAACTGGTCAGGGAGAGCGCTTACCGGATGGTGCACATCCACGCCGTCACTAAAGATGCGCACGATCCGGCAACGGACACGCGTCCCGTAAGCCCTACCGACTCGGGCCGTCACTATTTTGAGAGAGTCGGCCCGAAGAATGAGTCGCCGACGTAACAGATGCTTTGTGCTCAGCTTTTGTCGCGTTGCAGCTCGGCGACGAAGCGGTGCAGTTGTCGCTTGGTCTTCTGGTAGTACGCGGCGTCGAGATAGGGCGACAGCAGGAAGGAGATCTGCTCCAGGCCTCGGCCGATATCCGATTCGCCCAGTAGTTGGCCGGGCATGCTCAGTTCCGAATAACGAGGCCAGCTCACCCACACTACCCACATGGTTTCAGCGATATGTTCGCATTCGCGCACGGTCGGTCGACATAGGCCAGGTGCATCCCTTACAGCTCCCTGGATGATGAGCCGCATGTAGCTTTTCGAACGAGCGCTGAACTCCTGGTACTTCTTCGCCAGACTTTCGTCGCGACTGATGAAATCAGTGGCCGAAGCAAAAAAGAAGCGGTAGCGCCACAAGACCTTGCTGCCACCGATGTAGCAGGACACGAGCCGCTCGACCGGGATCGACTCGCCGGGCTGCACCCTTAGGACCTCATCCAGATCCCGGGTCAATCCGTCGAACAGTTCGCGCAGAATCTCCTCGCGGTTGCGAAAATGATAGTAAAGATTGCCCGGACTGATTCCGAGAAATTCTGCAATCTGCGAGGTGCCTACCGCCCCGCCGTGCTCGTTCATGAGCTTGACGGTGGCCTCGATGATCCGTTGCCTGTTACCTGGCTTCGGTTGGGATCTTGCTGACGGCATGTTCCTTTTTGTCAGTCCGGTCTTGATTGTCCTGAGATTATCGCCGTTATCGATCCGGACATCGGATCGAAACCCACCTTAAGTGCTCGCGAACCGGTCCAACCCCATCAGGACTGAAACTAAAAAATCAGAGATCAGCCTTCTCGCTTGTTGGTGCTCGTGATGGTATCGGGCATTCCCCGTTAGAGGACGGATGGCAGCTTCGGGCTACGGATTCAACCGGTAGATGCAACAGCTTGGCGATACCATCCGGCCGCTCGTTTCCGGACCTCTGGACAAAGACTCCGAGGCGCTCTGCATGGCTTCATCGGCTCAAATGCGGGGCCTCAATGGAACTCGAAGATATTTTGTTGACGATGTTACGTTAATCATGTTTACTCAAACGCATGCCCCGCCCAAAGTTCACTGACGACCAACGTGCGCATAAGCGCGACCAGATTCTGGGTGCCGCCATGTCGGTGTTCGAGAAAGAGGGTGGCGAAGACGCAATCAGCTTCCGCCGCCTCGCGACGGAACTGGGCTTGAGCTATACCGCGCCCTACCGCTACTTCGCCGACAAGCAGGAGTTGATGAATGCCCTGCGCGCCCGCGCCTTCCGCTGGATCGAGGCCGAGATGCGAGAGGCCATAGCGGGCTTGAGCGAGCCGAAGCAGCAGCTGGAATCCCTCGCGGCCGCCTACATCCGCAGCGGCATGGCTCATCCGCACCGCTACGCGCTTATGTTCTTTGCTCTCGACCAGCTCGAGGTGGCAAAGCGTTCGATAGAGCTGAAGGCTGCCAAGCGTGATGCGCTGGATGTGTGCACTCAGGTCATTGCCGCTGGCCAGGCACGCGGCGACTTTCCACGGGCCTTCGACCCGCTAACGGCCAGCCATCTGTTCTGGATTGGTGCACACGGTCTGGTGTCGCTGCAGGTGGCCGGGCAGTTCGTGATGGGTCGCGATGTGCAGGTGCTTGTGCCCACGTTGATCCACGCGCTTCGCACCGGCATGGAGCACGCCGATGCCGCAGAAACAGTCCCTACCAAGGAGAAACGTCATGGTTGAAGCCCCAAACGGCCTGGCCCCGCTGGCGATTGAGCCCACGCCCGTTCCGCGTCGGATCGCCTTCGAGTTTCCCGACGACATCGACCCCCAGTGGATCCCGGGCAAGCCCGAGCTGGCCGCGATGATGAACGGCGGATCGCTGACCATGCCGTATCTCGAACCGTTTCTGATCCGCACCGTGCGTGAGGTCACGCAGCTAATCGGCGATGAGCACCTGAGCGAACAGGGCCGCGTCTTCAACATCCAGGAGCAGCATCACTACCAGGTCCATCGGCGCTTCAACGAGATGCTGAAAGCCAAGCGCTACCCGGAGCTTGCCGCCATCGAGCGCGACATGCAGGCGGCCTATGCACGCCTCGCCCAGCGTCCACTGCGCACCCGCATGGCCTACACCGCGGGCTTCGAGTCGATGACCCTGGGCGTGACCAAATGGCTCATCGAGCAGCGCGTGGCCTTGTTCAAGGATGCGGACACGCGCGTGGTGTCCTTCGTGCTCTGGCACATGGTGGAAGAAACAGAGCACAAGTGTGTGGCCTTCGATATCTATCAAGCGGCCTTCGGCCGAAGCCTGAGCGGCTACCTGGCGCGGGCCTATGGGGTCTTTCACGGCTCGCTGCAAGTGATGTGGTTTTCGATGCGCGCCTATAAGGCCATGTTGCAGCATGAAGGCCTGTGGCGGCAGCTGCGCTCGCGGCTGCGGTTGGCCCGGCACATCACCTCTTTCATTCGCCACGTCGGCCCCTACCTGCTGCGCGCCGCGCTGCCTGGTCATTCGCCACGCAGCGAGAAAGATCCGCAATGGGTACTGGACTGGATCGCCGGTCACGGTGCCGCGCCGCTGGATCAGATCCCCCTGCTGGACACTCACTCGCCGCAGATTCCTGTCCCCTATTCCCAGTCGCTGGCCAAGGCCGCCTGAACACACATAACGACCGGTACAACAAAAGGAGAGCGCGGTGAATAACGAAACGTGGGTGGTCGCGGGCCAGGGACTATCGAGCCGTATCGGCGGCAAGCTGCTGGTGCATTGCTTCGTGATGATGTTTCTGGGTTTCTGCGGAGGTTTTGTCTGGCTGATCGCACTCGCCGACAACGTGCTGCACATCTTGCCTATGCCGCGCTTCGAGATACCGGTGCCCGACCAGAAGGAGCTGCTGCGCAACGCCCACGTCGGCCCCTTGATGAACTCCATGTATGTGATGGCGATGGTGCTCTTGAGCTCGCGGCTGCACTTCAGCATGCGGCAGGCCCAGTGGTTCTACTACGCGGCGATTGTGATGCTGTGGGGCAACGCCATCGGCTACGCGACCGCCGTCTATGCTCCGGAACGCGGCCTGCAGCCCATCGGTGACTGGCCCAATCTGGTGAGCTACGGCACGTTCTATGTGGCGGTGATAGGAGCCACGATCACGACAGGTATTTGCCTGACGAACGCACTGCGAGCAGCTCGAGGCTGACCCATCCTGCTTCATCAGGCGTCAAACGACCTTTTCAGAGATCTTCAGGGACCGATCGGTGAGCGATGCGTGCAGCCGGCTGTAGCCGTAGCACCCTCCCGAGCGACCTAAACGGTAATCGCGGCCGGAAAATCTGTGGGGGCATTTGTGGGGGCACAGAGCGAAAATGCCGTCTGACCCACAATGCACAATCATCTTAAGCGATTGATTTATATGGTCGGAGAGACAGGAATCGAACCTGCGACCCCCTGCTCCCAAAGCAGGTGCTCTACCAAGCTGAGCTACTCTCCGACTGGGCGCGCAGTCTAACCGTTTTGGTGGCCGGATTTGGCACTCAGCCCGGAGATATTTCAGATTGGCGCTGCGTTCAGGTTCGTCCGGCGCTCGCGGCGGCGGCGGCGCCAGCCGGTGATCTTCTCGAAACCGAGGTAGACGATCGGGGTGGTCAGCAGGGTCAGCAGCTGACTCAGCAGCAGACCCCCGATGATCGCGACGCCGAGCGGCTGACGCAGTTCCGAGCCCGTGCCCAGGCCGATCGCCAGCGGTACGGCGCCGAATACGGCGGCCATGGTCGTCATGGTGATCGGTCGGAAGCGGGTCATGCAGGCTTCGAAGATCGCGTCGCGCGGGCTCATGCCGCGGTGGCGCTGGGCTTCCAGCGCGAAATCGATCATCAGGATGGCGTTCTTCTTGACGATGCCGATCAGCAGGATGATGCCGATGATCGCGACCAGGGACAGTTCCATGTCGAAGGCCAGCAGCGCCAGCAGCGCGCCGATGCCGGCCGAGGGGATCGTCGACAGGATGGTCAGCGGATGCACCCAGCTTTCGTAGAGCATGCCGAGCACGATGTAGACCGCGAGCAGCGCGGTGAGCAGCAGGATCGGGAAGGCATCGAGGCCGCTGGCGAACAGCGCGGCACTGCCGCCGAAGCCGCCGCGTATCTCGCCCGGCATCTGCAGATCGACCATCGCCTTGCCGATCTGCGCTTCGACCTGCGGCAAGCTGGCGCCCGGCATCAGATTGAAGGTCAGATTGACGACGGTGAACTGGCCTTCGTGATTGATCGACAGCGGCGCGGTGCCGAACTCGAAGCGGGCGATCGCCGACAGCGGCACCGCGACACCGGACGGCGTGGCCACCTGGATGCGGGCCAGTTCGGAAGGATCCTGCTGCTCGTCCGGCGTGGCTTCGAGGATTACCCGATGGGTGTTGGTACGGTCGTAGATCAGCGCGATCTGGCGCTGGCCGAAAGCGTCGTACAACGCTTGGTCGACGGTGGCCGGACGCAGGCCGAGACGTGACGCAGCATCGCGATTGACGATGACATTCAACTGCAGCGCGCCGGTTTCCAGATCGGAGGAAACGTCGACCAGCTGCGGCATCTTCTTCAGGCGCTCGACCAGCTTCGGCGTCCACTCGTACAAGTCCTTCGCTTCGGGCGCGCGCAACGCGTACAGGTATTGCGAGCGGCCGGAGCGGCCACCGGCGCGCAGATCCTGCACCGCCTGCAGATACATCTCGATGCCTTCGACTTTCGCGGTCTTCGGCCGCAGCCGTTCGATGACCTTGTCGGCGCTGATCTTGCGGCCCTGCTCAGGCGTCTTCAGGTTGATGAACATGCGCCCGGAATTCGAGGCGCCGCGGCTGCCGCCGACGAAGTACACCGCCGACTGCACGGCCGGATCGGCGAGCACGACATCGGCCACCTTCAGGGTCTTTTCGGCGATCGCCGCGAACGAGGTGTCCTGCGCGGCCACCAGATTGCCGGAGATGAAACCGGTGTCCTGCTGCGGGAAGAAGCCCTTCGGCACGATCGTGTACAGGTAGCCGGTGAGGAACACGGTGCCGAGCGTGAACAGCGCCATGATCCGCGTGTGGCGCAGCGCCCAGAGCAGCAGCACCCGATAGCCGGACAGCAGCCAGGCCAGGCCGGCTTCCAGGCCGCGTTCGAGCCGGCCCGGCACGCGCTCATGATTTTCGGGGCGCAGAAACTTCGCGCACAGGGTTGGCGTCAGGGTCAGCGAGATCAGCGCCGATACCGCGACGGCAACCGCCAGGGTTACCGAGAACTCGCGAAACAGCCGGCCGGGAATGCCGGCCAGGAACAGGATCGGGATGAACACGGCGATCAGGGACACGGTGATCGACAGCACCGTGAAGCCGATTTCCTTGGCCCCGCGCAGCGCGGCATCCCGCGGCTTCTCGCCGGCCTCGATATGGCGAACGATGTTCTCGATGACCACGATCGCATCGTCGACGACGAAACCCACCGACACCGTCAGCGCCAGCAGCGACAGGTTGTCGAGGCTGTAGTCGAGCAGCCACATCGCCGCGAAGGTCGCAGCCAGCGCCAATGGCACGGTGACGCCGGCGATCGCCGTCGGCACGCCCCGGCGCAGGAACAGGAACATCACCAGGATCACCAGCGCGGTCGACAGCACCAGCGCAATCTGGACCTCGTCGACCGAAGCGCGAATGGTCTGCGTGCGATCGGCCTGGATCGACAGCTCGACACCCGGCGGCAGGCTGGCGCGCAGGGCCGGCAGCTGATCGAGAATCTGGTCGACGGTCTCGATGACGTTGGCATCGGCCTGCTTGCGGATGAACACCAGCACCGCGCGCTTGCCGTTGTACCAGCCGGCCAGGCGGGCGTTCTCCTGGCCATTGATGACCGTGGCGACCGAGGACAGCGGAATCGGCACGCCGTCACGGGTGGCGATGATGGCATTGCGGAAATCCTCGACGGTGGCCAGCTGATCATCGGCATCGATGACCCAGGTCTGCGCCTCGTCGCTCAAGGAGCCCTTGGCGCGATTGACGGTCAGCGCGTTGACGGCGGTGCGCACCGTCGCCAGCGACAGGCCCATCTGCGCAAGCTGCGCCGGGTTCGCCTGGATGCGGATCGCCGGCTTCGCAGCGCCGGAGATCTGCACTTCGGCAACACCTTCGACCTGCGACAGACTCGGGTTCAGCTGGTTGTCGGCGAACTCGTAGACCTTGTCCAGGCCGACGGTATCGGAGGTCAGCGCCAGGATCAGGATCGGTGAATCGTTGGGATTGGCCTTGCGCCAGGTCGGCGGCGCCGGCAGGCCCGCAGGCAGATCGGCGAGCGAGGCATTGATCGCCGCCTGCACGTCCCGCGCGGCACCATCGATGTCGCGATCGAGATCGAACTGCAGCACCACGGTGGCGCTGCCCAGCGCGCTCGACGAAGTGATCTCGTTGACGCCGGGAATCTGCCCGAAGCGCCGTTCCAGCGGCGCGGCCACGGTCTGCGCCATGGTTTCGGGCGAAGCACCCGGCTGCTGGGTCGAGACAAAAATGATCGGAAATTCCACCTGCGGCAGCGGGGCCACCGGCAGCCGCGCGTAGGCGATCACGCCGAGCAGGAAGATGCCGATCGCCAGCAGCGAAGTGCCGATCGGCCGCGCGATGAAGGGCGCGCTGAGGTTCACTTCAGGTGCACCACCGCGCTCGGTTCGGCTTCGCCGTCCTTGCGGCTGAAGCGCTTGGCCAGCTTGTCCATCGCCAGATAGATGACCGGCGTCGTGTACAGGGTCAGCATCTGGCTGAGGATCAGGCCGCCGACGATGGCGATGCCGAGGGGATTGCGCAGCTCCGAGCCAGTACCCGATTCCAGCGCCAGCGGCAGCGCGCCGAGCAGCGCGGCCATCGTCGTCATCATGATCGGCCGGAAACGCAGGCAGGCCGCTTCGAAGATCGCCTCATGCGGCGGTTTGCCCTGATCGCGCTCGGCCTCCAGAGCGAAGTCGATCATCATGATCGCGTTCTTCTTGACGATGCCGATCAACAGCACCACACCGATCAGCGCCACCACCGAGAAGTCCTGCCCGGTCAGCAGCAGCGCCAGCAGCGCGCCGACGCCGGCGGACGGCAGGGTCGACAGGATCGTGATCGGGTGGATGTAGCTCTCGTAGAGCACGCCAAGCACGATGTAGATCACGACAATGGCCGCCAGGATCAGCCAGGGCATGCTGGCCAGCGAAGTCTGGAATTCGGCGGCACTGCCGGAGAAGCTGCGCTGCACCGAGGTCGGCAGGCCGATCTCGGCGGCCGCTGCATCGATCGCCGGCAAGGCGTGGCTCAGTGACTGTCCGGCCGCGAGATTGAACGACAAGGTGGCCGCCGGCAGCTGGCCGAGATGGCTCAGCACCAGCGGGCCGCGCACCGTCGTCGCCGTCGCCACCGCGGACAGCGGCACCAGGCTCCCGGTGGTCGATTTCACATAGAGCTGATCGAGCGCATCGGGCCGCTTGCGGAACTCCGGAGGCACTTCGAGCACCACCCGGTACTGGTTGATCGCGGTGAAGATGGTCGTCACCTGGCGCTGACCGAAGGCGTCATACAGCGTGTCGTCGATCGCCTGCACCGGCACACCGAGGCGGCTGGCGCGATCGCGCTGGATGTCGAGCTTCAGGTACAGGCCATCGACCTGCTGATCGGTGGTGACATCGGTCAACTCGGGCTGGCGTTTCAGCGCATCGATGAACTTCGGCGTCCACTCGGCCAGCTCGGCGGCATCGAGGCTTTTCAGCACCAGTTGAAACTGGGTACGGGCGATGCGGCTGTCGATCTGCAGATCCTGCACCGGCTGCATGAACAGGGTGATGCCTTCGACATTGGCGGCGAGCCGCTTCAGCCGGCGAATGACGCCATCGGCACTCGTGCTCCGTTCGCCACGCGGCTTCAGCACGATGTTCAGGCGGCCGGTGTTCAAGGTCGGATTGATGCTGCCGGAGCCGACGAACGCGGCAACGCTCTTCACGTCCGGATCGACGCGAATCGCCTCAGACAGCGCGAACGTACGCGCCTGCATCGCCGGGAACGAGATGCTCGCCTCGGCTTCGGCAACGCCGACGATCACGCCAGTGTCCTGCTGCGGCAGCAGGCCCTTGGGAATGCTGATGAACAGCCAGGCGGTGGCGATCAGGGTGAGGCCGAAGACCAGCAGGGTCTGCTTCGGCCTTGCCATCACCCAGCGCAGGCTCCGGGAATAGCCATCGAGCAAGTTGTCGAACTGCCGCTCGCTCCACTGGAACAGCTTGCCGTGCTTGGCATTCGGGTCTTCGGCCTTGAGCAGCTTGGCGCACATCATCGGCGTCAGGGTCAGCGAGACGAAGGCCGACAAGGTCACGGCGATGGTCAGCACCAGCGCGAATTCGCGGAACAGCCGGCCGATGACGCCGCTCATGAACAGTAGCGGGATGAACACCGCGATCAGGCTGACGGTCAGCGACACCACGGTGAAGCCGATCTGCTTGGCGCCCTTGCGCGCCGCGGTTTCCGGGTCTTCACCGGCTTCGATGTAGCGGACGATGTTCTCGATCATCACGATCGCATCGTCGACGACGAAACCGGTGGCGATGGTCAGCGCCATCAGGCTCAAATTGTCGAGCGAGAAGCCGCACAGCGCCATGACGCCGAAGGTGCCGATGATCGACAGCGGCAGCGCCACGCTGGGGATCACCGTCGCCCACAGCTTGCGCAGGAACACGAAGATCACCATCACCACCAGCACCACGGTGAGCATCATCGTGAACTGCACGTCGTGCACCGAGGCGCGGATGGTTTCGGTGCGATCGGCGAGCACTTCAAGATGGATCGACGCCGGGATGTTCGCGGTCAGCTGCGGCAGCAGCGCCTGGATGCGCTGCACGGTTTCGATGATATTGGCGCCGGGCTGGCGGCGGACATCGACGAGCACCGCGCTGCGGGCACCGACCCAAGCCGCGAGCTGTTCGTTCTCGATACCTTCAATAACCGAGGCGATGTCGCTCAGGCGCACCGGCGCACCATTGCGGTAAGCAATGATCACCGGCTTGTATTCGTCCGCCGAAATGATCTGGTCATTGGAGCCGATCGTGAAGCTCTGCTTCGGGCCATCGAAGCTGCCTTTCGGCGCGTTGACGTTGGCCTGCTGAAGCGCGGTGCGGATGTCTTCCAGCCCCAGCTGCAGCCCGGCCAGCGCGGTCGGATTGGCCTGGATGCGCACCGCCGGCCGCTGGTTGCCCTGGATCGACACCAGACCGACGCCACTGACCTGCGACAGCTTCTGCGCCAGCACCGAATCGGCGAAATCAGCGACCTGGTTCTGCGGCAGCACTTCGGAGCTGATCGCCAGCTGCAGGATCGGCGCATCGGCCGGGTTGACCTTGTTGTAGACCGGCGGATACGGCAGGTCATTCGGCAAGGTGCCGCGCGCCGCGTTGATCGCTGCCTGCACGTCCTGCGCGGCATTGTCGATGTCGCGGTCGAGCACGAACTGCAGCGTGATCGTCGACAGGCCGAACGCCGAGTTCGAGTTCATCGACGACATGCCGGCGATGGTGCCGAACTGCCGCTCCAGAGGTGTCGTCACCAGCGATTCGATCACCTGCGGGCTGGCGCCCGGCAACTGCGTGGTGACCTGGATGGTCGGGAAATCGACGTCCGGGAGAGCCGCGATCGGCAAGCCGCGATAGCCGAGTGCACCGAGCAGCAGCACCGCGATCATCAACAGCGTGGTCGCGATCGGGCGCGAGATGAAGGGCTCGGAGACGCTCATGGCTGGGTCGCTCGTCCGAAGCTGGTCGGTAGGCTCAACGTGACGCCGCTGCGCCAGCGCCTGCGCGCTCACTAGCCTTGCCGGCAGCCTTGGCATCCGGTGCCGGATCGCTGGCCAGACGAATCTTCGAGCCCGGCTGCAGGCGGTACTGGCCCTCGACGACGATGCGATCGCCGTCGTTCAAACCCTTGGCGATCAGCGCCGTGCCGTTCTCGCTGCGGGCGACGGTGACGTCGCGCTTGTCGGCGATGCGGGCGCCCTGGTCGTCGGTCTTCTCGACATAGACGAAGTCGCCGTTCGGGCCGCGCTGCACGGCGCTGGCGGGAATCACCAGGCCGTTCTTCTCGGTGCGCACCAGCAACCGCATGTTGACGAACTGGCCCGGCCACAGCGCGCGATCCTGGTTGGCGAACGTCGCTTTCATGCGGATGGTGCCGGTGGTCTGGTCGATCTGGTTGTCGACCACGGTCAGCTCGCCGGTGGCGATCTGCTTGCTGTTGTCGCGATCGAAGGCCAGCACCTTGACGCCTGACTTCCCCGCTCCGCCCGCGGCGCGGATATCGGCCAGGCTCTGCTCGGGCAAGGTGAACACCACCGAGATCGGCATCACCTGGGTGACCACGACGATGCCGGTGCTGGTGCCGGCGTCGACGATGTTGCCGACATCGACCAGCCGCAGGCCGGTGATGCCGGAGATCGGCGCGGTGACCCGCGCGAAGCCGAGCGAGATGCGCGCGCTCTGCACGGCGGCCTCGTTGGCGCGCACGGTTGCTTCGGTCTGGGCCACGGTCTGGGCCTGGGTGTCGAGCTGCTGCTTCGACACATAGCCATCGCCCACCAGTTCGCTGAAGCGCTGCAGATCGCGTTTGGCGGTATTCAGCAGCGCCTGGTTCTGGGCTTTCTGCGCCTGGGCCTGCTGCAGCTGCGCCTCGAAGTTGCGCGGATCGATCTGCGCCAGCAGCTCGCCGGCCTTCACCGTCTGGCCTTCCTCGAAGGCCACCGAAACCAGCTGGCCGCTGACCTGCGGCCGCACCGTCACCGTGTTGAACGCCTGCACGGTGCCGAGGCCATCGAGATAGATCGGCACATCGCGGCGGCCGACATCGGCGATCAGCACCGGAATCGGCCCATTCGCGCCGGAGTGACCGCCCTTGCCCGCGCCGGGCTCGGCCGCGCTGCCAGCGGCGGCCTCATGACTGGCGCCGGACGCGGCCGGCTTGCGCAACACGAAATACCCGGCCAGCAGGGCAATCGCGCCCAGCACCAGCGCGACGGCAATGACTCTGCGCATGCGTTTGTTCTCATCCATCAGAAAGTTTGCTTGCCATGAAGCCGGCCCGCACCCAGCGGGGTGCGATTGAGCCGGTTGGACGTGCCGCGCCCTCAATGGTTCGCGGTGACGGCCGGAAATCGACTGAAAATCAACTGGAAATTCACTCGACGATCCCGATCGCTACCTTGCGTCAGCGCGGCGCCGGCCTGCAAGCAACCGGAAGTGAAGTTCGGTAACGACGCTCAGATCCATTGAATCACCAGGCCAACCAGCAGGCCCACTTCGACCAGTTCGATGCCAGCGCCGAGCGCATCGCCACACTGGCCGCCGAGCCGGCGCTTCAGGAACAGGCCCCAGCCGGCGATCAGGATCGGCGCGATCAGCAGCCGCGGACTGAGCCAGGCGCTGGCGACTGCCAGGGCCAGCGCCCACAGCAGCACCGCCCAGGGCTGGCGATCCCAGGCGAAGCGATCGCCCATGCCGCCATGCAGCGGCGGCAGCCACCAGACCCAGACCGGTGGCGCCAGCCGCGCCCAGGCCGGGATCAGCAGCAGGGCCGCGAAACTGGCTCCAGGCAGGGTCAGCAGCACCAGCTTGGCGAGCAGCATCAGCACTAGCGCCAGCACGCCGAAGCTGCCGAGGTGCGGGTCCTTCAACACCTCGAAGAAGCGCTTCGGATCGCGATGCGAAGCCCCGAGCGCATCGGCGAGATCGGCCAGGCCATCGAGATGCAGCCCGCCGGTGACCCAGACCCAGAGCGCCAACACCAGCAGCGCGGCAAACGCCGGATGCTGATCGCGGACCAGCATCGCCAGCCCGGCCAGCAACGCGCCGATGATCAGGCCGACCAGCGGAAACCAGGCCGCGCAGCGGGTCAGATCGGCAGGCTCGAAGTCGCGCACCTGAGGCGTCGGCAGGCGGGTCAGGAACTGGATGGCGAGGATCAGACCGCGCATGGCGGCCTCAGCGCGAGCAACACCGGATCACCGCCCTCCGGCAGCAGAAATTTCAAGGAAGTCGCCGGCGGCACCGCGATCCGCCAGTGATCCTCGACCCGCAGCCATGCCTGCAACAGCACGCGGATCACGCCGCCGTGGGTCAGGCACAGCCAGTCGCCGTCCGGGGCAGTGGCACGCCATTGCGCCAGCGCGGCGAACACACGCGAGCGGAATGCCGGCAGCGCTTCGCCTCCCGGCGGCATCAGCGTTTCCGGATCAGCCTGAAACGCGGCGTAGCGCGCGCCATCGCTGGCCATCACCTCGGCCGGTGTCAGGCCCTGCCAGACGCCGAAGTGCATCTCGCGCAGGTCGTCGATCACCTGGCAGTCCGGCTGCAGATCTTGCGCAAAGCTTCGGCAGCGCTGCAGTGGCGAACTGATCACACCGGTCCAATGTTGGCCGGCAACCGCACGCTGCATCGCCGCGTGGCCGGCGGCGCTGACCGGCGGATCGAGCTGCCCCCAGAGCACGAACGGCCGCTCATCGACCGCACCATGACGCAGCAGGGTCAGGCTCAGCATGGCGGACCTTCACTGACACCCGCACTGGCGAACGTCGCCATCTGGTTGTGTAGCGCGCAGGCCAGGCGCAGCAGCGGCACCGCGACTGCCGCGCCGCTGGCTTCACCGAGGCGCAGGCCGAGATCGAGCAGCGGCTCGGCATTCATCGCCGCCAGCATCCGCGCATGGCCGGGCTCCGCCGAGCGATGGGCGAAGATCAGCCAGGGCAACACGGTGGGGTTCAGGCGCACGGCGCACAGCGCGGCACTGCTGGCGATGAAGCCGTCGACCAGCACCGGCACGCCGCGTTGCGCGCAGGCGATGGTGCTGCCGGTGATCGCCGCGATCTCGAAGCCGCCGAGTCTGGCCAGCACCGCTTCCGGCGAAACCAGATGTGCAGCGTGCAGCGCCAGCGCTTCCGCGATCACCACCGCCTTGGCCCGGACCCCTGCGGCATCGAGCCCGGTGCCCGGTCCGGCCAGCTCGTTCGGCGCGGCACCGAGCAGCGCGCTGGCCAGCGCCGTCGCGGCACTGGTGTTGGCGATGCCCATGTCGCCGGCGATGAACAGGTCGACATCCCCTGCCCGCTCAACCGCCCCATGCCCGGCGATCAAGGCCTGCTCAAGCTGCGCCGCGCTCATCGCCGGCCCGCGCGAGAAATCCGCAGTGCCCGCCGCGACTCGCGCATCGACGACACCAGCCGGCACCACGCAGATGTTGATGCTGCCGACATCGACCACTTCCAGACTCGCGCCCAGCGCCCGCGCCAGCACGCTGATCGCCGCGCCGCCACCCGCAAAATTGCCGATCATCTGCTGGGTCACCGCCTGCGGAAACGCCGATACGCCACGCGCAGCGATGCCGTGATCGGCCGCGAACACGGTGATCGCGATCCGCTCGGCACGCGGCTGTTCGCGGCGCTGCAGAGCCGCCAGCCGTATCGCCATAGTCTCCAGTTGCCCGAGCGATCCGGCTGGCTTGGTCAGCTGGGTCTGTCGCAGCCTTGCGGCCTGTTCGAAGCCGGAATCCGGCGTCTGCGCGGCTTGCGTCCACCAGCTCATCGCGTCACCTCCTTCAGCACCATCGGCAGGCCGGCAACGGTGAACACCACCCGCTCGCATTGCGCCGCCAGTGCCTGATGCAGCCAGCCGGCTTCATCGCAGTAACGCCGGGTCAGCTCGCCGAGCGGCACCACGCCGAGACCGGTTTCATTGCTGACCAGGATGATCTCGCCGGGCAGGGTCGGCAGCGTCGCCAGCAAGGCATCGCGCTCGGCGGCGAGACGGCTGCCGTTCTCGAAGAGCAACAGATTGGTCAGCCACAAGGTCAGGCAGTCGACCAGGATGCAGCGGCCCGGTGCGGCGACCGCGCGCAGGGTCGAAGCCAGTGCCAGCGGCTCCTCAACCAGCTGCCAGTTAACAGGCCGAGAAGCGCGGTGATGAGCGATACGACTGGCCATCTCGCCATCGCCAGCCTGCGCGGTGGCGACGTAGCTGACCAGCAGGCCGCTGGCCTCGGCCAGGGACTGGGCGTGACGGGTCTTGCCGGAGCGGACTCCGCCGAGGATCAGGCTGCGCATGCTTTGAGAGATTTGAACAAGAGATCAAGGTCGAGGTGTTGTTCGATGCTGTCGGCGAGGCGGTCGATCGCCGTTTCTCGCCGCGCCGCATGATCGCTGACCACAGGCTTGGCGAGCCCGGCCCAGCGCAGCAGCGCGGTGCAGGCTTCGGGGCGATCGAACAGGCCGTGGACGTAGCTGCCGAGGATCTGGCCGTCGACACTGATCGCACCATCGGTGCCGGCATCCAGCAGCGCGCTGGGCAAGGACAGCGCCGGGCCGCTGCTGACGCCGCCATGAATCTCGTAGCCGGCGATCGGCACGCCGCCGTCGAGCAGCAAGCTGCCGGCGACATTGCGCAACTGCTTGGTCGCTGCAAGCCGGGTCTCGAAATCGAGCCAGCCAAAGCCTGCGCTACCACCTGCGGCGCCTTCGAGACCGAGCGGATCGTCGATGCGCGTGCCCAGCATCTGGAAGCCGCCACAGATGCCGATCAGCTTGCCGCCGTAGCGCAGATGCCTGGCGAGATACGCCTCCCAGCCCTGGGCGCGCAGATGGGCGAGATCGGCACGGACCGACTTCGAGCCCGGCAGGATCACCAGATCGGCCGGCGGTGGCGTTTCACCCGGGCCGACGAAGTGCAGGTTCACCTGTGGCAGCGTGCGCAGCGGCTCGAAATCGGTGTGATTGCTGATCCGCGGCAGCACCGGCACGACGACGCTCAGCGCCGCACCGGGCTGGCTCTGGGCGTTGCCGGCAATCGCATCCTCGGCATCAAGCGCCAGACCGTGGAGATAGGGCAGCACGCCGAGCACCGGTTTGCCGGTGTGCGCTTCGAGCCAGCGCAGGCCGGATTCGAGCAGCTTGATATCGCCGCGAAAACGGTTGATGACGAAGCCGGTGACTCGCGCCTGCTCGGTCTCGCTGAGCAATTCCAGGGTGCCGACCAGATGCGCGAACACGCCGCCGCGATCGATGTCCGCGATCAGGATCACCGGGCAGTCCACCGCTTCGGCGAAGCCCATGTTGGCGATGTCGCCGTCTCTGAGATTGATCTCGGCCGGCGAGCCAGCACCTTCGACGATGATCGCGTCGTAAGCCGCGCTCAGCCGCGCATGCGAAGCCAGCACCGCTTGGTGGGCGACCTTCTTGTAGTCGTGATAGACGCCGGCTTCCATGTTGGCGACGGCGCAGCCGTGGATGATCACCTGGGCGCCGGTATCGCTGTTCGGCTTGAGCAGCACCGGGTTCATGTCGGTGGTCGGCAGCACGCCGGCCGCCAGCGCCTGCAGGGCCTGCGCGCGGCCGATCTCGCCGCCATCGGCCGTCACCGCGCTGTTCAGCGCCATGTTCTGTGGCTTGAACGGCGCGACCCGGATGCCGCGCCGAAGCAGCACACGGCAGAGGCCGGCGACCAGGGTGCTCTTGCCGGCATCGGAGGTCGTGCCCTGCACCATCAGCGTGTTCGGGTTCATGCGCGCGCCGCGGCCGTGATCAGCGCATGCAGCTGCACCAGCCCATCGCTCAGCGCCGCCGGGCCCGGCTGCAGGATGTCGCAGGACTTGATCTCGTGCAGCTGACCATTGCGCACTGCCGGAATCGCCTCCCAGCCCGGACGCGCGGCGACTCTTTCGGCACTGAATTTCTTGCCGCACCAGGAGCCGATGATCAGCTCCGGCGCGCGGCGAATGATCTCAGTCGGATCGGCGATGATCCGTGCCTTGCCACCCGGCTCCGCAGCCAGTTCCGGGAACACGTCATCGCCACCGGCGATGCCGATCAGTTCGGAGACCCAGCGGATCGCCGAGATCTGCGGCTCGTCCCATTCCTCGAAATAGACCTTAGGCCGGCGCGGCAGCTTGGCGGCGGCGGCGCTTACCTCGTCGATGCCGCGCTGAAGTTCATCGAGCAGCAGCGCGGTGCGCGCCTGCGCACCAACCATCGCGCCGAGCATGCGGATGAATTCGAGGATCTCGGCGACGCTGCGCTGATTGAACACGTGCACCGGAATGCCGGCGCGGATCAGTTCGGCAGCGATGTCGGCCTGCAGGTCCGAGAAGCCGAGCACCAGGTCCGGCTTCAGATCGGCGATGCGCCCGGTCTTGGCGCTGGTGAATGCCGAAACCTTCGGCTTCTCCTTGCGCGCCTGCGGCGGCCGCACCGTGAAGCCGGAGATGCCGACAATGCGATCCTGCTCGCCGATCCGGTACAGGGTTTCGGTGGTTTCCTCGGTCAGGCAGACGATGCGCTGCGGGCCGATGCTCAACGCGGCCATCGGTTCTCGTGCAGCAGTTCTTCAAGCGGCCGCGGCTCGCGCCAGCGTTCCTGCTGCAGCATCGGCGCTGCGTAGAAGGCCTTGACCGGGCCCAGGCAGAGCACGGCGATCGGCTGGGTATCGGCCGGCAACTGCAGCAGCCTGGCCAGTTCGGCAGGCTCGAACATCGACACCCAGCCGAGGCCCAGACCTTCGGCGCGCGCCGCCAGCCACAGGTTCTGGATCGCGCAGGCGACCGAGGCCGTCGACATCATCGACGGCATGGTCCGGCGGCCGAAGATTTCGGTATCCGGCCCGGCATCGTGGACGGCGGCGATCAGCAGCTCGGCGCAGTCGCGGATGCCTTCCACCTTCAGTTTCAGGAACTCGTCCTGCCGCGAGCCGAGGGCTACTGCGGTGCGCGCCACTTCCTGCTGAACCTGCGCGTATACCGCCTCGCGCAGCGCTTCGTCGGTAATCCTGAGGAAGCGCCAGGGCTGGCTCAGGCCGACGCTGGGTGCCGCGTGGGCGGCTTCGAGCAGGCGCTGCAAGGTCGCGGCTGGGACCGGCTCGCGGACGAAATGGCGCATGTCGCGCCGCTCGTGGATGGCGCGGTAGACGGCCGCGCGTTCGGCGTCCAGGAAATCGGGTTCGGTCACGGAAATGGTGGCGCAGCGGCCTCGGGATGAGGCGCAGGCTCGCAGTTTGCAACACTCCGTGACGGCCTGAAGCCAAGGCATACTCCGCCCCATCGCGGGTGCCAAACTCGCCCCCTCTTCGCAAAGGATTCCGACGTGGCTGGATCTAGCCTGTTTCTGTTGATCGACGATATCGCGACCATGCTCGACGACGTCGCCACGATGACCAAGGTGGCGGCGACCAAGACCGCCGGCGTGCTCGGCGACGATCTGGCATTGAACGCGCAGCAGGTCTCCGGTGTTGCCGCCGATCGCGAGCTGCCGGTGGTCTGGGCAGTGGCCAAGGGCTCGTTCGTCAACAAGCTGATCCTGGTGCCGGCGGCACTCGGCATCAGTGCCGTAGCGCCGATGCTGATCCAGCCGCTGCTGATGTTCGGTGGTCTGTACCTGTGCTTCGAAGGGGTCGAGAAGCTGGCCCATCCGCTGCTGCATCCGGCCGATGGCCACGAGCAGGAGGAGCGTCTGAAACTGCTCAGCGATCCGAAGCTCGATCTCGTCGCCTACGAGCGCGACAAGATCAAGGGCGCGATCCGGACCGATTTCGTGCTGTCGGCGGAAATCATCGTCATCAGCCTCGGTACCGTCGCCACGGCCACGCTGACCGAACAGCTCGCAGTGCTGGCTGGTATCGCGGTGATCATGACCGTTGGCGTCTACGGTTTGGTCGCCGGCATCGTCAAGCTCGATGACGCCGGCCTGTATCTCAGCCGCAAGCCGAGTGCCGCGCTGCGCGGCTTCGGCCGCCTGCTGCTGGCGGCGGCGCCGAAGCTGATGAAGACGCTGTCGATCGTCGGCACGGCGGCGATGTTCATGGTCGGCGGCGGCATCCTGGTGCACGGCGTGCCGGCCGCCGGCGAAGCGATCCATCATCTGCTCGAAGGCAGCAACGGCGTGATCGCCTCGATCGCCAATGCAGCGATCGGTGGCGTCGTCGGCCTCATCGCCGGTGCGCTGGCGCTGGCCGTGTTCCTGCTCGGCAGCAAGCTGTTCAGGCGCGACAAGGCTGCGTCCGCGCACTGAATCGGCCCGTAAGCACAGCGACCTCAATCCCCACTTACTTGATCGTTTCGCCCATGCCCAGCGATATCGAGATTGCCCAGGCCGCGCGCCTGCAACCGATCATTCCCCTGATCGAAACCTGCCTCGGCATTCCCACCGAAGCGATGGAACCCTATGGCCATTACAAGGCCAAACTGTCGCTGAGCTACATCGACACGCTGAAGGATCGGCCGGACGGCAAGCTGGTGCTGGTCACCGCGATCACGCCGACGCCGCCCGGCGAGGGCAAGACCACAACCACCGTCGGCCTTGGCGATGCGCTGAACCTGATCGGCAAGCGCGCCATCACCTGCGTGCGGGAACCGTCGCTCGGCCCCTGCTTCGGCATGAAGGGCGGTGCCACCGGCGGCGGCCAGAGCCAGGTGCTGCCGATGGAGGACATCAACCTCCATTTCACCGGTGATTTCCACGCCATCGGGCTGGCCAACAACCTGCTCGCGGCGATGATCGACAACCACATCCACCACGGCAATGCGCTGCAGATCGATCTGCATCGCATCTCCTGGCGAAGAGTGGTCGACATGAACGACCGGGCGTTGCGCGACATCGTCGTCGCGCTCGGCGGCAAGGCCAATGGCCTGCCGCGCGAGGATCACTTCAGCATCGTCGTCGCTTCCGAAGTGATGGCGATCCTGTGCCTGGCAACGTCGCTGGCCGATCTCAAGGCGCGCCTCGGCCGCATCATCATCGGCTACAGCACAAGCGGCACGCCGATCACGCCGCGCGATCTGAAATGCGATGGCGCAATGGCCGCGCTGCTCAAGGACGCGATCAAGCCGAATCTGGTACAGACCATCGCCGGCAGCCCGGTGCTGATCCACGGCGGCCCGTTCGCCAACATCGCCCACGGCTGCAATTCGGTGATCGCGACCAAGGCGGCGCTCAAACTCGGCGACTACGTGGTGACCGAAGCCGGCTTCGGCGCCGATCTCGGTGCCGAGAAATTCATCGACATCAAGTGCCGACAGGCGGGCCTCAATCCGGCGGCGGCAGTGATCGTCGCCACCGTGCGGGCGATCAAATTCCACGGCGGCGTGGCGATGGCCGACATGGGCCACGAGAACCTCGATGCGGTGAAGAGCGGCCTGTCGAACCTGCGCCGCCACATCGAGAACATCCGCGAGGTCTACGGTCTGCCCTGCGTGGTGTCGATCAATCATTTCACCGCCGACACCGAAGCCGAACTGGACCTGATCCACGCGGCCTGCGCCGAACTCGGTGTGCCCTGCGTGGTGTCGCATCACTGGGCGCTCGGCCCGGCCGGTGCCGAAGCGCTGGCGCGGATCGTCGTCGAACTCTGCGAAGCCGCACCGGCCTCGCCAAGCTTCGTCTACGACGATGCGCTGCCGCTGCTGGACAAGATCGAAACCGTCGCCCGGCGCATCTATCGCGCGTCCGGCGTCAGCGCCGATGCCAAGGTCCGCAAGCAGCTCAAGGAATGGACCGACGCCGGCTACGGCCGCCTGCCGGTGTGCATCGCCAAGACCCAGTACTCGTTCTCGACCGATGCCGCACTGAAGGGCGCACCGGAAGGCCATGTGTTGCCGATCCGCGAAGTGCGGCTGTCTGCCGGTGCCGGCTTCGTGATCGCGATCTGCGGCGACATCATGACCATGCCCGGCCTGCCGCTGCATCCGGCGGCCGAGCACATCGATATCGATGACGACGGCAACATCACGGGCTTGTCCTGAGCGATGTAGATCGCCCCATGGATGACTGCGCGCCCGCTCGCCGGCAAAGGCGTGTCGGGCGTGGCCCGACCTACGAAAGCACGGCTACCAGATCAGATCGTCCGGCACCTTGAAGTCCTTGTACGGATCGTTCTCGTCGACCTTGTCGGCTTCGCGGTTGATCGTTGCAACCGCGCGCGGATCGCGCTCGCGGATCTTGTCGGCGACTGCGCCCGGCACCAGCGAATAACGGCCTTCGCAGCGAGCGATGCCGATACGGCCATCGATGATCTGCGCGCGCAGTTCCGGCGTCACGGCAATGCGGCGGATGTTGTTCTTGTGGTCGACGAAGTTGTAGAGATCTTCGCTGACCACCGGCGGCAGCTTGTTGGCTTCGACCAGTTGCTTGATCTCGGCGTACTTCGCTTTCAGTGCCTGCTTTTCCTTGGCCTTGTCCATCAGCTCGCGATCCTTCGCGGCCTTGGCCTTGCGCGCTGCTTCCGCGGCTTTCAGCGCTTCGGCGTTCGGCGCCTGCGCGGTGATCTGCTTGCCGTGGTTGTGCTGGCCACGCGGCTTGTCCTTGCCGGTTGCGGCTTGCGCCTTTTCGGCCTGCTTCTTGGAGATGAGACCGGCCTGCAGCAGCTGGTCGCGCAGCGAAAGACTCATGGGGTTCGACTCGAAAACACGAAGGACGATGGCAGTCTGCGCGAGGCTTATTCCGCGCGGACCGCCATCGTCCTGATTCCGCTGCCAAGGCGCAAGCCTTGGCTGATGACCGAGGCGGTGCTGGCTCGATTCAGACCAGGCGATAGTCACGCAGTTCGAAGCTCGCCATCTGCCGCGCGAACTGGGTGGCGAAGCCCGGATACATCGTCGAATTGAAGCCGTCTTCAGACAGATACCAGCTCTTGCAGCCCGAGTTCCAGTTGGTTTTCGCGAGCCGCTTCTGGATGCCCTCGTTGTACTTCTTCTGCGCATCGGCCCGCACGTCGACGTACTTCAGCTGGCCACCGGCCACCTGGCCAACCGAGCGGACGATGTAATCGATCTGCGATTCCATGTAGACCAGCGCGGAGTTGTGGCCGGGGCCGGAGTTCGGGCCGAAGGTGAAGTACAGGTTCGGATAGCCGGACACCTGCACGCTCTTGTAAGCCTGCGCGCCGCGCGACCATTCGGCGTTCAGATCGCGACCGCCAAGGCCATGCACCGGGAACGGCGTGCCGTTCTTCGATACTTCGAAACCGGTGGCGAAGACGATGCAGTCGACCTGATGTTCTATGCCTTCGACGCTGCGAATGCCCTTTTCCGAGAGATTGGCGATCGGCCAGGAGATCAGTTCGCAGTTCGGCTGCTGCAGCGCCGGGTAGTAGTCGTTGGTCATCAGCACGCGCTTGCAGCCGATCTTGAAGTCCGGCGTCAGCTGGCGGCGCAGCCAGGCGTCCTTGACCTGCGCTTCGCGGAAACGGGTGCCAAGCAGTTCCAGCGCGCGAGTCATCGGCGTGTTCCAGATCATGCCGAGCGCCATCGACTCGTGAACCCAATACATCGCTTCGCGCACGGCGGTCTGGCTGAACGGCAGCTTCTTGAACAGCGCCTTGGTCCATTCGGGAGACTGGAAATCGAGACGCGGCAACACCCAGCCCGGCGTGCGCTGGAAGACCTTGACCTTGTCGGCGACCTTCACCAGCTCCGGGATGATCTGCACCGCACTCGCACCGGTGCCGATCACCGCGACTCGCTTGCCGGTGAAGTCGTAGGAATGATCCCAGCGGGCGCTGTGAATCATCTTGCCCTTGAAGCTTTCGATGCCGCGCATGTTCGGAAAGCCGGCGTTTGACAGCGGGCCCTGCGCCATTACCACCGAACGCGCGGTAATTGGATCACGGCCGGTCAGCGTCACCGTCCACAAGCCCTTGCCGCCGTCGAAGCTCAGCGCTTCGACGTTGTGCTGGAAGCGGATCAGCGGCAGCAGATCGTTGTCGCGCGCCAGGCCGCGGATGTATTCGAGGATTTCCCGGCTGCCCGAATAGCCGCGCGTCCACTCGGGGTTCTGGGCGAACGAGAACGAGTAGAGGTTGGACGGGATGTCGCAGGCCGCGCCCGGATACTGGTTGTCGCGCCAGGTGCCGCCGACTTCGCTGCCGCGCTCGACGATCGCGACATCGGTGATGCCGGCAGCGCGAAGGCGGATCGCCGCGCCGAGTCCGGCAAAGCCGGCGCCCACGATCAGCACTTCCACCACTTTCACGGCAACGGGATCGACCGCGCGGCGTGAACGGCGGCCGGCGACGGGGGCTTCATCTTGGTACTGGGTCATCGAATGATCTCTTGCTTGTGCGTGTGCTCCTTCCCCTCGTGCGAGGAAGGAGAAAGGCGATCAGGCCGCCGTCTTCCAGGTCAAACCCTTGACCCAGGTCGGCGTCGCCTTCAGCCAGCGGCGCGGGTAGAAGTCGGTGAGGCGGACCAGCGCGTCGACGGGCACGTGGTACAGCGACTTGCGATTGACCACCATCGCCGACTGGTTGCTGATGATCTGGAACCAGGGATTGCGGCGCCCCTGCTCGGTACGGCCGCCGATCTTCTTGTACTTGTTCATCGCTTCGTACAGGCGCTCTTCCTTGAGGCCGAGCTTCACCAGGTTGTCGCGCATGCGATTGAGCAGCGGCAGATAGGCCGCGATGCCGATCAGCAGCTTCGGATTCAGCAGGGTGCCAGCGGTGCGCACGGCGAGCTGGTACGTCTTGCCGTAGCCCATCATTTCGAGCACGTGGAAGCCGACGCCGAGATGGCGCGCTTCGTCCTCGTTGATCTTCTCGAACGCGGAGTGGCAGACCGGATCCTTGACGGTGTCGAGCAGGAACTTGCAGAGCGCGCCGTCGAGGGCGATCTCCAGGCTCGGAATCACCGAGCCGAGCACTTCCAGCGGCATCTCGTCGCTGTAGGTATCGAGCCAGTCGATGACCAGCCGCAGGTTGATGTTCGGCTCCGGCAGGATCGGATTGTCATGATCGCCTTCGAGCATGCCCCAGCGCTTCATCAGCGCCATTTCGACATTGGCGTGGCGCTGTTCTTCGGCGTGGAAGTAGCGATAGATCTCGGCCAATGTGTCGTTCGGCGCCTTCTTCGCCATCGCCGCGAACGCGCGGGCGCCCACGTGCTCGATCCACATCAGATCGGCCATGAACACTTTCAGCTTCGCGTACTGCTCTTCGTTCTCGGTGACCAGTTCACGGCCGGGCGCATCCCAGTCGATATCGGCCAGCGCCCACTGGGTGTTCTTGATCTTGACCAGCATCTTGTCGATGTCGAGTTGCATGGTTTCAGTTCCTGTTTTTGAGAGGGGAATTCGGGCTCAGGCGCGATTGCCGGCGAGGCGATTCAGCCAGCCGATGCCGCGGCCATAGCCGACCGGCGCCAGGCGCTTCATGCGCCAGATCAACTTGGCGTCGACCTGCGGCAGCACGTAGAGCTGGTTGCGGTCGAGTGCGTCGAGCGTGGTCTTGGCGACACTTTCGGGGGTGACCGAAGTCCACTGCATCAGCCGCTCGGCCATCTTCGAGGAGCTTTCGCTGATCCGGCCGTCCTTGACGATGTTGGTGGCGACGAAGGTCGGGCAAAGGGCGGTGATCTTGATGCCGGTGCCGGTGAACTCCGAGGCCAGCGTTTCGCTGAGCGCCAGCACGGCGGCCTTCGACACGTTGTATGGCCCCATCAGCGGGGCAGCGGCGAAGCTCGCCGTGGAGCCGACATTGACGATGCCGCCACGACCCAGCGCACGCAGCTTCGGCGCGAACACATGGCAGCCATGGATCACGCCCCAGAGGTTGACGCCGAGCACCCAGCGCCAGTCGTCGATCGGCGTCTCGCCGACCACGCTGCCGCCAGCGCCGACGCCGGCGTTGTTGATCACCAGATCGACCGGCCCGGCCAGCCACTGTTCGGCTTTTCCGGCGAGCTTTTCGACCTGTTCGAGCTTCGATACGTCGCAGGCAATGGCGGTGGCCTGGCCACCGGCAGCCCGGATCTGGGCGGCGGTTTCCTCGGCGGTCGCCAGCTTCAGATCGGCACAGACCACACGGCCGCCACGGACGCCGAGTTCCAGCGCAAACGCCCGGCCGATGCCGCTTCCAGCGCCGGTGACCACGGCCGATGCGCTTCTTGATACCTTCCTGCCTGCCATCGCTGCTCCTCGTTATTGGCCTGACTTAATGTCAATGTCACGAAATGACAGTGACATTGAGTGATGGCACGATAATCCGAGCTATTGTTCGGATTCAATTCGGAATCAGGATCGAGCGGGAGAAGCATGGCCAGAAAGCCACAGCAGGAGCGTTCCAAGGCGACGATGCAGGCGATCGTCGAAGCCGGCTTCATCAGCCTGCAGACCCACGGCCTGGGGCAGACCACGACGCGGCATATCGCCGACATCGCCGGCGTCGGCGTCGGCTCGCTGTACGAGTACTTCCCGAACAAGGAAGCGGTGTTCAAGGCGATGAACGCGCACCTGACCGCCGAGATCGTGGCCATGGTGCGCGAGCTGATGCCGAGCCTGGTGCGCCTGGACATCCGCCCGATGGTGATCCGCCTGCTCGGCCATTTCCGCGAGCTGCTGAACCGCAACGACGGCCGTTATCTGAAGTACGCCGGCTTCACCATGCAGGCCGAACGCGGCCGTCAGCTCGAAGCGATCCAGCAGCTGCTGGTCGAATTGATCATGCAGTACGCGCTGCACAACCCGCAGCTGACGCGGCTGAAGAACCTGCCGGTGATGAGCTACATCTTCATCCACGGCAGCGTGTTCACGATCATCCGCCACCTGAGCGAACCGAATCCGAACATCAGCTTCGAGCAGCTATCGGAAGGCCTGGCCGAGATGATCGCCAGCTATGCGGAAGCGGAACTGGCGAAGCTCGACGCCGCGCCGCTGTCCTGACTAGTCCGCTGCCTGACCGCCGTACGGCACCTGCACGCTGAACCTTGTGCCGCGGCCAAGCACCGACGACACCTCGAGCGGCACCTGTAATTGCAAGGCCGCCTGCTTGACCAGTGCCAGGCCCAGACCCAGCCCTTCGCTTTCCGGATTCAATTGCTTGAACGGGGAGAAGATCGCCTCCTGGTGGCTCGGCGCAATGCCGACACCGGTGTCGTAGACGCAGACCTCCAGTCCCTTTCTCCGCCGCCGGCAGCCGATCAGGATGCGGCCGGTGCGGGTGTACTTGATGGCGTTGCCGACCAGATTGCCGAGGATCGAACTCATCAATCGCCGATCGCTGAGCACTTCGGCGCTGGACGGCACCACGTCGAGCTGAATGCCCTTCGACGCGGCGTGCGATATCCAGCCGGGGCCGAGTGCATCGAACAGCTCGGCCATCTGGAAAGACACCCGCACCGGGGCTGTTTCCACGGTCGAGCCGCTGCTGGTGGCGGCCGTCACCAGACCATCCAGTTGCTGGACCAGCGAATCCACCGCGCGCTGCGCCAGGCCAAGCTGACGCGGCATCGAGGGATGATTCGGCGCAGAGAGGCCCGTGGCTATTGCATTGGAGATGATGCCTAGCGGCTGGCGAAGATCGTGCCCGGCAACCGCCATCAGATGCGCCTGTCTCTCGACGATATCCAGCGACAACCGCAGCGCCCTGCGCAATTCCAGCAGCGCCATCGTCTGCCGCGCCAGACCTTTCAGGAAGCCACGCTGATCTTCGCTGAGTTGCCGGGGCTTGCGATCCAGCACGCAAACCGTTCCCAGCGCGATTCCTTCAGACGTGCGCAGCACCGCGCCGCCGTAGAACCGCACGAACGGCTCGGCAGTCACCAGCGGGTTCTGGGCAAAACGGGGATCCACGGCCAGATCGGGGATTTCAAAGAACTCGTACTGGCGAATGGCATGCGCGCAGACGGAAGCCGAGATCGGCGTTTCACGGCAGGCCAGGCCCTGCTCGCTCTTGAACCACTGCCGGGATTCGTCGACCAGACTGATCAGGGCGATCGGAACATCCAGCGCAAACATCGCCGAACGGGTGATGTCGTCGAACGCGGGCTCCATCGGCGTGTCCAGCACACGGTATTCGCCGAGAACCGTGATTCGATCCCGTATGGGTTCCTGATCGCTGCCCGTCATGATTGGCGGAGGGTGTGCTTGGATGCGTCTGGGATGAAGGCGGGTGACCACTTGGCTTCGCAGCGCCACTCGTTTCCGAACGCCTGCGCCACTGCGGATTCCCTCGCGATCTTACTTCGCCCGTCACGCAGCCTGCCTAGACAATAAAAAACCCCTGATCTCTCAGAGGTCCAATAAGTCCAGCGGTGTGAAGCTGCGCAAAAGTGGTGGGTCGTCTGGGACTCGAACCCAGGACCAACGGATTAAAAGTCCGATGCTCTACCGACTGAGCTAACGACCCCCGTTTCGCGAGGCGCGGATTATAGCTGCAACAGCCTTGCCGTCGGCGAGCGGCTCAGGAAACGGTGTAGCGGGTCGGATCGGGCAAACCGGCGGCGGCAAAACCCTCGCGGCGCAGGCGGCAGGAATCGCAGCGGCCACAGGCGCGGCCTTCACTGTCGGCCTGATAGCAGGACACGGTTTCGGCGAAGTCGACGCCAAGTGCAGTGCCGCGACGGATGATCTCGGCCTTGCTCAGCTTGATCAGCGGGGTTTCGATTTTCAGCGCCGTGCCTTCGACGCCGGAACGGGTCGCCAGCTGGGCGACTTTCTCGAAGGCTTCGATGAACTCGGGCCGGCAATCCGGGTAGCCGCTGTAGTCGACGGCATTGACGCCGATGTACAGCGCTTCGGCACCCTGCACTTCGGCAAGGCCCATGGCCAGCGACAGAAACAGCGTGTTGCGCGCGGGCACGTAGGTGATCGGGATGCCAGGCGTCTCGCCCTCGGGCACGTCGATCGAGCTGTCGGTCAGCGCCGAGCCGCCGATCAAATCGAGATTGACGTGGATCAGGCGATGGGAAGCCGCGCCGAGCCTGGCCGCGACCCGCACCGAAGCATCGAGCTCGGCGCTGTGGCGTTGACCATAGGCCACGCTCAGGCAATGGCAGACATAGCCTTCGCTGCGTGCGATGGCCAGCGCCGTCGCCGAATCGAGCCCGCCGCTGAGCAATACGACGGCTTTTCGTTGTCCCGCCATCTGCAACTCCTGTCGAAAGATTTCCTGCCATCCCTGGCGAGACGACGCACTGCTTGAACAACTACCGGCACAGCGTCGCGCGGAGCGGTGCCGCGCTAGCGTCCCGGCTCTGTGCCCCAGAGCAGCTTGTGCAACTGCATCTGGAAGCGCACGTGCAAGCGATCGGCGACGATCCAGTCGGCCAAGTCACGGGCGGCGATCTGGCTTGCGCTCGGCGAGAACAGCACCGTCTGGCGTTCGCACAAACCGTGCTCGGCAACGATGGCTTTCGCCCAGTCGTAATCGGCACGGCTGCAGAGCACGAACTTGATCTGGTCCTGCGGGTTCAGCAGCGGCAGGTTCGACCAGCGGTTGCGCTCGACTTCGTCGGAACCCGGCGTCTTGATGTCGAGAATCTTGACCACGCGCGGGTCGACACCGGACACATCGATGGCGCCGCTGGTTTCCAGCGATACCGTGTAGCCGGCATCGCAGAGCGCGGTCAGCAGCGGCAGGCAGGCTTTCTGGGCGAGCGGCTCGCCGCCGGTCACGCAGACGTGGCGGACGCCGTGGCTGGCGACGCTGACCATCACCTCGGCCAGCTCGTGCCAGTGGCCGCCGTGGAAGGCGTAGGCGGTGTCGCAGTACTGGCAGCGCAGCGGGCAGCCGGTCAAGCGCACGAACACGGTCGGGCAACCGACGAAGGTCGACTCGCCCTGCAACGACAGAAAGATTTCAGTGAGCTTGAGACGCGTCGCCGATGCTGCCGGGCGCGTCTGGCGCCCGGGCTCGACGGCGATGGAACTCACGTCATGACTCAGTGCAGCTGACTGAGCCGCGTGCGTGCCTGAGGGGCAGCGCTGGAATTCGGGAACTCCTTGATCACGCGGTTATAGGCCGCCTTGGCCTGATCCGCCTTCTTCTGATCCTGCTGGATGATGCCGGTCTTCAGCAGCGCATCCGGAACCTTCGGACTCGCCGGAAATTTCTCGAGCAACGAGCGATAGCTGGTCAGCGCGTTCGGATAATCCTTCTTGATGTAATACGACTCACCAGTCCAGTACCAGGCGTTATCCGAGTAATTACCCTGCGGATACTTGGCGAGCATGGCCTTGAAACCGGCCGTTGCGTCGTCGTACTTGCCAGCCTTGAGCTGGTCGAAGCTCTTCAGGTACAGCGCTTCTTCATCGGCAGAGGTGCTGAGCGGTACGTTCGCCGGCGGAGCCACCGTGCCGCCGAACGGCTGCGCAGCGGGATCGCCCGTTGCCCCACCGATGCTGCCGTCGGCCGTACCGATGGCATGCGCTTCGAGCGCCTTGATGCGGGCGTCGAACGATGTGATCGCTTCCTGCTGACGCCGTTCCGACTGATCGAAGTCGTAACGCAGCTGCTCGATCAGGCCGCGCAGCTTGCCGAGATCCTCGCTGACCTTCTGATCACGGCCGGCATCGACCGTGGTCTGACGTCGCGAGACTTCCGCGAGCTTGGTCTCTACAGCCTGCAGGCGTCGCTCTTCAGGACTCAGCGCCTGCTGGCCGTTGATCGGCCCGCCGTAATTGTTCGCAGCACAGCCGGTCAGCGCCAGCACCGCAAGCAGCGGTGCCAGTCTGGCCGAACGGGTGATGCGATGACGTGCAGCAACAATCACGGCGGCCGACATTCGACTTACTGACCGACGATTTCGACGCGGCGATTCTGCGACCACGACGCTTCGTCATGGCCCAGCGCGACCGGCTTCTCTTCGCCGTTCGAGGTCAGCTCGAGCTGGCTGGCGCTGACGCCGGCAGCCTGCAGAGCGGCGCTGACGGTGGCCGAACGACGCTCGCCGAGCGACAGGTTGTACTCACGCGTGCCGCGCTCGTCGGTGTTGCCCTGCAGCTGGGCCTTCGAGGTCGGATTGGCGGTCAGATAGCGCGCCCAGGCAGCGACGACGTCCTTCGACTCAGCCTTCAGATCGCTCGAATCGAAGTCGAAATAGACGATGCTCTGAGCCGAGGCCGGGGTGCTGGCGCCGGTGCTCTTGCCGCCAGCCGAGGTGGCAACGCCGCCCTGGGAGGTGGACGTCGGCGAAACCGCATCCGCCGGGGCGTTGGCGTTCTTGTCACCGGTGCTGGAGCAGCCTGTGGCGATGGCGGCGACAGCGAGGGTTGCGCAGACGAACCACTTGTTGTTCAACATTTTTCAAACTCCTTGACGACGATTTTGTTGGCGATGATGAACCCTTGCGGGTGACAAGCTGAAGAACCGCAATGAAGCAGACAAATCAGGGCTTGGTGTACGGTGCCCAGGCCGGTTCCCGGACATCGCCGGTGTGCCGCAAACGTTGGCGGATGGAGCCATCGGTCGAAACCGTGGCTAACTCGGCACCGGAGGAACCTTGTCGTGTGTAAATCACGACCGCGCTGTTGGGCGCAAAACTGGGACCTTCATCCAGGGGGCCGTCGCTGACCAGGCGCATGACGCCCGTTGCGATATCCACAAGCCCGATACGATAACCGGAACCATTGTAATTAACCAGTGCAAGAGTCTTGCCATCCGGTGAAAAACGTGGCTGCTCGTTGCGGCGGCCCTCGAAAGTGAGCCGTTTGGCTTCGCCGCCATCGATGCTCATCGTGTAGATCTGCGCGGTACCGCTGCGATCGGACAGGAAGGCAACCGTGCGGCCATCCGCCGAGACTGTCGGCGAAGTATCGATGGCGAAGCTGTCGGTGAGGCGGCGGCGGCTCTTGGTCGCCAGATCGATGACGTAGATGTCCGCGTTCTTCTGGAAGCTCAGCGTCACAACGAGCTTAGTGCCGTCTGGCGTCCAAGACGGCGCGCTGTTGATGCCTTTCTCGCCGAGAAAGGTCACGTATTCGCCGGTTGCCGGCGTCTGGATGATGATCTTCGAGCGACCGTCCTCGAAGGTGACATAGGCGATACGACGGCCATCCGGCGACCATGACGGCGACAGCAGCGGCTCGAAACTGCGGGCGATCTCGCGCGGGTTCTCGCCATCGGCATCGGCCCAGATCAGCTTGAACTGGCGGCGTCCGCCGGTCTGGATCGAGGTGATGTAGGCAATGCGGGTATCGAAGATGCCTTTGGTGCCGGTCAATTTCTCGTAGATCTGATCAGCCACCTTGTGCGCCATCGACCGCCATTCGGTCGCCCGCGTCGCGGTCGCCTCGATGGTCATGATCTTCTGGGTGCGGAACACGTCGTACAGCTCCGCTGTTGTTTTCGCACCACCACCCGGCAGGATCTGCACCTGACCAATCACCAGCGCTTCCTGGCCGAGTGCGCGCCAGGTGCGGTAGTCGACCTGCGGCTCGGTCACCGGCAGCGGATCGAAACCTTTCATGTCGGCGCGTGCCAGCGACAGAAACTGGCCGCTGCGATCGAGATCGGCGGCGACGATCTGGGCGACATCGACCGCCCCGCCCGGCGCCTGCTGGAATGGCACCACGGCGATCGGCTGGGCGCGCTTGGAGCCGCCGACCACGGTGATGTCGAGATCGGCCTGCGCCGCGAGACTCGCGATCAGCAGGCATCCGGTGAGCAGTCTTTTGAGCATGTCGTGATCCGTTTGTACGAGTAGGTCGCGGGGACTTACTGCGGTTTGAAAGTGATGTTGACGCCGGACTGGAACGCCCGTGGATCCTTGGGCAGCGGCATCGGGCTGGCCTTGTAGACAGCGCGAATGACCGAATCGTCGATCAGTGCGTTGCCGCTTGATTTCCGGATCGTTGCCGATTGCACGTCACCGGTCGCCGACAACTGCATATTGACCACGCAGACGATGCTTTGATCGGCTGTGCCAGGCGGACGAGTCCAGACCCGCTGGATCGCAGCCACCAGCTGCGTACCCCAGATGCTGACTTCCTGCGCGGTACGTTCGGCCACTTCAGCACCCATCGCTGCCGACAGCTCCGCCTCCATGGCGCGTTTCGCTTCGGCCTCGCGCTTGGTCTGCTCGGCTTTTTTCTTCTTGTCGGCGGCGAGGCGCTTTTCCTCTTCCTCGATCGCCGAGCGCGCCAGATCGTCCTGGCGCTGCTTGTCTTCCGCTTCCTTCTTTTTCTTGGCGTCCTCGGCGACTTTCTTCTTGTCGGCAAGTTCGTCGGCCTGCTTCTTCAGCAGCGCCTCCTGCGCAGTCTTCAGCTCGGTGGCTTTCTGCTCAGCCGCTTTCTGTTGCTGCTGCTTGGCTTCCTGTTCCTGCTGCTGCTTGCGCTGGGCTTCGGCCGGGTCCGGCTTCGGCGGCTCGGGCGGCGCTTCGGGCTTCGCCGGTTCCGGGGCCGGCGGCTCGGGTGTCGGCTCCGGCTTCGGCGCAGCGTTCGGCTTCGGCAGCTCGTTCGCGGAAATCAGCTGACCCTGGATGATCGACACCGGCTCGGGCACGCGGCCGCACTGCACGCCGCTGAACAGCAGCCCGAATACCGCGAGATGCAGCGCAACGGCTGCAACGATATGGCGCGTCTGAACCTTCATCCGCGCTCGGATTTGGAGGAGGTTGCCCGTGGCACCGTCGGCGCATCGGTGACGAAGCCGATCTTGGCCGCACCGGCGGCCTGCAGCAGCGACATGCCGTTGGCGACCCGGTCGTACCTGACGCCCTTGTCGGCGCGGATCAGCACCATCGTCTGCGGCTTGTTGCGCAGGATCGCACCGACCCTGTCGATCACCGTCTGGTCTTCCAGTGCCTTCTTGGCATCACCGCCGGCATCGAGGAAATACTCGCCGCGAGCACTGACGAACAGGGTCAGTGGCTCGTCGTCGGCAGACAGCGTTTCCGCCGTCGCCTGCGGCAGCTCGACATCGATGCCCTGGGTCATCAGCGGCGCGGTGACCATGAAGATCACCAGCAGCACCAGCATCACGTCGATATACGGCACCACGTTCATCTCGGCGCTCAACCGCCGCTTGCCCTTCTTGGGCGAGACCGAACCCGCCATCAGCCGGCCCTCGAACCGCCGCGCAGGCCGCGATCGACGATGCCGGTCAGCTCTTCGGCGAAGGTCGAGAAACGATTTTCAAGGCGATCGACGCGGGCGACGAAGAAGTTGTAGGCGACGACTGCCGGAATCGCGGCGAACAGGCCGATGGCGGTGGCGATCAGCGCTTCGGCGATGCCCGGGGCGACCGAAGCGAGCGTCGCCTGCTTGACGTTGCCGATCGAGACGAAGGCGTTGACGATGCCCCAGACGGTGCCGAGCAAGCCGACATAGGGGCTGGTCGAGCCGATCGTCGCCAGCAGGCTCAGGCCACCTTCGAGCTTCTCGGTTTCGCGGGCCATGACCACGCGCATCTGGCGCTGCACGGCGGCCAGCGCGTCATCGGGCGGGATGTTGGCGACCTGCTGACGTTTGAATTCCTCGTAGCCGGCGCGAAAGATCAGCGGCAGGCCTTCTTCCGGCGCGCCGCCACGGCGGTGGGATTCGTACAGGTCATCCATCGAACCACCGGACCAGAAGCGCGTTTCGAACGCGACCGCCTGATTCTCGATACGGGAAAGCAGGCCGCGCTTGGCGAGGATCACCGCCCAGGACGCCAGCGAAGCGGCAATCAGCACACCCATCACCAGCTTCACCGGAATGGTGGCCTCCAGAACCAGCTGTGTCAGCGAAAATGTGCCACTCATTCGATACCTACCCCTGTGTTCGTTTACGTGTTCGGTTGCGGTTATGCGGCGCTGCTTGATGGGTTGCGAGATGCAGCATTTTCCACTGTCTGGACGCGATTGCGAAAGCCGTCCGGCAGCGCGCAGGGTTTGAAGCTGGCGGCATCGACGCTGACCACTTTGACTTCGGCCTCGGCCAGCAGTCTGCCGTCGATATCGCCGAGTCGCAGTTGCTGCGTCATCACCAAGCTGGCCCGCTTCAGTTCCGTCACGGCAACTGTGGCAATCAGCTGGTCATCGAGCCGGGCGGGAGACCGGAAAGCGACTTCCACACGGCTGACCGTGAATGCCACCTCCACCTCGTGCCGCAGGCTTTCTTGAGAATAGCCGAGCGAGCGCAGCCATTCGGTACGGGCGCGCTCGAAGAATTTCAGATAGTTGGCGTGGTAGACCACACCGCTGACATCGGTGTCCTCGTAATAGACCCGCAGGGGCCACGAGAAGCCTGATGAGCTGATCGACATCCAGTGATTATCCCTGTTTTTGCGGCAGCGCAACAATCGACCTTGCAAACGGGCGCGAGTTCAAGATTTTCGACCCGGCACCGGTCACTCGGCACCGGTCTCCGTGAACAGGTCCGGCTCATTGCGCTTCGGCAGCGGAATTCCGTAGTGCTGATAGGCCAGCTTGCCGACCATCCGGCCACGCGGTGTGCGCAGCAGATAGCCCTGCTGGATCAGGTAGGGCTCGATGACATCCTCGATGGTGTCGCGCGCCTCGCCGATCGCGGCGGCCAGATTGTCGAGCCCGGCCGGGCCGCCGTCGAAGCGTTCGATCAGCGCCATCATCAGTTTGCGGTCCATCAGATCGAAGCCGTTGGCATCGACGTCGAGCATCTTCAACGCCGCGGCAGCGATCACCGCACTGATCACGCCGGTGCCGCGCACTTCGGCGTAGTCACGCACCCGGCGCAGAAGGCGATTGGCGATGCGCGGCGTGCCGCGCGAGCGACGGGCGATCTCGTAGGCACCTTCTTCCTCGATCGGAACGTTCAGGATCGAGGCCGAGCGCTTGACGATGGTGGTCAGGTCGGCCACCGAATAGAACTCCAGCCGCTGGATAATCCCGAAGCGATCGCGCAACGGCCCGGTCAGGCTGCCGGCGCGGGTGGTGGCACCGATCAAGGTGAACGGCGGCAGATCGAGACGGATCGATCGCGCCGCCGGCCCTTCGCCGATCATGATGTCGAGCTGGTAATCCTCCATCGCTGGATACAGCACTTCCTCGACGACCGGGCTCAGGCGATGGATTTCGTCGACGAACAGGATGTCGCGCGGTTCCAGATTGGTCAGCAGTGCGGCCAGGTCACCAGCCTTCTCGAGCACCGGGCCGGAGGTCTGGCGCAGGTTGACGCCGAGTTCGGCGGCCAGGATGTGCGCCAGGGTGGTCTTGCCGAGACCGGGCGGGCCGAAGATCAGCACGTGATCCAGTGCTTCGGCGCGAGCGCGGGTGGCGCTGATGGCGATGCTCATCTGTTCGCGCACCGCCGGCTGGCCCACGTAGTCCTCGAGCCGCTGCGGCCGAATGGCGCGATCGACCCGTTCCTCGTCGCTGCGCGCGCCTGAAGAGATCAACCGTTCCATGGGGCGGTCCGGCGGGCTGTCATCGTGGGTACGGGGCATGCCGCATTGTAGAGGGCCTTCCGCGAGTGCGGACATGCTGCGGCTTCGGCAACTTCTGAGCGACTTGCTGTCTCACCGGTGCAGCAGGCAGTGGACTATGGTGTTGTCAGCGCTTCAGGGCAGGCTTCATCCCGGCAGAACCATCTCGCAACAATAACGAGGAGCAAAGGCATGAACAAGGTCAAGGCAGTCGTTGCCTATCACAGCGGCTACGGCCACACGAAGAAGCAGGCGGAAAGCGTCGTCGCCGGGATTACCGGGGCCGGCGGCGTTGGCGTGCAGCTGATCAACGTCGCCGATCTCAACGACCACGTCTGGACGGCGCTCGAAGAAGCCGATGCCATCGTCTTCGGCTCGCCGACCTACATGGGCGGCGTGTCGGCGGACTTCAAGAAATTCGCCGATGCCAGCTCCAAGCCGTGGTTCGGCCAGAAGTGGAAGAACAAGATCGCCGGTGGCTTCACCAACTCGGCGACCATGAACGGCGACAAGTTCTCGACCATCCAGTACATGATCACGCTGTCGATGCAGCACGGCATGATCTGGGTCGGCACCGGCATGATGCCGGCCAATTCCAGCAAGGCGACGCGTAACGACGTCAACTACGTCGGCGGCTTCTCCGGCGCGCTCGCCCAGTCGCCCAGCGATCTCGGCCCCGACGAAGGCCCGCTGCCCGGCGATCTGGAAACTGCCCGCCTGTACGGCGAGCGCATTGCGCAGATCACCAAGCAGTTCAAGGGCATCACAAGCTAGCCAGGACTACGGTGGGCCGTAGCTCACGGCCGCCAGTTCCACCTCGGCCTCGCCACCGGGCAGCATCAGCTTGACCACCTCGCCGGCCCGGCGCTTGAGCAGCGCACGGGCCAGCGGGGAATCGATCGAGATATAGCCGCGCTCCGGATCGATCTCGTCCGCACCGACGATCCGGTAGCGCTTCTCGTCACCGTGATCGTCGTGCACCTGCAGCCAGGCGCCGAAGTAGACGCGCTCGGGATCGCTGGGCACCGCATCCACCACTTTCAGTTCCGGCAGCCGCAACTGCAGGTAATGGACTCTCCGATCGATCTCGCGCAGTTCCTTCTTGCGGTAGATGTACTCGGCGTTCTCGGAGCGATCCCCCTCGGCCGCTGCGGCCGACAGTGCCCGCACAACTTCGGGCCGGCGCACGCGCCACAACTGCTCGTACTCGGCACGCAAGCGTGCCGCGCCTTCTGCGGTGATGTACGGCGAACTTTTCGGTGGCGGTTCCCGGTAGCGACTCATTCAGACAGTGTGGCTGGTTCAGCCGTCGCGAGGCGGATTGAGCAGGCTGGCGTGCACACGAGCGACGAAGTCGGCGCTGCGAATCGGGCCCTGGCCCCAGCGCGCATCGAGATCGGCGGTCAGGCGGGCGGCCTGGATCTGCTTCAGCGTCTGGCCGTGCTGCATCGCAGCCTGAACCCGACCGCGAACCGTCGACAGCATGTCGCGATAGGCGATCAACTTGTCACGCGACACCGGCTCGCCGCGCGCCGGCACGAACAGCACTTCCGGCCCGCCGATATTGACCAGCCGGCCGACTGCAGCAATCAGCCCGGATATCGAGCCGCCGCGAGCGACATCGATCGCCGGGTATTGGCCCGGCGTGTACAAGCGGCCGACGTGCAGCAGATGCGCCGCCGGAAACAATGCCGCGCAAGCACCCGCCACAAGGCCGCTCTGCACCCGGAACAAGCCGATCTCGTCGCCATTCAGATGCACCGTATCGCTGTCGGCGAGCGCCACGATCATCCTGGTCGGTGCCGCCGCTGACACTTTGCTGGCAGGTACCTTCAGCAGGCCATCGAGCGTTGCATGGCGCAGTCGGCCATTGGCCATGTAAAGCACCGAGCCGTCGCCCCGGCTCATGATGAAACCGGCATCCGGATCGGTATCGACGATGACCTTCGGCACGTCGCCGCCCAGCATCGCGACGATGTCACCCTGTCGCTTGATGTCGACATCGCCGACCACCAGCAGGCCATCGCGGCCTTTGGAGACGATCAGATTGCCGGTCGGCTGCTTGAGGATCGTCACGCCGCGATCAAGCGCTGTTGCCGCGGCAACCGGAAACAGCAACAGCCAAGCGGCCGCCATGCCGAGGCGGCGCATCATTGGTACGGTCATCTCCCCTCCTCCCACTCGACGTTTTGTCTTGCTGTTTTTATTTTCCGCAGGCCTTCAGACCTGCTGGTAAACACCCGGCGACAGTGACTGGAATCACCGCCGACTGCGCCTAGCGTAACAGTGCTGTCATACGCGCGATGCGTTCGGCCTGGATACGGTTCAGATTGCGGAACACCGTTGCAGCGATCGAGGGATAGCGTTCGCGCAGTCTTTCCAGGTCCTGCGAGTTGAAACGGAGCAGGCGTACCGGGCTGGTGGTATCGACACTCGCCGTGCGCCGCTGGCCGAAATAACCGGCCTCGCCCATCACTGCGCCGCGAGTCATCGTCGACAACACCAGCCGTTCTTCGTTGCGTTCGATGGTCGCTTCGACCGCACCATCGACGACCACGTAAATGTCCCGCGACAGATCGCCTTCCTGGATGATCCGGGTACCTGCCGGATGCTTTTCCAGCCGCGACATCAGCGCGAAAAGCCTTGCTTGGCGCATCGACAGACCGGACAGCAGCGGAATCGTGTGCTGCGGACTTTTGCCTAGATCGAGCCGCAGCAAGTCCCACAGCGTGACGATGCGCAAGCGAGAACCGAGCGCCGGCGTCAGGGTCATGTCGACGATCCAGGCGACGAACAAGGTCCAGGCCGCCAGCCCACCGAACTGCCGCTGGTTGTTCAGTTCCGAACCGGCGAAAACCAGAAAGCCGAGGCACAGGCAGACCGTCGCCAAGGTGATCGGCCGCAGCACCGAGCCCAGCGCCGAGCGCACGGCTCCAGCCTCGGTGCCTTGCTCGCGGGCGTCCGCATTGAAGCGTGCGAGAAAGTGCACGGTGTCGTTGACGGCGATGCCGAGCACGATGCAGGCGATCAGGCTGGTGGTCGGGTTCAGCGGAATGCCGAGTGCGCCGAGCGTGCCGAAGTAGACGGCGATCGGCACGATGTTCGGCACCGTCGCGATCAGGCCGGCCTTGATCGAAGTGAACATCAGCGACAGCAGCGCGCCGATGGCGACCACGGCAATCGCGATCGACGCCAGATGGCCGCCGGCCAGCGCTTCGACGGCGCGGGTGGCGAGCACCGCGCTGCCGGTGAAGCGCGCGTCGATCGGCGACGGCAATTCGGCAGCGCGCGCTTCGACGCGGCGCAGGAAGGCGCCGATCGCCGTCGAGCCATCGACATTGAGACGCAGCGAGATGACCGCGGTGCGGTACTGCGGATCGATGACCCGGTTCAGCGCTTCGCTGCTGGCAAACAGCAGGATCTGCTTCACCGCCGCGCCATCGGCCGGCACGCCGAAGTACAGCGGCTCGTTGTTGTGCAGGACCAGATTGGTCAGCTTCAGCTGATCGACGAAGGACACCGCCGCGCCCACTTCGGGCTGGGCGCGCAGCCAGTCCTGAAAGCTGTCGACAGCATCGATCAACGTCGGGTTGGTCAACGCATCGGGCGCTTTGCCGTCGATCAGCACGGTGACGAAATTGGCACCGTTGAACGCCTTGGCGACTGCTTCGAAATTCTGCCGGACCGGCGTGTCTTCATCGAAGCTGTTGATGAAATCGGCACCACCTTCGATGCGGCTCGCGGAGATGAAACCGCCCACGATCAGCAAGGCCGATGCGCCGATGATCCAGCGCCGCCAGCGCAGATCGAAGCCGGTCAGCAGCTCCGCGAAGCGGCCGAACACGCGGGTGGCGATCGGCGGCGTCTCGCGATTGCAACCGGTGGCATTGAGCAGTGCCGGCAGGAACAGATGGGTCAGCGCGCCAACATACAAGGTGCCGAGGCTGGCCAGCACCGCGAAGCCGCGCACGGCGGGCAACGGATTCAGCAACAGGCTCAGGAAGCCGATCACCGTGGTTGTTGCCGACAGGGTCAGGCCGGTGGAGATGCGCTTCATCACCCAGTCGGCGCGCTGCGAATCGCGCGCATCGGGCAGCACGCTGCGCGACAGGAAATGCGCGGCCAGCAGATGGATCGTGTACGACAGGCCGATGGTGATCACCAGCGGCGGCACGATGGCACTGACCAGGTTGAACTCGATGCCGAGCAGCACCGCCGAAGCCACCGTCCAGATCAGCGCGATCGCCACCGACAGCAGCGCGGAGGCCGCCGCCATCGGGCTGCGGAAAGTCGCCAGCAGCAGCACGGCGATCACCGCGAACACAGCCGGCACGGTGAAACGCAAGGTGCGATCGAGCGCGCCACTGGTCGCTGCACGAACCGGCAGCGTGCCGGTCAGATAAACCGCATCGGCACCGCCAACCTCCTGCACCGCACGCCGCACCTGACCATCGAAATCGAGCGCCACATACTGCTTCGGCGTCAGTGCCGCCGTGGTGCTCAGCGCAAACGCGGCCGTGGTGCCGTCGTCCGATACCAGGGTGCTGCGATAGAGCGGATTGGCGAGGATCTGCGCGGCAAAAGTCTGCACCACCGCCGGATCGCGCGCGGCCTGATCGGTGAACGAAGTGACATCGATCTCGTCGCCGCTGGCCAGCAGGTTCGGCGCCGTCGCCAGCGAGAACACTTCGCTGACTTCAGGCAACTGCTTGAACTGCGCCGAGAGCTTGGCGATCCGTTCAAGGTTCTCGGCGCTGTAGACATTGGGCTCGAAACGCACCGCAACGATCAGCGGATCGTCGATGCCGAAGGTTCTGCGCACCTGGTCGAGCACCGCACGGCCGGGATCATCGACCGGCAGCAGCGCTTCGGCGGACGGATCGATGTGGAAGCGCACCGTGCGCGTGACCGGATCGATGCAGAGCAGCAGGCCGATGATCGTCGCCAGCGCCACCGCCAACAGCACGCGGCGCGGATGCTGCGCGACCGAGCCGAGCCAGGCAACGGTGTTCATCGGGCGCCCGCGGCCTCAGTTGCCACGATAGAACGAGGTGGGATCGAACAGCCGCGACGGCAGTTCCTGCTCGCTGCCGACGACGCCGACCACCTTGAGCCGGGTGCTGGTGTTCTCCTTGACGTCACGCATCGTCAGATCGGACAGATACCAGTAGCCATCGGCACGCTTCAGGCTGTCGGCCGGCGCGCTGAGTTCCTTGCGAAGCACGTTGCCTTCGAAGAATTCGGCCTTCAACGCGACGCAGGTTTTCTGGTCGACATAGGTACGAACGCGGCTGTAGCGAGCGCCGGAACCAGCTGGCGGCTGCAGTTGCAGCACGTGGACCGGACGCTGTTCCAGGATTGTCGGCTTGTCGAGGCTGGTCTGGGAATCGCCGAACGCCGCCTGCAGCTGCTTCATGTCGTTGTAGCTGAAATCGGTGCCGAGCAGCGGCGCATCGGCGGAGCCGCCACTGATCTTGCGCACGCGCTGGAGTGCCGGCAGATACAGGAAGATGTCGTCCTTCTTGCTGGCGCCACCTTCGCGCATCAGATAAGCCGCGCCGTCGAGATCGTTGGGCTTGGAGATGCGCAGCAGCACGCGGATCAGGCCGTTGTCGCGGCTGACATAGACCTTGCCTTTGAGCAGCCGCTCTGCGCCGCTGCGATCGACCGAAGCCAGTTCCACTTCCTTGATCTGCAGCGAGGGCGGAATATTCGCCCGCATGCAATTGAGCACCTTCTGCGTCGCATCATCGGCGCGCGCGCCGAGGCTTGCCGCCAGCAGGCCTGAGCACAGCCATCGACCAGCATTCATGGTGATCCCCAAGTCCCCGACGACAAGATTACCGCGCTGCCGTGAACCGGGCAGTCCCTCAGCTTTTCGGTTTTGCCGCCTCGAACGCCGCCTGCTGCGCGGGCGTGGCTTCCTGCTGATGCAAGCGCTTCCAATCCGCATAAGGCATGCCGTAGACGCGCTCTCGGGCTGCGTCGTCGCTGACTGCCACGCCGGCATCTTTCGCCGCCGCCGCGTACCACTTGGACAGGCAATTCCGACAGAAGCCGGCGAGATTCATCAGCTCGATGTTCTGTACGTCCTTGCGCTCATCAAGGTGCTTGAGCAGGCGCTGAAGCACGGCGGCATCAAGACGGTCCCGAAGTTGCTGGTCCATGGTCGTTGCTGGGTTCCGAAAGGGGAAACGATTGTGCGCGGATTGTGCGCGAAGCCCCGAATACCTGCGACAAGCCAGCGACTAAACTCCGCCCCCATTGCCTTTGCGTTGCTTCCAGACCACCCCCTCATCATGTCTACCCTTCCCCGTGTCGTCATCGTCGGCGCCGGCTTCGGCGGCCTCACTGCCGCCCGCGCGCTCGATGGCGCGGCTATCGAACTGACCGTCGTCGATCGCCGGAATTTCCATCTTTTTCAGCCACTTCTGTATCAGGTCGCGACCGCCGGCCTGAATCCTTCCGATGTCGCCTGGCCGGTCCGCGGCATTCTCAGCAAGCAGAAGAACGCCCGTGTGCTGCTCGGCCAGGTGACCGGCATCGACAGCGACGCTCGTATCGTGCTGCTCGATGACGGCCGCAGCCTGCCTTACGACTGGCTGATTCTCGCCACAGGCGCCACCCACACCTACTTCGGCAATGACCAGTGGGAGACACACGCCCCGGGACTGAAACGTGTCGATGACGCCACACTGATTCGTCGCCGACTGTTGCTGGCGCTGGAACGCGCCGAGAACAGTGACGATCCCGTCGAGCAGCAGCGGCTGATGACCTTCGCGATCGTCGGCGCCGGGCCGACTGGCGTCGAACTGGCCGGCGCAATCGCCGAACTGTGCAAGCGCGTGCTGATTCATGATTTCCGCGCCATCGATACCCGCAAGGTCCGGGTCGTGCTGATCGAAGGTGCCGATCGGGTGCTGCTGTCGTTCCCGCCGGAGCTGTCGACCTTCGCGCTCAAGGAGCTGCAGAAGAAAGGCGTGGACGTGATGCTGAATACCAAGGTCAACGGCTGCGATCCGGGTGGTCTGAGCTTCGGCGACGGCAGCGGCCTGGCCGCCGCGACCATCCTCTGGGCCGCTGGCGTCGCGGCCTCGCCGGCAGCGCGCTGGCTCGGCGCACCGGCCGATCGCGCCGGCCGCGTCCAGGTGCTGCCGGATTTGTCGGTGCCAGGCCACGAGCGCGTGTTCGTGATCGGCGATACCGCCACCGTGCAATCGAACGGCAAGGCCGTGCCGGGCGTTGCGCCCGCCGCCAAGCAGCAGGGTCAGCATGTGGCAAAAACCATCCGCGCCGCATTGTCCGGAAAATCCGCGCCGGGGCCGTTCCGCTATCGCGATTTCGGCAATCTGGCGACTATCGGCCGGCATTCGGCGGTGATCGATTTCGGCTTCCTGCGCATGAAGGGCCTGATCGCCTGGTGGCTGTGGGGCATCGCCCACGTCTACTTCCTGATCGGCGCCCGCAACCGCATGCTGGTGGCCACGCAATGGTTCTTCAACTATCTGAGCTATAGCCGCGCAGCAAGACTGATCGTCGGCAGCGATGACGATGCCGACAGCCACCGACCGTTGCAAAGCCAGTCGCAGACCCAAACTCAAGCCAGACGATGATCCTGCCCGCCATCACGCCTCGTTTCGCCGCACTCGGAGAGCCGTACTCGACGGCCATCCCGGCCCGCCCATTGCCCGCGCCGAGCCTGCTGCACGTCAATGCGGCCCTGGCCGATCAACTCGGGCTGTCGCCATCGATCGCCAGCCCCGAGTTCATTGCGCTGATGGCCGGCAACACGGCGTGGCCCGGCTACGAATCTCGGGCTTCGGTCTACGCCGGCCATCAGTTCGGTCAGTTCGTGCCGCAGCTCGGTGACGGCCGTGCGCTGCTGATTGCCGAGATCGACGATCGCAACGGCCAGCCGCAGGAAGTGCAGCTGAAAGGCGCCGGGCCAACACCGTACTCGCGCCATGCCGATGGCCGCGCCGTGCTGCGTTCGTCGATCCGCGAATACTTGTGTTCGGAAGCGATGCACGGCCTGGGCATTCCGACCACGCGGGCGCTGGCGCTGGTCGGCTCGCCGCAACCGGTGCGCCGCGAGACCGTCGAGACCGCCGCCGTGGTCTGCCGTGTCGCGCCAAGCTTTCTGCGCTTCGGCCATTTCGAGTTCTGGTACTACCGCGGCGAAACCGAGCGCCTGAAACCGCTGGCCGATCTGCTGATCGATCAGCACTTCCCCGAGTTCACCGGCAAGCCGGATCGCCACGCCTTGTGGCTGACCGAAGTGGTGCGCCGCACCGCCGTGCTGATGGCGCATTGGCAGGCGGTGGGTTTCTGTCACGGCGTGATGAACACCGACAACTTCTCCGCGCTCGGCCTGACCATCGACTACGGCCCTTTCGGCTTTCTCGATGCCTTCGACAGCCACCACATCTGCAATCACAGCGACGACAGCGGCCGCTACGCCTGGGATCGCCAGCCGGTGATCGGCCACTGGAACGCCACCAAGCTGCTGCAGGCCTGCCTGCCGCTGCTGGCCGACGAACCGAAGGCCGCCGTCGAACGCGCCCAACCGATCGCCGACAGCTATCCGGACGCCTATGGCAAGGCGATGCTGAAGCAATGGACGGCAAAGCTCGGCCTTCGTGAAGTGCGCGATGGCGACGAAACCTTGATCAACGGCTGGCTGAACCTGATGCAATCCAGCCGTGCCGATTTCACTCGCAGTTGGCGACACTTGTCGCGAGTCAAGGCCAATGAAGACGGACCAGCGCATGGCCTGCGCGACGAAATTCTCGACCTCGTCGCACTCGACGCCTGGATTCCGGACTACCGCAGCCGGCTGCGCGCCGAACAATCCGAAGATGCCGAACGTGCCGTGCGGATGAACGCGGTCAATCCGAAATACGTGCTACGCAATCACCTCGCGCAGCGCTCGATCGAACGCGCTGAAGCGGGTGACCTGTCCGAGGTCGCGACGCTCTTCGAACTGCTGCAACGGCCGTTCGACGAACAGCCGGCGTTCGAGGCTTATGCCGCCGAACCACCGCCGGAAGCGCGGATGATCGAGGTCAGCTGCTCGTCCTGAGCACCAAGCGCGCTTAGGCTTAGAACGCTGCCGCGCGCACGAACTCTTCCACGCTTCGCGCCAGCGCGAACAAGTCATAACCGCCTTCCAGCGTCGCCACAACGCGGCCCTGCGCATGCTCATCCGCCCACTCGCGGATGCGCCCGCCGATCCAGGCATAGTCGGCGAACGTCAGGTTCAAGCCGGCCAGCGGGTCCTCGCCATGGGCATCGAAGCCGGCGGAGACCAGGATCAGCTCCGGCTTGAATGCGGCGATCGCCGGGGCCCAGTGGGCTTCGACGGCGGTTCGGAATTCGGCGCTGCCATCGCCGGCGCGCAGCGGCGCATCGACGAGATGCCGGTTCTCCGGATCGCTGACCCAACCCGGGTAGTACGGGTCCTGGTAGGTGTTGCAGACCAGCACGCGGGGATCGTCGCGGAAGATGTCCGAGGTGCCGTTGCCGTAGTGGACGTCGAAATCAAGTACGGCGACTCGCTTCAGACCACAGGCCAGCGCATGCGCCGCACCGACGGCCACGCTGTTGAAAAGACAGAAGCCCATCGCCCTGCGTCGTTCGGCGTGATGGCCGGGCGGACGCACTGCGCAGAACGCGAAGCGGGTATTGCCGGCCAGGACTTCGTCGACGCCGTGGATCACCGCGCCGGCCGCCGCCTGCGCGGCTTCGGCGCTGTGCGCATTCAGCGCGGTATCCGGATCGATGCGGACCAGGCCCTGGGCTGGACGCGTCGCGAGAATGCCGTCGACCAGCCGCGCATCATGGACGCGGACCAGCGCCTCGCGCGGTGCCAGCGGTGCGGTGACGGTGCGAAACATCGGCAGCAGGCCGCTGGCGTTCATGCGGTCCTGGATCGCGTGCAGGCGGGCAATCGATTCGGGATGGCCGGCGCCCATCTCGTGCTGGCTGCAGGCGGGATGGGTGATCCACAAGGGAATGGCGGCGTTCATGAGCTGCATTTCGGGTAGCCGGCCGTTGACTGTCAAGCGCGTTAGCCTCGAACGTTCCTTCGCCCGTGGTTTCGTGCTTTGCTTGCCGCCGTGAACAACCCTCCCGAACCACCATCGGCATGAGTAACGACGATCACCCGAATGCCGCCTCGGCACCGGAAACCCTGGGCGCCGCGGCGCGCCGCGTGCCGGTGCTCGACTGGCTGCTGCTGATCCTGGCGCTGGTGTCGATCGCGCTGCTCAGTTACGAGACCTGGGGCGACGTCACGCCGGAATGGCGCCGCTGGCTGATCCGAGGCGATTACGCGATCTGCGCGATCTTCGCGGTGGAGTTCACCTGGCGCTGGTCGCGCGACGGCTGGACGCGCGGCTATCTGCTGCGCAACTGGTACGAGATCCTCGGCATGATTCCGGTGTCCGAGCCGGCGCTGCGCGGCTTCCGGCTGTTCCGCGTGGTGCGCATCGTCATTTTGCTGTCGCGCTTCGGCATGGCGGCGGATCGGGCGCTCGGCGACGAATTCACCTACCGGCTGGTCAACCGTTTCCGCGACAGCATCATGCGGGCGGTCGGCGGCATGATCACCCTGGCGGTGCTCGCCGAAGTGTCGGACGTGCTGAAGCGTGGCACCTACACCCGCAACGTCGCCCGGGCGCTGGAGGAGAACGATCGCGAGCTGCGGGCGATGATCACGGAGAAGCTCAGCCACAACGCCCGCACCAAGACCCTGAGCCGGCTGCCGTTCTACAACGACATCGTCAATTCGGTAGTCGATGCGGCACTGGAGCTGGCGCACGATGTGCTGAACGATCCGCGCACCGACGAGCTGGTGGCCGACATCCTGCGCGAGAACGTCGACCAGCTGCGTGCCGCCGTCCAGGCCAAGGAAGACGCCAAGCATCAGGCGGTGTCGCCCGTTGCTCAGGAATAGCCGGCCAGCCATGCGGCGCAGGAATATCGTGCGGATTGGCAGCCTTGGACGCCGGCCAGGCACCAAAGACTGCAGGAGAGGCAAAACGCGGTGATCACCAGGCGCAAGCGCCGATTGGCATTGATTGCGGTCGCCGCGGTACTGGCGGGCATCCTGCCGGCCGGGCTAATGCTGGCGATCACCTATCGCCAGGCGACGACGGCCGCCGGCGTTCGTCTCGATCACTACGCCGCCGTGCTCGAGAACCACGCCGACGAAATCTTCGGCACCGCCGAAAACGTGCTGGAAACCATCGGCACGACTATCGATCGCAGCTGCAGCGCGGCCAGCGTCGATACCTTGCGCAAGGCGGTCTACAACTCGCTGTACTTCCGCGAAGCCGCGCTGATCTATCGCAGCGCCGTGCAGTGCACCAGCGTGCGGGTACCGGAAACCTCGATCCTGATCAGCAATGCCGATCTGCTGATCTGGCCGACCGCCGGCATCCATATCGCCGCCCCCGATCTGACTTTGGAAGACGAGGTATCGATCACCGTGCTGCGCGGCATCGACCGGGCGCCCGGCATGGCGGTCAGCCTGATGATGAATCCGCGCCAGTTGCTGGAGCCGGTGCGGGCGGCAATCGTCGAGCAGCAGATCGCGCTGCGTATCGAACGCAACGACGGCATCGTGCTGTCGCGCGCCGGCAGTCTGCTGGTCGGCGATGACGATCCGGCCAGCCTGGTCAGCAGACGCAGTTTCAAGCATTACCCGCTGCGCGCCGTTGTCGCCGGCAACCGCGATGCGCTGCTCGAAGGCTGGTGGGAGAACGCCACGCTGTTCGTGCTGCTCGGCCTCGGCCTGTCGCTGCCGCTGTTCCTGGTGCTGGCCTATGTCGATCGCCGCGAGCGCTCGATGGATGCGCAGCTCAGCGATGCGCTGGAGAATGACGAGCTGCATGTCCACTACCAGCCGATCCACGAGACCGGCAGCCTGCGCACCGTCGGCGCCGAAGCGCTGCTGCGCTGGCAGCATCCGCAGCGCGGCATGATCCTGCCCAGCGTGTTCGTGCCGCTGGCCGAAGCCAGCGGCCTGATCAATCCGCTGACTGACTGGCTGATGAAAAGAGTCGCCGCCGACCTCGACGGCCCGCTCGCCGATCACCCCGATTTCTACGTCGCGCTGAATCTGAGCCCCGCGCACTTCAGCGATGCCGAACTGCCGGAACGGGTGCGCAGCATCTTCGGCAAGGCCTGCCGCGCGGGGCGCGTCGTGTTCGAGGTCACCGAACGGGAAATGCTTTCGTCGTCCGACGATCTCGCCCGCACCGTCATCGACACCTTGCGCAGCGACGGCGCCCGGATCGCGCTCGACGACTTCGGCACCGGCTATTCCTCGCTGCGCTATCTCACCCAGTTCCCGTTCGATCTGCTCAAGATCGACAAGAGCTTCATCGACGCCATCGGCACCGAATCGATCACCGCCGGGCTGGTCGACGACATGGTGGCGATGGCGCGCCGTCTCGGGCTGGCGACGGTCGCCGAAGGGGTGGAGACCGCTGCCCAGCTCGAGCATCTGCGCAAGATCGGCGTCGAGTACGTGCAGGGCTGGTACCTGTCGCGGGCACTGCCGATGGATGAGTTGAAGGCCTATCTCGCCAGAACCTAGGGCGGACCCGATGACGAGCCTGATCCCTGGCCACGGTGGCCGAACCCGGGAACCTCGCTGCTAGACTCCTGCGCCTGAGTCCAAGCCACGAAAATGCCGCAATGAACCCACCCAAGACTGAGGCAAGCGCCGCCAGCCCGCTCGACACCGCCGGTGCCGTGCGCGACGAAAACGCCTTCGATCCGGCGCTGATCCTGCCGTTCCTGAAATCGCAGATTCCGGACCTCGTCGAGGGCTCGGTCGAGCTGCGCCAGTTTCCCGGTGGCGCCTCGAACCTCACCTATCAGCTGACCATCGGCGGCCGCGAGATGATCCTGCGCCGGCCGCCGGCCGGCACCAAGGCCAGGGGCGCGCACGACATGGGCCGCGAGTTCCGCGTGCTGCAGCGCCTGCATCCGCACTTCAAGTGCCCCAAGCCGCTGGCCTACTGCGAAGACACCGGCCTGATCGGCTCGGATTTCTACGTGATGGAAAAGCTCGCCGGCATCATCCTGCGCCGCGATCTGCCGTCCTCACTCCGCTACAGCCCGGAGCGCGCCCGTCAGCTGTGCCTGAACCTGATCGACACCCAGATCGCGCTGCATGAACTGGATTACGAAGCCGCCGGCCTCGCCGACATGGGCAAGCCGGCCGGTTACGTGGCACGCCAGCTCAGCGGCTGGAGCGAGCGCTGGAACAAGGTGCTGACCGATGACATCCCCAGCTACGACGCGATCATCGCCTGGCTGACCAGCAACCAGCCGGCGGACTCGGCGCGGCCGGGCATCATCCACAACGATTACCGCTACGACAACGTCGTGCTGTCGGCCGACGACCAGCTCAGCGTCATCGGCGTGCTCGACTGGGAAATGGCCACGCTCGGCGATCCATTGCTCGATCTCGGCTCCTCGCTGGCCTACTGGGTGGAAGCCGGCGATCCGCAGGAGATGCAGTCGATCCGCATGCAGCCGTCGAACATCCCCGGCATGCTCAGCCGCGCCGAGATCATCGACCGCTACGCCGAAAAGACCGGCCGTGAAGTGCGCAATGCCGACTGGTACTACGTGTTCGGCCTGTTCCGCCTCGGCGTCATCGCCCAGCAGATCTACTACCGCTACAAGCTCGGCCAGTCGAAGAACCCGAAGTTCGCCGCCTTCGGCCTGTTCGTGACCGTGCTCGCGCAGGTCTGCGAGCGGGTGATCAACCGGGCCAAGGTCTGAAGGCATGCCGCTGCGCGAACCGATCAGCGCCGAAGATGCGGCGCGCCACGAGCGCATCCTCGAACGCCTGCTGAGCGCCGCCACCAGCATGACCGGCATCTGCGTCGGCCTGCTCGGCGCCGTCAACGCCTTCGCGCGATCGCAGAACACCGAAACCTTCGCCGACGACGTGCTGGCGATGAACGCGATGCTGTTCCTGGTCTGCTGCTACCTGATCGTCTGGGGCCTGCGCTCGAACAGCCGGCAGCTGACCGCGAGGCTGCTGCGCATCGTCGAGTACACCTTCCTGGGCGCGATGAGCCTGCTGGTGCTGATCGGTTTCTTTGTCGTCTATTCGGTGTTGTAAGAGGCTGTCATTCCCGCGAAGGCGGGAATCCAGTTTTCTCGTCGAGGAGGGCGAACCGCTGGACAAGGAACCTTGCATTTACATTCTCGCCAGCGGACGCAACGGCACCTTGTATATCGGCGTGACCAGCAACCTGCAGCAACGTCTGTGGCAGCATCGCGATGGCGCGGTTACCGGTTTCAGCACGAAGCACCGAACGCAGAGGCTGGTCTGGTTCGAGCGCTGCGATGACATGCTGGCCGCCATCACGCGTGAGAAGCAGTTGAAGAAGTGGAACCGGATGTGGAAGCTGCGGCTGATCGAGGAGCAGAACCCGGAATGGCGGGATCTGGCCGTCGATATGGGCCTCTTTGCTGATGACGGCGGCACTGGCAGCAAAACTGGATTCCCGCCTGCGCGGGAATGACATTCAAAAAATCAACACGGAATCAACATGGCCACCCAACTATTTGACCTGACCGGCAAGGTCGCACTGATCACCGGCGCCTCGCGCGGCATTGGCGAAGCCACGGCGCGCTTGCTTGCCGAGCAGGGCGCCCATGTGGTGATTTCCAGCCGCAAGCAGGAAGACCTCGACGTGGTGGCTGCCAGCATCATCGCCAACGGCGGCAAGGCCACGGCGATCGCCGCGCATCAGGGCGAATCGGCGGCGCTGAAGGCGCTGATCGGCGAGATCGAAGCGGGCCTGGGCCGGCTCGATATCCTGGTCAACAACGCAGCCACCAATCCCTACTTCGGCCATATCAGCGATACCGAGATGTCGATGGTCGACAAGACCATGCAGGTCAACATCAAGGGTTATTTCGAGCTGGCCGCGCTCGCGTCCAAGCTGATGAAGAAGGGCGGCGGCGGCGCGATCGTCAACATCGCCTCGATCAATGGCGTGAAGCCCGGCATGTATCAGGGCATCTATTCGATCACCAAGGCGGCGGTGATCAACATGACGCAAGCGTTTGCCAAGGAATGCGCGATCTGGAACGTGCGCTGCAATGCCGTGCTGCCGGGCCTGACCGAAACCAAGTTCGCCTCGACCCTGACCAAGAACGAGTCGCTGATGAAAGCGGTGCTGCCGCAGATTCCGCTCGGCCGCGCGGCCCAGCCGAACGAGATCGCCCCGGCGATCCTGTTCCTCGTCTCGCCAGCCTCGAGCTATGTGACCGGCACCACCTTGACCGTCGACGGCGGCCTGATCGGCTGCGGCGGGCTCTGAGCGGAGTCCGCGCGGCAATGGAAATTCCGATCTTCCCGCTCGGCACTGTGCTGTTTCCCGGCGGGCGGTTGCCGCTGCGCATCTTCGAGCCACGCTATGTCGAGATGACCAAGGCCTGCATTCGCGACAAGCAGGTCTTCGGCGTCAGCCTGATCCGCGCCGGCTACGAGGCCGGCACGCCGGCCGTGCCGTCGGACATCGGCTGCACGGCGCGGATCATCGAATGGGAAGAGCCCAGCCCCGGCCAGTTCACGCTGAACACGCAGGGCGAAACCGCTTTCCGGCTGTTGTCTCGCCGGATTCAGGCCGATGGCCTGATCGTTGGCGAAGTCGAATTCATCGAGCCGCCCGATCCCATCGGCATGCCCGAGCGCTACGAAAAGCTGCAGCAGCTGCTGACCGATCTGGTCAAGGAAATCGGCCCCGAGAACTTCACCCGGCCACCGCGCTTCGACGACGCAGCGTGGGTCGGCAGTCGGCTCGCCGAACTGTTGCCGGTGCCGCCGGAACGCAAGCAGAAACTGCTCGAAGAAAACGACCCGCTGTGGATGCTGGCCGAAGTGGAGAACATGCTGCGCGACCTGCGCGAAGATCCCTCCGAGAGCTGATCAAGGATGATTGAGGACTGCCGATGAGCCCTGCCCTGCACCCCGTTGAAACCTCCGTGCGCGGCTGGCTGGAAAGCATCGTCATCGGCCTGAACCTGTGCCCGTTCGCCGGCAAGCCGTTTCGCGAGAACCGCATCCGGGTTTTCGTCAGCGAAGCGAAGACACCGCTGGACCTGCTCACCGATCTGCAGCTGGAACTGACCCGGTTGCACGACACGCCGGTCGAGCAACTGGAAACCACCTTGATCGCCGTGCCGCTGATGCTCGCCGACTTCGCCGATTACAACGATTTCCTCGACGAAGCCGACGCCCTGCTCGATCAGTACGAATGGTCCGGCGATTTCCAGGTCGCCAGCTTCCATCCGGACTATCAGTTCGCCGACACCCTGCCGACCGACGCCAGCAACTACACCAACCGCTCGCCGGTGCCGCTGCTGCACCTGCTGCGCGAAGACAGCGTGGAAACCGCGATCGCCCTGCATCCGGACCCGGATGGCATCCCGGAAACCAACATCGCCAAGATGGAAGCGATGACCTTGAGCGAGCGGCGGGCGTTGTTCGCGTTCCTGGAACCGCGCTGAACCGGGTCTGCCCTGCATCGTCGCCCGCAGCCCTCGCCGGCTATAGTTCGCGACACCGCACGGCCCGCCGGATCGCGGCCTGCGACAACAACGATCCGCCTGCCGCAGCCTCGTTATGAGTGCTGCGGACTCGCCGGACCCAAAGCCAGAGCGCATTGACAGCGCATCAACAAGGAGACTGCCCGTGACCCGTCTTGCACCGATCGAACGCACGCCATCCGCGTACGACTACCAGCTGCTGATCAAGCACCTGCTGACCAGCCCGATCGCGCGGGCCTCGAAGAACGAGATCGTCTATCGGGACAAGGCGCGCTTCAGCTACCCGGCCTTCGTCGAGCGGGTCAACAAGCTGGCCAACGTGCTGAGCTCGCTCGGCGCCAAGCCGGGCCAGACCATCGCGGTGATGGAGTGGGACAGCCACCGCTATCTGGAACTGTATTTCGCGATCCCGATGCTCGGCTGCGTGATGCAGACAGTGAACATCCGCCTCAGCCCGGACCAGATCCTGTACACGCTGAACCACGCCGCTGCCGACATGGTGCTGGTCGCCACCGATTTCGTGCCGGTGCTGGAATCGCTCTCGGACAAGCTGGAAACCGCGAAAACCTTCGTGCTGATTTCCGATGACGGCTCGAAGCCGAACTCGAAACTGCCGTTCGCCGGCGAGTACGAAACCCTGCTCGCGCAGGCCGGCGGCAGCTTCGAATTCCCGGAGTTCGACGAGAACGCACGGATGTCGACGTTCTACACCTCGGGCACCACCGGCTTACCCAAAGGTGTCTACTACAGCCATCGCCAGATGATGCTGCACACGCTCAGCGTGGCCGCGACCTTTGGCACTGCCGCCGTGCAGGGCCGCGTCCATCAGGACGACGTGTACATGGCGATCACACCGATGTTCCATGTCCACGCCTGGGGCATGCCGTACGTCGCGACCATGCTCGGCATCAAGCAGGTCTACGCCGGCCGCTACACGCCGGACATGCTGCTGCAGCTGATCGCCAAGGAAAATGTCACCTACTCGCACTGCGTGCCGACCATCCTGCACATGATCCTCAGCCACCCGATGGCCAAGGAAGTGGACCTGTCGCGCTGGAAGGTGCTGGTCGGCGGCTCGGCCTTGCCGAAGGGCCTGGCCAAGGCCGCGCTCGATCGCGGCATCGACGTGTTCACCGGCTACGGCATGTCTGAAACCGGCCCGCTGCAGATCATCAACCACATCCCCACCGACCAGCTCGGCGGCGACAACGATCACCAGGCGTCCTTGCGCGTGCGCACCGGCCGCCCGGCCCTGCTCTGCGATGTGCGTGCCGTCGATGCCAACGTCAAGCCATTGCCGAACGACGGCAAGTCCACCGGCGAAATCGTCTTCCGCTCGATCTGGACCACCCAGGGCTACTACAAGAACCCGGCTGCCTCGGAGGAACTCTGGCAGGGCGGCTGGATGCACAGCGGAGACATCGGCAGCTTCGGCGACGACGGCGTGCTGGTGATTTCGGATCGCGTCAAGGACGTGATCAAGACCGGCGGCGAATGGGTGTCCTCACTCGACATCGAAAACCTGATCTCCGCCCACCCCTCGGTCAGCGAAGTCGCCGTGATCGGCATCAAGGACGCCAAATGGGGCGAACGCCCGGTGGCGCTGGTCGTACCGAAAGCCGACGCCGTGCAGGACGAAGCCGAAATCAAACGCTACATGATGACCTTCGCCGACAAGGGCGTGATCTCCAAATACGGCGTGCCGGAACGCGTGCTGTTTGTTGAAGCGTTGGACAAGACCAGCGTCGGCAAGCTTGATAAGAAGGTTTTGCGGGTGAAGTACGCGGAGGCGGGTTCGGCTTGAGGCGGACGTAGGACGGGTCGCGGCCCGCCCTACTCGTGCTTCCAGCTGACGTATTTTCCTCCGCTTTGCTCTCGCCAATCTGCAGTTTAAGCAGCGTTGGGTCTCTCATCATCCACAGAGCATGCCTAGGCTAAGCCACAAACAAGACGTCTTGCGGGCGCTCTTCGCGCGCTCGGGAAACCGATGCGCGTTTCCTGGTTGTACGGCGGTTCTAGTCAACGAGAAGAATCAGTTCGTAGCACAGATATGCCACATCAACGCCGCCGAACCTGGCGGTGAGCGCTTTGATGCATGTCAGTCTGACGAAACGCGACGAAGCTATGACAATCTGCTAATTCTCTGTTATCCACATCATGTAGAGACAGACGACGTGGATGCCTTCCCTGCAGAAGTTCTGAGGAGCATGAAGTCGGACCACGAGGCGGACTTCGGGCGGAAGGTCTACAAGATCAACGAAAGCCTTCTGTACAAGATCGCGTCCGAGATGGAGGCTTTTTGGCAGAAGGCAGAGCGGCTCCATCAACAGCACCAGGCAATGTCTGATCTGGCGCTGGAGATCGAAGTCAACGCAATTTACGCGGAGCTTGCGGATGCGGCGCACCTGAGCGTTAAAGACATACTCTCTTTGCGAGACATGCTGATCGGAAATGACGACGCCATGGGCCGCTACATTGCTTCGCTACGTAGTGCTTTATTAAGTGGAGGAGTCGCGCTGATTGACGAACATCCCAAGACTTCTGGACCAAACAACTTTGAATTGCTGAATCTCGGCATTACCAACACTGCGACCAAGCTCTCCGTCCTTCTAGTGCAGATGGAGTTACGTTTTCTCGAAGCACATCTGAAGCTCAATCCGCTGGACGCTGCTTCTCGAAGTCGACTCGATAAGGCCAAAGCAAGGTTCTCGGAACTGGCTGCATCGGCGGGCTACGTCGACTGAGCCATAGCCGGACAAGGGCGGGGAGCCGCAGGCGCGTTCTGCAACGAAATAGACAAAAGGGGCCAGGCTCAACGCCACCCTATCCAGACAAAGCGTCCGACGCTTCCTTACTACCGCCAGCACCCACCAATGCGGGTCCACCCTCATCGACCCCCCGCCCGCTTCGCGCTCAAGCTCCCGAGACCAACCATAACGACGGAGCACGATCATGAATCAGGGCGGATTCGCGGTATTCGGCGGCAGCGGCGGTCTCGGCGAGGTCGTGGCGCGCCAGTTGGCGCAGCGCGGTCCGGTGCAGGTCGGCTACCTGCGCAATCAGGCCAAGGCCGACGCACTGTGTGCGGCGATCAACGCTACCGGCGGACGCGCGCACAGTGCTGCAGTGGATATCCGTGATCCCGCGTCCGTGCAGCAGTTCATCGAGCAGGCGCGCGGCACGCTCGGGCCGCTGGCCGGTGTGGTGTCGGTGACCGGTCCGGCAATTCCATTGCGGCCGTTGGCCGAGGTCGGGCTGGAGGATTTTCGGCGGATTCTCGAAATCGACGTGCTCGGTAGCTTCAACATCCTGAAGGCGGTAGTGCCGGTGCTGAAGGCCGATGGCGGCGGGGCGATCGTGATGTTCGTGACCACCGCCGTGCTGCGGACGCTGGAGAACGACGGCATGTCGTCTACGCCAAAGATGAGCGTTGCCGGACTGGTACGGCTGATGGCGCGCGAGGCCGGGCCGGACAATGTGAGGGTCAATGCCATCGCGCCAGGCGTGATCGACGCGGGCATCGTGCACAGCTCTTTCGAGGTCGATGAAGTGGCCAAAGGCGTGATCGAGTCCTGCCTCGCGCAGACGCCGATGCGGCGCATGGGCCGACCGGAAGAGATTGCTGCGACGGTCGATTTCCTGATGTCGCCGGGCGCGGGGTACATCAGCGGACAGATTCTGGCGGTGGACGGCGGTTACAGCGCCTGAATCGGTCTGGCGTCGGCATCAATGCCTGGCAAGGGCCGAGTCAAGAGGGCTAAGCCCGTGTAGCAACCCTATCTCGTCGGGCGCGAGGGACGAGACAGGATTGCTACATTTCAAATCAGCGCCAACACCATGTCGCAACGATCGATACCCGGTGCAAAGCCTCCGGGCACGATCAGCTTGGTGACAAAGCCGAAGCGCTGATAGAAACCGGCCGCGTGCTGGCTGGTGCTCAGGCGGACTTCGCGCACGGAGCCTTCGCTGCGGATCGCCTGCAGGCGGGCATCAAGCAGCAGCCTTCCCAGCCCTGCGCGGTGCTGCTGGCGGTGGACCATGGCCCAGCACAGATCGGCGGCATCGCCCGCCGTGTTGAGCGCGTAGCCGGCACAGCCCTGCACTTGGCCATCGGCATCCACGGCGACGAAGTAGCGGCCCGGATGCTGATCGAGGAAGGATTCGAAATCCGCCCGCTCGGAGGCATCGAAGTAGACCGGCACATTGCTGTCGAAGGCCGCGAGGCAGGCCGCGCGGTCCTCGGGGCGATAGGGACGGGTGCCAGCAGTTTGTGGGGCTACGGTCATGGCGATGGCTGGACGGGAGACTCAGGCCGCATCGTGCCAGACAACGCCGCTGCGGCGGCGCGCCCAGTCTTCGAAGAACGGCGTGTAGGCGTCCTCGACGGCGTTGCGCTTGATCTTCAGGGTCGGCGTGATGAAGCCGTTCTCGACGGTCCACGAGCCGGGCACGACGACGATGTGGGTCAGGTGCTCGTGCGGGTCCGCCTGTTCGTTGGCAGCGCGCATCGTCTCTTTCAGACTGCCGCTCAGCGCTTCGCGTAGTTCCGGCTTGGCGAAGGCGGCCGTGGCCTCGGGGCTGAGGATGACGATGGCGAACGGCTGCGGGAAGCCGGAGCCGGTGACGCACACCGCTTCGACGCTGCTGTTGGCTTGCAGGCGGCTTTCAATCGGCGCCGGGGCCACGTACTTGCCCTTGCCGGTCTTGAACAGCTCCTTCACACGGCCAGTGATCCGCAGGCGATTCTGGGCGTCGATCTCGCCGCGATCGCCGGTGTGCAGCCAGCCGTCTTCGGTCAGGGCTTCGCGAGTTTTTTCCGGCTCCTTGAAGTAGCCGATCATGTTGCAGTGGGAACGGACCAGGATTTCGCCGCTGTCGGCAATGCGGTGATCGACACCCTCATACGGCACGCCGACATAGCCGGGCCTGCCCTCGCCCGGCTTGCTGCCGTGCGAGACGCCGAAGTTCTCGGACATGCCATAGCCTTCGAGCAATTCCAGGCCGAGCTTGCCGTACCACTCGATCAGGCTGCCCGGCATCGGCGCGGCACCACCGCCGGCAAAGCGCACCGTGTCGAAGCCGAGCTGGGTCAGGATTTTCTTCTTGACCATGCGGCCCAGGAACGGGATGCGGAACAGGCGATCGAGCTTCTGCTTCGGCGCCTTGGCGAACACGCCCTGCTGGAATTTCACCCACAGGCGCGGCACCGAGACGAACAGCGTCGGCCGGGCGCGCTGCAAGTCCTTCAGAAAGGTTTCCTGCGTTTCGGCGAAGAAGATCTGCATGCCGCAGCGGATCGATACCGATTCCACCGTCCAGCGTTCGGCGATGTGCGACAGCGGCAGGTAGGACAGCACGCGGTCGGCGGCGGTGGGGTTGATGCGCTGCTCCATCGTGATCGGCGCGCGGGCCACGGTGGCGAAGCTGTGCATCACGCCTTTCGGCATGCCAGTGGTGCCGGAGGTGTAGATGATCGTTGCCATCTCGTCGGGATCGCGGCGGGTCTCGCCGGTCATCGGCGGATTGCTGGCGATGATGTCGCCCCACTGGCGGTGATCGTCCTGCGGTGACAGCACGCAGCCGAAGCGCTGCACGTTGTCCGGAATGCCCGGCCGCATCGTTGCGTAGTCGTCGAGCTTGCCGACGAAGATCGCCCGCGCTTCGCTGTGCTCGAGGATCTGCCGCACGCTGTGCGCGGTCAGCGTCGGGTACAGCGGCACGCTGACGTAACCGGCCATCCAGATCGCGATGTCGGCCATGATCCAGTGCGCGCAGTTCTTCGACAGGATCGCCACCTTGGCGTCCTTGTCCCAGCCTTGGGTGCGGCCCTGCGCCTGCAACCATTCGGCGATCCGCCGAGATTCGTTGACCGCTTCGCTCCAGGTCCAGGTGCGCACCTGACCGGCGCCCATCGGCTGGGTCAGCCAGGGCTGATCGGCCAGCTCTTTTTCCCAGCGATAGACGCGGGCCAGCGGCATGCTGTCGGGGGCAACGGGGCTCAGGATCTGCGCCATCTTGGGTATGTCCTTGGTGCTGTTACGGTAATCAGCGTTGTTGTAACGCATATTGTTGTGGCGTGATGGTACGCCGAGCCCCTACAGTATTGGTAGTTTTCACAGAAACAGGATGATTACCGTGACCCGTGCCATCAGCCCCAGCATTGCCTCCCCGTTCTACACCGATGAGCACGAAGCCTTCCGGACCCAGGTCCGTCGCTTCGTCGAACGCGAGTGCGTGCCGCATATCGAAACCTGGGAAGCGGCCGGCGAACTGCCGCGCGCGCTGCACGAGAAAGCCGCGGAAGTCGGTCTGCTCGGCATCGGTTTCCCGGAGGCCTACGGCGGCATCGCGGTGCCGGACCTGTTTTATCTGGTCATCGCCGTCGAGGAACTGGCGCGCACCGGCAGCGGCGGCCTGATCGCCAGCCTGCTGTCGCACGGCATCGCCACGCCGCCGCTGGTCCACATGGGCTCGCACGAGCAGAAGGAAAAATTCATGCGTCCGGTGCTCGCCGGCCAGAAGGTCGCCGCACTGGCGATCACCGAGCCGGGCGGTGGTTCAGACGTCGCCAACCTGCGGACCAAGGCGGTACGCGATGGCGATCATTACGTGGTCAACGGCAGCAAGACCTTCATCACCTCCGGCATGCGTGCGGACTATCTGACCGTCGCCGTGCGTACCGGCGGCGACGGCATGGGCGGCGTCTCGCTGCTGGTGATCGAAGCCGGCACGCCGGGCTTCTCGCGCTCGCCCTTGTCGAAGATGGGCTGGTGGTGCTCGGACACCGCCACCTTGTACTTCGAGGATTGCCGGGTGCCGGTCGCCAATCGCATCGGCCCGGAGAACGCAGGTTTCATGGCGATCATGATGAACTTCAACAACGAGCGGATCATGCTCGCCGCGCAGGCCTGGGCCTCGGCACAGGTCGCTTACGAAGATGCGCTGGCCTGGGCTCGCGAACGCCAGACCTTCGGCAAGCCGCTGCTGATTCGGCAGGTGATCCGCCACAAGCTGCTCGACATGAAGATGCGCATCGACGCCGTGAAGGCGCAACTCGACATCCTGTGCTGGCGCATCGCGCAGAAGCAGCTGCCGGTCGCCGATGTCTGCCTGCTGAAGAACCTGGCGACCTCGACGCTCGAATACGTGGCTGGCGAAGCCGTGCAGATTCTCGGTGGCGCCGGCTATCTCAGGGGCGCGAGAGTCGAGCGCATCTTCCGCGAGACCAAGGTGCTGTCGATCGGCGGCGGTGCTTCGGAAGTGATGAAAGATCTGGCAGCGAAGCAGCTGGGCTGGTGATCGGTTTGTATTGGGCAGGCGAGGCAGTGAGACAATCGCGGCATGAACGATCAAGCCTCTGACCCTCTGGCCGCGCTCGCAGCCACCGATTTCATCGATGCCGATCACCCGACGATCCGCGCCTTCGCGGCCGAGGTCATCGGTGATCTGACCGATCCGCGCGAGAAAGCCGTGGCGCTGTATTACGCGGTGCGCGATCGCGTCCGCTATGACCCGTACTCGATCGACCTGTCCGATCACGGCCTGAAAGCCAGCACCACCTTGCAGGCCGGCCGTGGCTGGTGCCAACCGAAAGCGACCCTGCTTGCAGCGGCCTGTCGTGCGGTCGGCGTGCCGGCGCGAGTCGGCTTTGCCGACGTGAAGAATCATCTGTCGACCGAGCGCCTGCGCCAGGTCATGCAGACCGACACCTACTACTGGCATGGCTACACGGCGATCCTGCTCGATGGCCGCTGGGTCAAGGCGACGCCGGCGTTCAATATCGAGCTGTGCCGGAAATTCCAGCTGCAACCGCTGGAGTTCGACGGCCGCGAGGATTCGATCTACCACCCCTTCGATCTGAGCGGCAATCGGCACATGGAGTACGTGAACCTGCGCGGTGATTTCGACGAGGTGCCGATCACCGCGATACGCGAAGACTTCGCGCGCTACTACCCGCGGATGATGGGCCTCGACACGGCGGCGAACTCCGGGGCGGACTTCGACGCCGATGTCGAAGCCGAGATCGCGGCCCAGCCGCGCGGCTGAGTCGCGTCTTCGATCAGGCCGCTGGCGTCATCTTCACCAGCAGCTGCCGCGCTTTGACCTGATCACCCGCAGAGACGCTGACCGCCTCGATGCTGCCGGCGATCGGCGCCGCCAGCTGGAACTCCATCTTCATCGCTTCGAGCACGGCCAAGGTCTGGCCTTTGGCGACGGTCTCGCCCGGCTTCACAAACACCGCGACGATCTTGCCGTCGCTGTGCGCGACGATGCGGCCATCCGAGCCAGCGGCCGAGGTTTCCGCCGGCGCGTAGGTGCGATCGACGAAGGCTTCGGTGACGCCTTCGGCCATCAGCCACAGCGCGTCGCCGGTGCCGCGTGCGTAACGCGCGCTGCCCTGCACGCCGTCGGCTTCATAGCGGAACGCGCCGGGCTGCAAGGCGGAGATCGCCAGCTCGATGCGGGCGCCGGCGACTTCGGCATGGAAGCGTCGGCCCGCATCGGCCAGCACTTCGATGTCCTGATCGACCGTGCCCCAGCGCAGGCGGAAATCGATCGGCGCTTTCTGAGAGGAATGCCAGCCGAGCATCTCCTCGCTCAAGCCATGCTCGGCGGCAAGCTTCTGCGCATCGTCGAGGTACAGCGCAACGGCTGCGAGCAGCCAGACTCTCGCTGAAGGCTGCGCGACAGCGATCCGTTCCTGCGGGAAATGCTGGCCGACGAAGGCGGTGCTGAAGGCACCGGAGGCGAAGGTTTCGGTGGCGAGAATCTCGGCGAGATAATCCTTGTTCGAACGCACGCCGAGCAGCGCGGTATCGCGCACCAGCTTCAACAAGCGCGTGCGTGCGGTTTCGCGATCCTCGCCCCAGGCGATCAGCTTGGCCTGCATCGAGTCGTAGTAAGGCGAGATCGCGCGGCCGGTTTCCAGATAGCTGTCGATGCGCAGGCCATCGCCAGCCGGCGCATCCCAGAGCAGCACCGGGCCGGTCTGCGGCAGATAGTTCTGGCGCGGGTCTTCCGAACACAGGCGCACTTCGATCGCATGGCCATGACCACGAGCAAGAATCTGGTCCTGCGTCATCGGAAGCCGCTCGCCCTGCGCGACCTTCAACTGCCAGGCAACGAGATCGACGCCGTAGACGAGTTCCGTCACCGGGTGCTCGACCTGCAGCCGCGTGTTCATCTCCAGAAAATAGAAACTGCCATCGGCACCGAGCAGGAACTCCACGGTGCCGGCGCCGACGTAGTTCACCGCTTTCGCGGCAGCGACCGCAGCCGCGCCCATGCGCGCGCGCAGCGCGGCATCGACAGCCGGGCTCGGCGCTTCCTCGACCACCTTCTGATTACGGCGCTGGATCGAGCAATCGCGCTCGCCGAGGTGGACGACGTTGCCTTGGCGATCACCGAACACCTGGATCTCGACATGGCGCGCGTCGATCACCGCTTTCTCGATCAGCAGCTGGCCGCTGCCGAACGCGTTCGAGGCTTCCGAGCGTGCCGAGGCAATCGCTTCGGCGAGCTGCGCTGGGTCGTGCACCAGACGCATGCCGCGGCCACCGCCACCGGCTGCGGCCTTGACCATCACCGGCAGACCAGCCTTCTTCGATTCGGCGATCAGGATCGCATCGGTCTGATCGTCACCCTGATAGCCCGGCACGCAGGGCACGCCGGCCGCGAGCATGCGGATCTTCGAGGCGCTCTTGTTGCCCATCGCATCGATCGATGATGGATCGGGGCCGATGAAGATCAGGCCGGCGTCCTGCACGGCGCGCGCGAAGTCCGCGCGCTCGGACAGGAAGCCGTAGCCCGGATGGATCGCTTCGGCGCCGCTGGTCTTCGCTGCGGCGATGATCTGTTCGATGACCAGATAGCTGTCCTTCGCCGGCGCCGGGCCGATGCGCACCGCTTCATCGGCAACGCGAACATGCAGCGCGCCAGCATCGGCATCGCTGTAGACGGCGACCGTGCGATAGCCCTGGGCCTTCGCGCCACGCAATACGCGGACGGCGATCTCGCCGCGATTGGCGACCAGCACTTTGGTGAAACGCTTCATGGCAGTGGTGTTCAAGCAGGCATTCCTTGGCGATCGATTGCCGGGGGGAAAGCCGCGAGCCAGTCGGCGCGGCGGCTTTCGAAATACGCGAGCGGGCCGCAGCTCACGAGGTTTGGATGGGGGAACTGGCGGTCGGCCAGACGCGTGAGCCCGATGTTGCTCAGCACGCGCTGCGAGACCACGTGGTCGAGATCGGTGATCGCGCTGATCACTTCGAGATCTTTGCGCGTGTAGCCGTAAAGCATCAGCGCCAGCGCCATCTCGGTGGCGTAACCCTGGCCCCAATGCGCTCGGGCGATGCGATAGCCGACCTGGATCAGCGGCTCGCCGTGGATGTGGTTCAGGCAGTGCATGCCGATGGTTTCGCCGCTGCGGCGCAGGGACGTCACCCAGATGCCGTAGCCCGGATGCTGATCGTAGTAGGCGGTGATCCGGTGCTCGAACATGGTCTGCGACTGCTCAGGCGTCAGCACGCCACCGAGATAGCGCATCACCGCCGGGTCCGCGTTCATTGCGATCAGCGATGGCAGATCGGCCTGCGTATAGCGGCGCAGCACCAGACGCGCCGTGCTCAGGCCATCGCCGGCATCGGCAGGCAGGTGCACGGCCAGGCTCACGCCGGGTTCGCCCACTTCGGCTTGCGCTTCTGCACGAAGGCGGCCACGCCTTCCGGCGCTTCGCTGCCGCGCACGGCCTCGGCGAATTTCTGCGCCGCGTCGTCGAGCACTACGCTCATCGGCTTGTGGCCGACGTCGAGGAGGATTTCCTTGGTGACGGCATTGGCCATCGGTGCGCAGCTCAGCACCTGCGCCAGGGTCGCCTCGAGCTTCGCCGACAGCTCCGCTTCATCGGCAAAGCCCTCATGCACCAGTCCGAGCCTCAGCGCTTCGGCACCGTCGAACAGTGCACCGGTCAGGCACAACCGACGCGCCTGGGTCAGACCGATGCGCTCGACGACGAAGGGCGCAATCTGCGCCGGCAACAGGCCGCGCACAGTCTCTGGCAAGCCGAACTTGGCGTCGTTCTTGGCAAAGGCGATATCCGAGACGCAGGTCAGACCGACACCACCACCCAGCACCGCGCCTTCGCAGATGACGATGACCACCTGCGGCGCCGCCTGGATCAGTTGCAGCGTTTCGCCGAAGACCCGGGAGTTCAGCGCGATCGGATCGGTTGCACCATCGACGATCGGGCCGATGCCGCTGGCCAGCATTTCCTTCAGGTCACCGCCAGCACAGAAATGGCCACCAGCACCACGCAGCACGATGGCCCGCACGCTGCGGTCGTCGCGCACCGCTTCGAACAGCGCGCGGATCGCCAGGACCATGTCCTGGGTCATCGCATTGCGCGCTTCGGGGCGATTCAAGGTGGCGTACAGCACGCCGCGCTCGAAGCGAGTTGGAAAGTGGGGGTGTTGCGGAATCGTCATCGAATCGTCCTCAGGATGGGATGGCCCGTTGATGTCCGGCGATCCCTGTCGCACCTTGCCGCTCTATTGCTGCTGTCACGATGACGATGCTTCTCACGAAGCCTTCCGCTTGCCCCCGTACCCCAAACCCTTTGCCAGAATTCTCAGCATGATTTCATCGGCGCCACCGCCGATCGAATGCAGGCGCAGATCGCGATAGAACTGCGCGACCGACGATTCCCACATGTAGCCCTGACCGCCCCAGTACTGCAGGCAGCTGTCGGTCACTTCACGCGCCAGACGGCCGCTCTTGAGCTTGGCCATCGACGCCAGCATCGTCGCGTCGCGGCCGGCGATGTGCTCGGCGGTGGCGCGGTAGGTCAGCGCGCGCAGCGCTTCGACTTCGGTGGTCAGCTCGGCGAGCCGGAAGCTGATCACCTGGTTGTCGAGCAGGGAGCCGCCGAAGGCCTTGCGCTGGCGGGTATAGGTGGCCGTGTCGTCGATCACCCGCTCCATCGCCGCGATGATGCTGGCCGACAGGAACAGCCGCTCTTCCTGGAACTGCTGCATCTGATAGACGAAGCCGCGGCCTTCTTCGCCAATCAGGTTGCGGGCCGGCACACGCACTTCATCGAGGAAGATCATCGCCGTGTCGCTGGAGCGCTGGCCGAGCTTGTCGAGCTTCTGCGAGCGATCAACGCCCTTGGCATCGAGCGGCACCACAATCAGCGATTTCGAGGCGTGCTGGTTGATGCTCGGATCGCCAGTATTGACCAGCATGCAGGCCCAGTCGGCCTGAGTGCCATTGGTGATCCACATCTTCGAGCCGGTGATCACGTACTCGTCGCCAACCTTGCGAGCGACGGTCTTGATGCCGGCGACATCGGAACCCGCACCCGCTTCGCTGACCGCGATTGCCGCGACCATGTCACCCGCGACGGCCGGCTTCAGGAAGTTCTCTTTCAGATAGTCACTGCCGAAGCGCGCCAGGGCAGGCGTGGCCATATCGGTCTGCACACCGATCGCCATCGGCAAGCCGCCGCAGCTGCAATGACCCAGCGCTTCGGCGAACGCGACCTGATAGCTGTAGTCGAGCCCGAGACCACCGACGCTTTCCGGCTTGGCGATGCCCAACAGACCGAGATCGCCCATCTTCTTCAGCACTTCACGCGCCGGCCAGATGCCCGCTTCTTCCCATTCCTTGACGTTGGGATTCAGCTCGGTCTCGACGAACTTCTTGGTGGTGTCGTAGAGGGATTGGTGTTCGTGGGTGAAGTTCATCGTGCTCTCCAATTTGTTCGGATCGTCATCCCCGCGAAGGCGGGGATCCAGTTCTCGGTTGCCAGCGACGCGCCAACGTCAGAACTGGATTCCCGCCTTCGCGGGAATGACGGAATTCGTGGTATCGGCCTAGAAACGAGCAACACCAAAGCTGTTCGGCGTCACCTGCCGCCCCTGCGCTTCGCGGCAGATCGACAAGGTCATGCCCAGCACCTTGCGGGTATCGCGCGGGTCGATCAGGCCGTCGTCGAACAAGCGGGCGCTGGCGGCGAATGCAGTGCTCTGCGCATCGAACTGCTTGACGATGTTCGACTCGATCGCCGCCAGTTGCGCTTCTTCCGCATCACCGATCACCTTGCCTTCCTTGATCCACTTGTCGCGAGTGACGATGCTCATCACTTTCGCAGCCTGCTCGCCGCCCATGACCGCCGTGCGCGAGTTCGGCCAGGCGAAGATGAACTCCGGGCCGAAGCCGCGGCCGCACATGCCGTAGTTGCCGGCGCCGAAGCTGCCGCCCATGACGATGGTGATCTGCGGCACGGTGGCGTTGGCCACCGCCTGAATCATCTTCGAGCCGTGCTTGACGATGCCGCCCTGCTCGCTTTCGGTACCGACCATGTAGCCGGTGGTGTTCATCAGGTAGACCAGCGGAATATCCGACTGGCAGCACATCTGGATGAACTGGCCGGCCTTGGTCGCGCCACGCACGGTGATCGGCCCGTTGTTGCTGATGATGCCGACCTGATGGCCGTGGATCACCGCGCGGCCGCAGATGGTCTGCTGGTCGTACTCGTTCTTGAACTCGAGGAATTCCGAGCCATCGACCAGACGCGCGATCACTTCGCGGCAGTCATAGGGCTTGCGGTAATCGGCCGGGACGACGCCGCAGAGTTCGTCGATGTCGTACAGCGGCGCGCGAACTTCGCGCAATACGGCGGCCGGCTTGTTCCGGTTCCAGTCGAGGTTGCGGACGATGTCCCGCGCGATGCGGATGCCGTCGGCATCGTTCTCGGCCAGGAATTCGCCGGTGCCGGCAACCTGGGTGTGCATCTCGGCACCGCCCAGGTCTTCGTCGATCGCGATCTCGCCAGTCGCAGCCTTCAACAGCGGCGGCCCGGCGAGGAACACCTTGGCGTTCTTGCGGATCATCACCACGTAGTCGGACAGGCCGGGCATGTAAGCGCCGCCGGCGGTGCTCGAACCGTGGACGATGGTCACCTGCGGAATGCCGGCTGCGGACAGCCGCGCCTGGTTCGCGAAGGTGGTGCCGCCGGGGATGAACAGCTCGGCCTGGTACATCAGGTTGGCGCCGCCGGATTCGATCATCGAGACGACCGGCAGCTTCTGATCGAGCGCGATCTGCTGCAGGCGCAGGGTCTTCTGAACGCCGAACGGCGTCATCGTGCCGCCCTTGATCGCCGAGTTCGAGGCGATGACCATGCAGCGCACGCCGGAGACATAGCCGATGCCGGTGATCATGTTGCCGCCGGCCAGCGAGCCGTCCTTGTCGTCATGCATCTTGTAGCCGCACAGGGTCGAGAGTTCGAGCCATGGCGAGCCGCGATCAAGCATCAGGTGCACGCGCTCGCGTGGCAGCAACTGCTTGCGCTGGTGATAGCGGGCACGCTTGGTTTCTTCTTCGGCGCGGCCCTTGTCCTCGATTGCGCGGAACTCGGCAATCTTCGCCAGCAGGTCCTCGCGATGCTGCTTGAACTGAGGACTGTGGGTATCGACCTTCGATTCGATGACAGGCATGAGCGGCTTCCAGAGCGCATTCCAATTGGCGAGCGGAATCTAGCACAAGAAATGAAGTAATCTTCATTTCTTGAATTCCCAATCATTTGTAGACCTTTCCTTTGGCCTATCGTCGTTCCCCGCTGATGGAAGAACGCCTCGCGAGCAATCGCGAGCGAATCCTCGACGCCACCCGCGGCCTGATTGCCGGCGGTGGCTTGCGCGGCGCACAGATCAGCGCCGTGGCCAATGTCGCCGGCATGTCCACCGGCGTGATCTACCGTCACTTCAAGGCCAAGACCGATCTGTTCGTCGAAGTCCTGGCGGCAGCGGTGACCTACGAAATCGAGATCCTCGACGCGATCCGGACCGGCCCCGGCACCGCCACCGAGCGCCTGTTCGCGGCCGTCGAATCCTTCACCCGCAGGGCGCTGAACGGCCCCAATCTGGCCTATGCGTTCATTGCCGAACCGGCCGATCCGGAAGTCGACATCGCCCGCATCCGCGAGCGCAAACGCTTCGCCGACGTGATTCGCGCGATCCTGGCCGATGGCATTGCCAACGGAGAATTCCCGACCCAGAACCTTGATGCCAGCGCCGCCTGCATCGTCGGCGCGTACACCGAAGCGCTGGTCGGGCCGATCGGCCCCGCTCGCGAAGTGGTCAAGGATCGCGAGGCGCTGATCCGCTCGATCTGTGTGTTCTGCGTGCGGGCGGTCGGGGGAACGGCCGCGGCACGCTGACGATTAACGATTAAGCTCGAAGTTCTTACGAGGACACACCGATGGTGCGCATTACCCGCCAGACCGTCGCGAGTTGTGTCCTGGGGCTGACCAGCCTCGGCAGCCTGCCCTGCTTCGGCCAGCTTCCAGCCGACGATCCGAAGCTCAATACCCCGTCTCAGCAGAAGGCACCGAACGCCTTTGCAGAAGGCTCGCCGAAACCGGTGCTGAACTGGGGCAAGGGCGACGGCAAGAGCTACTGGCTGACGGCCTTCGACATCATCACTTTCGACATGCTGCTGAATCGGGTCGACCGCTACTTCGTCGACAAGGACGAATACAACGTCACCCTGGATTCGATCCGCCGCAACGTCGGCGGCAAATGGGTGGTCGACAATGATCCGTTCGCGATCAACCAGTTCGGCCATCCGTATCAGGGCTCGATGTATCACGGCTTCGCGCGCTCGGCCGGTCTGGATTACTGGCAGGCCTCGGCGGCCACCCTGCTCGGCAGCCTGTTCTGGGAGCTGGCCGGCGAAACCACGGCACCGTCGATCAACGATCAGTTCACCACCGGTATCGGCGGCAGCTTCCTCGGCGAGCCTTTGTTTCGCATGGCCAGCCTGCTGCTGGAAAGCGGTACCGGCCGTCCGGGCGTGCTGCGCGAGATCGCCGCGGCGCTGATCTCGCCGTCCACCGGCTTCAACCGTGCGGCCTATGGCGACCGCTTCGACGGCGTGTTCCGCAGCCACGCGCCAGCGGTCTACACGCGTGTGCAGCTGGGCGTGAACTTCGATGCCGACGTCAGCTCGAACGTCAACAGCAACCGCACTGTCGGTGGCCCGGTGATTCCGCAGAGCTATCGCAACGGCGAAGGCACGGCTGATTTCACCATCGCCTACGGTCTGCCCGGCAAGCCGGACTACCGCTACGACCGGCCGTTCGACTACTTCCACTTCCAGTTCACGGCCTCGACCGCCAACGTCTTCGAGAACGTCATCACCCGCGGCCTGCTGCTTGGCGAACCGTACTCGGCCGGCGCCAACGTGCGCGGCGTCTGGGGCCTGTATGGCAGCTACGACTACATCTCGCCGCAGATCTTCCGGGTGTCGACCACTGCAGGCGGCCTCGGCACCACCAATCAGTGGTGGCTGTCGCGCACGATCGCATTGCAGAGCACGGCGCTGGCCAGCCTCGGTTACGGCTCGGCAGGCGCGGTCCGCGGTGCCGGCGAGCGTGACTATCACAACGGCATCGCGCCCCAGGGGCTGCTGACCTCGCGGCTGATCCTCGGCGATCGCCTGTCGATCGAAGCGACCCTGCGTGATTACTACGTCGGCAGCCTGGCCTCGAAGGACACGTCGGGCGAAGAAAACATCCTGCGCGCCGAAATCGGCCTGACCGGGCGCATCTACAACCTGCACGGCCTGACCCTGAAGTACACGATGTCACGCCGTGACGCGAGCTATGTCGAGACCGGCAATACCCGCCAGAGAGTCGGCGTGTTCAGCCTGGCCTACAGCTTCCTGGGCCAGACGCGCTTCGGTGCTGTCGACTGGCGACCGAAGCTCGGCGAGCCTTAGAGCTTCAAACGCCGACAAGTAACCGACGGGCAAGACCGCTTGCTTCCTTGCGGCAGAAAAGACGAAGGCCGGTTTCCCGGCCTTCGTGGGTTCAGCTAGCGATGTTGCCGCGAATCAGACCTTCGATTCGAGTTCCGGCACCAGCGTGAACAGATCGCCGACCAGACCGTAGTCCGCCACTTCGAAGATCGGAGCTTCCGGATCCTTGTTGATGGCGACGATGGTGCGCGCGTCCTTGATGCCGGCGAGATGCTGGATCGCGCCCGAGATACCGATCGCGAAGTACAGCTCCGGCGCGATGATCTTGCCGGTCTGACCGACCTGCATGTCGTTCGGCACGTAGCCCGAGTCGACGGCAGCGCGCGAGGCGCCGACGCCGGCCTTCAGCTTGTCGGCCAGCGAGTAGATGATCGAGAAGTTCTCGCTCGATGCCAGCGCACGGCCGCCGGAGACCACGCGAGTGGCACTCTGCAGTTCCGGACGCTCGCTCTTCTGCGCTTCCAGCTTCACGAAGCGGGTGTGGGTCGGCAGGGTCACGTCGAGGGTCTGCTTCTCGATCGGCGCGGCAGCGGCGGCATCGCCGGCTGCCTGGAACGAGGCCAGACGGATCGTCGCGACGACGCAAGGCTCGGCCGGGGCTTCGACGGTGAGGATCGCGTTGCCGGCGTAGATCGGGCGATCGAAGCTGGTGGCGCCGTGCACGGCCATGATGTCCGACACCTGCTGCACGCCGAGCTTGGCGGCAACGCGCGGCAACAGGTCCTTGCCGAAGGTGGTGCCGGCCGCGAACACGTGGCTGTAACCGGTCTTGGCGAGGGCGACGATCTGCGGCTCGACGATCACGGCGAGGCCGTGGTCGTTCTCGGCGCGGTCGATCTGGATGACCTTGGTGACACCGTCGATGGCGGCGGCCTGGGCGGCAGCGGCGCTGCCATCGGCTGCGAAGACGACGACATGGATTTCGCCGCCGATGGCCTTGGCCGCGTTGACGACCTTGGCGATACCGCTGTTCAGCTTGCCTTCGGCCTGCTGGCCGATGATCAGAATCTTGCTCATGAAAATACTCCTAAGGTTGAAGACGGTTAGATCAGGCCCTTGCCCTTGAGCGCGGTGACCAGTTCGTCAACCGTCTTCACCATCACGCCCTTCGAGCGCTTCGGCGGGGTGGCGACCTTGACGCGCTTCAGGGCGGCGGCGGCGGTGACGCCGAGATCGGCGAGGCTGACCACTTCGATCGGCTTCTTCTTCGCCTTCATGATGTCCGGCAGCTTCAGATAGCGCGGCTCGTTGAGGCGAAGATCGGTGGTGATGATCGCCGGCAGATCGATTTCCAGCGTTTCCAGACCGGCATCGACTTCACGGGTGACCGTGGCCTTGCCGCCGTCGATGTCGACCTTCGATGCGAACGTCGCCTGCGGCAGATCAAGCAGTGCGGCAACCATCTGGCCGGTCTGCGCGGCATCGTCGTCGATCGCCTGCTTGCCGAGGAAGAAGATTTCGGTGCCTTCCTTCTTGAACACGGCGGCCAGCGCCTGTGCGGCGGTCAGCGACTGGATTTCTTCATCCACCTTCACGTGCACGGCGCGGTCGGCGCCGAAGGCCAGTGCGGTGCGCAGGGTTTCTTCGCACTTCGCGCCACCGACGGTGACGGCGATGATTTCCGTGACCTTGCCTTTCTCTTTCAGACGAACCGCTTCTTCCATCGCGATTTCGTCGAACGGATTGACGCTGTGCTTGACGCCGTCCGTGACCACGCCCGAGCCATCAGGCTTGACCTGGATGCGAACGTTGTAGTCGATCACTCTTTTGACGCTGACCAGTGCTTTCATCTTTTCTCTCTAGCGGGCAACGGGAGGTAATAAAAACTTGCGGGAAAGTTTGCCGGGACTGACGCGATGACGGCTCAGGCAGTCAGGCCGGGGACGCCATGTTGCCGCAGACGTGCGAATTCTGCGGCGCTGCCGGCGCTGAAGCCGGTCTCGCGAGCCAGACCATCCTTGAGCCCATAGACCCAGGCATGAACGCGCAGGTTCTGACCGCGTTCCCAGGCATCGCGAACGATCGTCGTTTCGCAGATGTGGCTCGCCTGCTCCAGAGCATTGAGTTCGCAGAGCAGATCGGCGCGACGATCGTCGTCCGACTCCGCGGTCAGACGCTCGCGATGCTTGGAAGCAATGTCGCGCACATGCTGCAGCCAGTTGTCGGCGAGACCGACGCGGGTGCCATCCAGTGCCGCACGGACGCCGCCGCAGCCGTAATGGCCGACCACCAGCACGTGCTTGACCTTCAGCACGTCGACCGCGTACTGCAGCACTGACAGGCAGTTGAGATCGGTCGGCACCACAACGTTGGCGATGTTGCGGTGAACGAACACGCCGCCCGGATCGAGGCCGATGATCTCGTTGGCCGGCACCCGGCTATCGGCGCAGCCGATCCACAGATATTCCGGCACCTGCTGCTTGGCCAGCCCGGCGAAGAAGCCAGGACGGGTGCGATCAATCTCGGCCGCCCAGCGGCGGTTATTGTCGAGCAGATGCTGGATGTCGGACATCGGAGCGCCGGTGTGTGCGGATTACATCGCCGCGTAGTTGGGGCCGCCCGAGCCTTCCGGAGCGATCCAGGTGATGTTCTGCGCCGGGTCCTTGATGTCGCAAGTCTTGCAGTGCACGCAGTTCTGGGCGTTGATCTGGAAGCGCTTGGCATCACCCTCGCCGATCACTTCGTAGACGCCGGCCGGGCAGTAGCGCTGCGCCGGTTCGTCGTACATCGGCAGGTTCTTGTCGATCGGGATCGACGGATCGGCGAGCTTCAGATGCACCGGCTGCTCTTCCTCGTGATTGGTCGAGGACAGGAACACCGACGACAGCTTGTCGAACGTCAGCTTGCCGTCCGGCCGCGGGTATTCGATCTTGGTGCTCTGCGCCGCCGGCTTCAGGGTCAGATAGTCCGGCGTGGTGTCGTGCAGGGTCAGCGGAATCTTGCCGCCGAACAGATTCTGGTCCACCCAGTTGAAAGCGCCGCCGAACAGGATGCCGAACTTGTGCAGCGCCGGGCCGAAATTGCGGCTGCAGTACAACTCTTCATGCAGCCAGCTGGCCTTGAACGCGGTCGGATAACCGCTCAGCACGTCGCCACCCTCGGCGCCGGCCAGCAGCACCTGGGCTGCGGCTTCGGCGGCGAGCATGCCGCACTTCATCGCCGTGTGGCTGCCCTTGATCTTGGAGAAATTCATCGTGCCGAGATCGCAACCGACCAGCGCGCCGCCCGGAAACGCCATCTTCGGCAATGAATTGTAGCCGCCCTTGGCAATTGCGCGCGCGCCGTAGGAAAGACGTTCGCCGCCTTCCAGATGCTGCTTGATCACCGGGTGCTGCTTGAAGCGCTGGAACTCGTCGAACGGCGACAGATACGGGTTCGAGTAGGACAGATCGACGATCAGACCGACCGCGATCAGATTGTCTTCGAGGTGATACAGGAACGAGCCACCGGTCGATTCCGAACCGAGGCCCAGCGGCCAGCCGGCGCCGTGGACGACCAGACCCGGCTGATGCTTGGCAGGATCGATCTTCCAGAGTTCCTTGAGGCCGATGCCGTAGTGCTGCGGATCGGCGTCCTTGTCGAGCGCGAAATCCTTGAGCAGACGCTTGCCGATGTGGCCGCGGCAGCCTTCGGCGAAGAAGGTGTACTTGGCGCGCAGTTCCGGGCCCGGCGCGAAATCGGCGGTCTGGTTGCCGTGACGATCGACGCCCTTGTCGCCGATGGTGATGCCACGAACGATACCGTCTTCGATGATCACGTCCTGAGCGGCGAACTCGGGAATGATGTCGACGCCGAGGCCTTCGGCCTGCGTCGCCAGCCAGCGCACCAGCTTGCCGAGGGAAATGATGTAGTTCCCTTCGTTGTGCATGGTCTTAGGCACGAACAGGCCGGGCAGCTTGATCGACGCCGATTCGCTGGTGAACAGATAGATGTCGTCGCGCTTGACCGGCGTTTCCAGCGGCGCGCCAAGCTCTTTCCAGTTCGGAAACAGTTCGTTCAGCGCACGCGGCTCGAACACCGCGCCGGACAGGATGTGGGCACCCACTTCCGAGCCCTTTTCCACCACGCAGACAGAAATTTCGCCCCCGGCTTCGGCGGCTTTCTGCTTCAGACGGCAGGCGGCGGCAAGACCGGCAGGGCCGGCACCGACGATGACAACGTCGTACTCCATCACATCGCGTTCAACAGTCATGTTGGCTCGAATCAGGCAGTGGCTAGTTATGGATACTGCAGAGTATGGGTTGGCAATTGTACCCGCGCGTGACGCATTGCAACATGCAGATCAGCCGAAAATTGGTATGCAATCATACTATCTGGTCGCCGAACTGTGCATCCCAAGCCGGATGGAACAGCCAGACCGCTGCCAGATCATTGAACCAAGGCTGGTTCCATCAACAGAGCCGCCGGCACCAAGATCGGAAATTCGAGCAGCATCTGGGCAAAGCATTTGCCCTGCGGATCGCTGCGCAGACTGGCCGCGCCGCCGCCGCCGAGCGCGTGGTGAAGCAGGAAATTCAGGCTGGATGTACCCGGCAGATCCCAGCGCTCGACCTTGCCCGGTGCCGCCAGCACTTGGGCGAACCAGCCGGCCACGGCGGCTTCGCTGAGCGCCGCGCGGATCGCCGGCAGGAACTCGGGTTTGCGCGCGGCGACGCCGATGTTGGCGTGGTCGCCCTTGTCGCCAGACCGAGCGATTGCCAGCCGGATCAGCGGCACGGTCACCGTCTCGTCACTCGACAGAATCTTCGCATCGCTGACCCGTGACGGCCCCGGATGGACGAAGCCGCCAGCGGTCGGCACCACGACCGGGAAACGCTGATCGCCGATCACCACTTCGATCGCCAGCCGGTCTTTCGCGACCAGGGTCGTGAACAGGCGCGGGATCATGCTCGGCTCCGGTCGGCCGCCGCCGAAGTAGCCGGTGTAGCCGGGTGCCATCGCCGTCGCTGCCTGGACGATCTCGCGGGCGAACAAGCGCGTCGCTTTCGAGTTCGGATGCTGAACCGCGATCTTGACCACCACTTCGCGGGTTGCCGCCGCTGCAATCCGGGCCTGCGCGCCGTAGCTTTCTTCTGCGCCGATGCAGTGAATGTCGACGCCGGTGAAATCACCGAGCTTCTGTTCGAGCAGTTGCCGGCGCACCTTCTCGATGATCGCGTTCGCCGAGGCCCTGCCCTTCTTCGCCGCGTCGATGCCGCCGATCATGAACAGCGCGGCACAGCGCATACCGGCCGGATAGGTGGCGCTGACCTTGTAGCTCGCTGTCGGCGCCCGGCCGATCGCGCCGCTGACCCGCACCCGATCCGGCCCGATCTGTTCGAGCGCAACGTCCGAGAAATCGCAGGACACGTCCGGCAGCAGATAGGCGCGGGGATCGCCGATCTCGTAGAGCATCTGTTCGAGCACGGTGGGCACCGAGACGAGGCCGCCGGTGCCCTCGGGCTTGGTCACGACGAAGCTGCCATCGACGGCGCATTCTACGATCGGAAAACCCATGTCGGTATAGCCCGGCGCCACCAATTCCCAGTCGGTGAAGTTGCCGCCGGTGCACTGCGCGCCGCATTCGATGATGTGGCCGGCGAGACTGCCGGCGGCCAGGCGGTCGTAATCGGTCTCGGCCCAGCCGAACTCGTGCATCAACGGCCCGAGCACGACCGCGGAATCGACACAGCGGCCGGTGATGACGATGTCGGCACCAGCCGCCAGCGCTCGTGCGATCGGAATCGCACCCAGGTAGGCGTTCATCGACAGCAAGGTCGCAGGCGCGGCAGCACCGGTTTCCCATTCGACCAGATCGGCGAATGCCGGCTTGCGTGGCATCAGGTCATCGCCGAGCACCACCGCGACCCGAAGATCGACACCGGCCTTCACCGCCGCTGCTTCCAGCGCGGCCTTGCAGGCCAGCGGATTCACGCCACCGGCGTTGGCGACCACCTTGACGCCCTGCCGCTTGATCTCCGGCATCAGCGGCGCCATCACGTGCTCGACGAAATCGGTGGCATAGCCGTCGTTGGCATCCTTCATCCGCTTGGCGGCGAGGATCGACATGGTGATCTCGGCGAGGTAGTCGAAAACCAGGTAATCGAGCGTACCTTTGCTTAGCAACTGCGCCGCTGCAGTGTTGGTGTCACCCCAGAACGCGGAGGCGCAGCCGATACGGATTTTCCGGGTAATCATCAATTTTGATTGCTTGAATCGGCAATGGCCGAGACGCCAATCTGCACGATGTACAGATGGATTGCCAGAACACGGCTGCTTACCGCCTTGGCTTCAGATGGCCAGCAAAGCCAGCAGCACCAGCGCCGCGAATACGCCAGCGACCAGATCATCGACCATGATCCCGACGCCGCCCTGCATCCTGGCATCGAGCCAGCTGATCGGCCAGGGCTTCCAGATATCGAAGATGCGGAACAGCACGAACGCGGCGATCAGTCCCGGCCACAGCCCGTGGCGGTTCAGCGCCAGCACTGGCAGCAAGGGTGCGGCGGCGATCACATAGCCGACGATTTCATCGAAGACGATGCCGCCGTAGTCATGCACGCCGAGCCGGCGCGCCGATTCACCGCAGACCCAGCAGCCGAAGATCGAGAGCACCACGGTCAGCGCAGCGAAGACCGGCAGGCTCAGATGCATCATCGCCAGGAACAGCGGAATGCCGACCACGGTACCGGCGGTGCCCGGCCCTTTCGGCATCAGGCCACTGCCAAGCCCGAACGCGAGCAGATGCACCGGCGACGTCATGATCTCGCGGGCGTTCGGGCGCCAGGCGTTGCGGGCCGATTTCGATTGCATGCTCAGCGGGCTCCGTCGTCTTCAGTAAGTGCATCCGCGTTGATCGCACCGCCCCACAAGCAGCTGCCGACGCGATTCATCTGCTGCAACTCGCCCGAGCTGTACCAGCGAAGCGCACCTGCCGCGGCGGCGGAATCAACGGCTGGCAGCAGGCTGTCGACTCGCCTCGCAACCGCCTCGCCGGTATCGAGCAGCACCACGTCCGGCCCGACGATCTGCGCCAGCGCCTCGCGCAGAAACGGATAGTGCGTGCAGCCGAGCACCAGCGTATCGGCACCTGCCGCCAGCAGCGGCAGCGCGTACTCGCGCAGCAGCGCCACGGTAATCGGGCCATCGAGATCACCGGCCTCGACCTGCTCGACCAAGCCCGGACAAGGCTGGGTGATCACGCGAACGCTGCCGCGATGGCGGTCGATCAAGGTCAGCAACTTGTTGCCGGCGAGCGCAGCACCGGTAGCCAGCACGCCGATGACGCCGGAGCGCGTGCGGGCTACGGCCGGCTTCACCGCCGGCTCCATGCCGACGAAGGGGACCGAATAGTTGGCGCGCAGGTATTCGACGGCGGCGATCGTCGCCGTGTTGCAGGCAACGACAATCAGCTGCGCGCCCTGCGCGAGCAGGAAATCGGTGATCACCGTCGCCCGCTCGATGATCTGATCGGCGGACTTCACACCGTAGGGGCAATGGCCGGAATCGGCGACATAGATCGCCGACATATCCGGACGCCTGGCAACGATCTCGCGCAGCACCGACAGACCGCCGAGGCCGGAGTCGAAGACGCCGATCATGGGTGAGCCGTCATGCTGCGCGAGCATGTCTCGCGATGACGGCGAACGACCGGCCATGGATGGCCGGGCCGGCGGTGGTGATAAGGAACTCAGTCTCGCCATGGATGGCCGGGAGGATCTCAATCAGGTAAGCAGCGGTCATCGAAGTGCTGGTAGCTGTGCAACTCGGGGTCCAGCAATGCGCCATCGGCGGCATGCCAGCGCAGGCCGGGTTCGGCGCTGATCGTGCCGATCACCGTCAGCGGTAACGGTGAGATGGCCGCCTGTGCCGCGGCCAGACGATCAGGCGACAAGCAGATGCAGAGTTCGTAGTCATCGCCGCCAGCGGCCTGCAAGGCGAGACGGTCGCCCGCTTCGGCCTGTCGGGCGAAAGCTTCGGACATCGGCAGCGCATCCGCCCGAAGACCGGCACCGACACCGCTGGCCGCGAGCACATGGCCGAGATCGCCAGCGAGGCCGTCGGACAGATCGATCGCGGCATTTGCGAATCCCCGAAGCGCGAGGCCTGCTTCGATGCGTGGCACTGGCCGATCCAGCCGCGCACGCAGTGCGACGAGATCATGTTCGTCCTGTGCGCAGGGCGAACGGCTTTCAATGCCATTCAATCTCAGACCCAGCGCGGCATCGCCAAGCGTGCCGGTGACGCAGATCTGATCGCCGGGCTTGGCGCCATCGCGGCACAACGCGGAACCCGCGGGCGCCGACCCGACAGCGGTGATCGTGATCGACAGATTGCCGCGCGTGGTGTCACCGCCGACCAGCGCAATGCCGTGCTTGCGGGCCAAGCTGCCGAGGCCAGCCGCGAAGCCGGCGAGCCAGGCTTCATCGGGTTGCGGCAGGGTCAGCGCCAACAGGAACCAGAGTGGCTCGGCGCCCATCGCCGCGAGGTCGGACAGGTTCACGGCCAGCGCTTTCCAGCCGATGTCGTACGGCGCAGTGGTTAGCGGGAAATGCCGACCGGCGACCAGGGTGTCGCTGGTCATCAGCAGCTCATGGCCGGCTGGTGGCGCAAGGATCGCGGCATCGTCGCCGATGCCGAGCACCACGCCTTCGGCCGCTGGGCTCAGTGGCGCGAAGTAACGGCGAATCAGTGCGAACTCGTCCATGGATCGGCCGAGCGCGCGCTTGCTCAGCCGCCGATTTCGGTGGCCCGCACCTGGCGCGCGATCTTGTCGAGCACGCCGTTGACGAACTTGTAGCCGTCTTCGGCACCGAACACCTTGGCCAGGTTCACGGCTTCGTTGACGACCACGCGATACGGCACTTCCGGCCGGTTGTTCAGCTCGTACACGGCCATCAGCAGCACTGCATATTCGACCGGATCGAGCTGATTCAGCGGGCGATCGAGATGCGGCACGATCTGCGTGGTCAGCGTTGCGGCATCGGCGACGGTGCCGCGCAGCAGTTCACCGAAGTATTCCGGGTCGGCACGGCCGAGGCCGTCCGGCATTTCGCGGAATTCCTTGATCAGGGTTTCCGGCGCGGTCTGATTGAGAATCCACTGGTAGACCGCCTGCACGGTCAGACGCCGGGCCAGGCCGCGACGGCTGGTCGGGTTGACACCCAAGCTGGCAGCGTTGCTGGCTGAACTGTTCGGTGAATGGCTGGGCACAGGCTCAGACATCGATCGAATCCAGCAGGCGAATCATCTCGAGCATCGCGGCGGCCGCTTCGTAGCCCTTGTTTTCCTTGCCCGGCTTGCAGCGCTCGTAAGCCTGCTCCGCCGTGTTGACGGTCAGCACGCCGAAGCCGAGCGCAACACCGTAGATCTGCGCCGCTTCGCGCAGGCCGCGGGAGCATTCGCCGGCAACGAACTCGAAGTGCGGCGTATCGCCGCGGATCACCGCGCCGAGTGCCACCACGCCATCGAACTTGCCGCTGTCCATCAGCGCCGAGGCCGCCAGCGGCAGCTCGAAAGCGCCGGGGACCATGAACGACTGCACGCTGCGCGGCGACACGCCCCAGTCCTTCAGACACTTGTGAACGCCGACGGTCAGCGCTTCGACAACTTCGACGTTCCACCGCGTCGCGACCACGGCGATACGCTTGCCTTTGAACTCGCCTTTCTCCGGCTTCGGCGGCGCGGCGTAGCCACTCTTGTGGGCGCCCTTGTGAGCGACAGGCTGCGGCAGCTTCACCGTAGCTTTCTGGACAGCTTTCTTGACGGCTTTGGGCACGGAGCGCTCTGCGGTGGACATCAGTGGGTATGAACGTATTCGACGACTTCGAGACCGAAGCCGGACAGTGCCTGCATCTTGCGCGGCGCGCCGGACAGCACGCGCATCTTGCGCACGCCGAGGTCGGTGAGGATCTGCGCGCCGATGCCGTAGGTGCGCAGGGTCTGCGCCTCGTCCGAGGTCTGCGACGGCGCCGAAGCGTGCGGCGTGCTCAGGGAAACGATCTGCTTGACGACATCGCGCGGCGAGCTGTTCTTGCGCAGCAGCACGATGACCCCGCTGCCCGCTTCGGCCACGCGCTGCAGCGCCTTGCGGATCGGCCAGGAGAAATCGCTGTGCTCGACGCAGAGCACGTCGGACAGCAGGTTGCCGATGTGGACGCGGACCAGGGTCGGCGTTTCCGCATCGACCGTACCGCACACCATCGCCATGTGCAGCGTGTTCTCGACCGCATCCTGGTAGGTGACCAGGCGGAAATCGCCGAACTCGGTATGCACCGTGGTTTCGGCAACGCGCTCGATGGTGTGCTCGTGATGCAGGCGGTAGCGGATCAAATCGGCGATGGTGCCGATCTTCAGGCCGTGCTCGCGGGCGAACACTTCCAGATCCGGACGGCGGGCCATGGTGCCGTCGTCGTTGAGAATCTCGACGATCACCGAGGCCGGCTCGACACCGGCGAGGCGGGCCAGATCGCAGCCGGCTTCGGTATGACCGGCGCGGGTCAGCACGCCGCCCGGCTGGGCCATCAGCGGGAAGATGTGGCCGGGCTGGACGAGATCTTCCGGACGCGCATCGGCCTTCACCGCGGCCTGCACCGTGTGGGCACGGTCATGCGCGGAAATGCCGGTGGTCACGCCTTTCGAGGCTTCGATCGACACCGTGAACGCGGTCTGATGCAGGTCGTCGCCATAAGCGACCATCGGTGGCAGACGCAGCTGGCGGCAGCGTTCGGCGGTCAGGGTCAGGCAGATCAGGCCGCGGCCAAAGCGCGCCATGAAGTTGATGTCCTCGGCGCGGCAAAGGCTCGCCGCCATGATCAGATCGCCTTCGTTCTCGCGATCCTCGTCGTCCATGATCACGACCATCTTGCCGGCGCGGATGTCGGCAACGATGTCTTCGATCGGATCGAGCGTGCGCCCGCGCGCGTCGGCAGCGCGAGCTTCGGAAATCGGATGGATGCTGCTGATCTTGCTCATGCTTGTCTCGCCTCCAGCAGGCGTTCGAGGTAACGGGCAATCAGATCGACTTCGAGGTTGACCTTGCTGCCCGGCACCAGCGCGCCCAGCGTCGTGTTTTCCCAGGTGTGCGGCACGATATTCACTTCAAACCGGCTGCCGGCCACTGCATTGACCGTTAAGCTTACTCCGTCGATCGCGATCGAGCCCTTGCGGGCGATGTAGCGGGCGATGAGTTGCGGCGCTTCGAACGTCAGCCGCCAGGAGCGCGCATCGACGTGTTTCTCGACCAGATGGCCGACGCCGTCGACATGCCCGGACATCATGTGGCCGCCGAGTGGCTTGTGCGCGGTCAGCGCCCGCTCGAGATTCAGCGGCGTGCCGGCGACCCAGCTGCGCGCAGTGGTCGCGTCCAATGTCTCCACCGAAACATCGGCGACAAACGCCTTGCGCGGCAGCGCGACGGCCGTCAGGCAGACGCCGTTGGAGGCGATCGAATCGCCGAGATTGACGCCATCCAGATAGGCGCCGTCGGTGGCGATGGTCAGGCGCACATCACCGCCGACCGCTTCCAGCTTTTCGATGCGCCCCAGCGCTTCGACGATTCCAGTGAACATCCTTAACTTCCCTTGCTCGTCAGGCGAGCGGTGATTTTGAGATCCGGGCCGAGCAGCTCGGCCGAAGTGAATGCCAGCGCCACATGATCGGCCAGTCGCTCCAGGCCCGGCAGGCGGACGAGCCCGCGGGCGGCGTCACCAAGCAGTTTGGGAGCCGCGTAGACGATCAGCTCGTCGACGAGATTCGCGCGCAGCAGGCTTCCGGCGAGGCGCGGGCCGCATTCGACCAGCACTTCGTTGATGTCGCGCGTGGCGAGGAAAGCCAGTGCTGCGGCCAAGTCGACCTGGCCGTTGGCGTCGCGCGGCATGACTACGGTTTCGACGTTTTCGGCTGCGTTCATGCCGGCTTCGGCGGTCAGCCAAAAACGCCTCGCACCTTCACGCCAGACCTTCGCCGTCGTCGGCACGCGGGCGCTACTGTCGAGCACGATGCGATCCGGCTGCCGGAGATAAGGAACAGTGCCTTGAATGGCACTGTTCCCTCCGGCAGGCGACGCTAGGGATGGCGTCGCAGGGGGTCGATCGGCGTGACCGGCCTCGCCAGGGAAGGCATGACGAGGCCAGAAATAATCGGTCGGCAAACGAACATTCAACTCGGGATCATCGGCGAGCACTGTTTCGCTGCTGCTGAGCACCGCGCCGGCTTCGGCGCGCAGGCGGTGCACGTCCGCGCGCGCCTGCTCGCCGGTGATCCAGCGGCTTTCGCCATTGGCCATCGCGGTGCGGCCGTCGAGGCTCATCGCCAGCTTCAAGCTCACCCAGGGCCGGCCGCGTTCGATGCGTGACAGGAAGCCGCGGCACAGGGCGCGCGCTTCGGTTTCCATCAGCCCGGAGGCGCATTCGATACCGGCCGCGCGCAGCTTTGCAAAGCCCTTGCCGGCGACCTTATCGAATGGGTCGCCAACGGCCGCGAACACGCGGGCAACGCCGGCGGCGATCAGCGCATCGGCACAGGGCGGCGTGCGGCCGTGATGGGCGCAGGGTTCCAAACTCACGTAGACATCGGCGCCACGCGCTAGCTCGCCAGCAGATCGGAGCGCGAATACTTCGGCATGCGGCTCCCCAGCGCGTTGATGCCAGCCTTCACCAATGATTCGCCCATCGCGAACGATCACGCAGCCGACCCTGGGATTGGGATGAGTCGTCGCTCGGCCCTGCGCGGCCAGCGCCAATGCGCGGGCCATGAACGTCCGCGGCTCGATTGGCGACTCGCTCACTTGACCCGCTTGGTCGCCCTGGCAGGCTTTTCGTGTTCGGTGGCGAGGCGCTTGGCGGTGGCGGCGGCGATCGCTTCCGCGGCGGGCAGTTCAGCGGCGATCAGCGGCAACTGGCTGCGCCGGGCTTCCGGCGTCGGCAACTGTTCCAGGCGGTTGATCTCTTCGCGGAAGGCGTTGACGTCCTGAAACGAGCGATAGATCGACGCGAAGCGCACATAGGCAACGTGGTCGAGATCGCGCAATTCGTCCATCACCCATTCGCCGATCCGCATCGATGCCACTTCGCGTTCGTTGACCGCGCGCAAGCGACGCATCACGTTCTCGATCGCGTGATCGACCTTGTCCGGAGGCACCGGCCGCTTGAAGATCGCGTGCTCGATGCCGCGGCGCAGCTTGTCCTCGTCGAAGGGTTCCGGCGTGCCCGAACGCTTGAGCACGTAAGGCATCTGCAGCAGCGCGCGCTCGTAGGTCGTGAAGCGGGCATCGCAGACCGGGCACTCGCGGCGGCGGCGAACCTGGGTGCCGTCCTCGAACAGCCGCGAGTCGATGACCCGGGTGTCGGTGGCTTTGCAGAACGGGCATTGCACGCGCGCGCCGACCTCAGTTCGAGGACGACAGGTAGCGCAGCAATGCCCTGTTCATCGGCTCACGCAGCCTTTTTCAGGGCGCGATAGACCGGGAAGCGCGTGCACAGCGCTTCGACTTCGCCGCGCACGCGCAGCACCGTGGCATCGACGTCACCGCCGCTGCTCATCGCATCGACGATGTCGGCGATCCAGCCGGCGACCGAGGCCATTTCCGCTTCCCTGAAGCCGCGCGTGGTCGAGGCCGGCGAGCCGAGGCGCAGGCCCGAGGTCACGAACGCCGACTTCGGATCGTTCGGTACCGAGTTCTTGTTGGCGGTGATGTGCGCCTTGCCGAGCGCAGCTTCGGCGTCCTTGCCGGTGATGTTCTTGGCCACCAGATCGAGCAGGAACAGATGGTTGTCGGTACCGCCCGACACCACCTTGTAACCGCGATCGAGGAACACCTTGGCCATCGCGCGGGCATTGGCGACGACCTGCTTCTGATAGACCTTGAACGACGGCTGCAGCGCTTCGCGGAAGGCCACCGCCTTGGCGGCGATGACGTGCATCAGCGGGCCGCCCTGGATGCCGGGGAACACCGCCGAATTGAGCTTCTTGTACAGTTCCTCGCCCTGCCCCTGCGCGAGGATGATGCCGCCGCGCGGGCCGCGCAGCGTCTTGTGCGTGGTGCTGGTGACGACGTGGGCGTACGGCAGCGGGCTCGGGTATTCGCCGGCAGCGACCAGACCGGCGACATGCGCCATGTCGACCCAGAAATAGGCGCCGACCTTGTCGGCGATTTCGCGCATCCGCTTCCAGTCCTTGACTCGCGAGTACGCCGAGAAGCCGCCGATCAGCAGCTTCGGCTGGTGCTCCAGCGCCAGACGCTCCATCTCGTCGTAGTTGATCAGGCCGGTTTCCGGGTCCAGACCGTAGGGCACGATCTTGTACTGCTTGCCGGAGAAATTCGCCGGATGGCCGTGGGTCAGATGACCGCCCTGCGCCAGGTTCATGCCCATCACCACATCGCCCGGATTGACCAGCGACAGGAAGATCGCCGCGTTCGCCTGTGCGCCGGAATGCGGCTGCACGTTGGCGTAATCGCAGTTGAACAGCTGCTTGACGCGATCAATCGCCAGCTGCTCGGCAACGTCGGCGAACTCGCAGCCGCCGTAATAGCGCTTGCCCGGATAACCCTCGGCGTACTTGTTGGTCAGCTGGCCGCCCTGCGCTTCCATCACGGCCGGGCTGGCGTAGTTCTCGGACGCGATCAGCTCGATATGCGCCTCCTGACGGCCGGCTTCGGCGACCAGGGCGGCGTTGAGTTCGGGGTCGGACTGGGCGAGTGACGGAGCGTTGGTGAACATGGGCTTCTGAGTGAGGCGTGGAGTAGTACGTGATTGGGGCGAGGCAAAACGGCGACGGCGTTCGGCCTTTACGCCTCACGCCATCGCCAGACAGATCAGTCGACGACTTCCATCATCAGATCGAGCGCGCGCCGAGCCGGCACGGCGATCTCCTGCGGCACCCGGATGCGGTTGACGACCTGGCCGGCGACCAGGTTGTCGAGCACCCAGGCGAGATGCTGCGGATCGGTGCGGAACATCGTCGAGCACATGCAGACCATCGGCGACATGAACTGCACGGTCACGCCTTTCGGCTTCATCTCGTCGCGGAGACGGTTGACCAGATTCAGTTCGGTGCCGACCAGCCAGTGCGAACCCGGCTCGGCGGCGCGGACGATGCGCAGGATGTATTCGGTGGAACCGACGAAATCCGAGGCCTGACAGACCTCGTAGGAATTCTCCGGATGGCTGATGACGTGGCCGTTCGGCACTTCCCGGCGGAATTTCTCGATCTGCGCCGGATGGAACATCTGGTGCACCGAGCAGAAGCCCTTCCAGAGAATGATCCGGGCGTTGCGGATCTCGTCGTCGGTCAGGCCGCCGCGGGGCTTCATGAAGTCCCAGGTGACCATCTGCTCGAGCGGGATGCCCATGGTCAGGCCGGTGTTGCGGCCGAGGTGCTGGTCCGGGAAAAACAGCACTTTCTCGCGCCGGCCGAACGACCATTCGAGCACCGCGCGGGCATTGCTCGACGTGCAGACGATGCCGCCGTGGTTGCCGCAGAAGGCTTTGAGATCGGCCGCCGAATTGATGTAAGTGACCGGCGTGACTTTCTCGTCCGGATCGAGGATCGCAGACAACTCTTCCCAGCACTTGCGGACCTTGACCAGGTTCGCCATGTCGGCCATCGAACAGCCGGCGGCGAGATCGGGAAGGATCACGTTGCGCTGGCCGTCGGTGACGATGTCGGCGACTTCGGCCATGAAATGCACGCCGCAGAACACGATGTATTCGGCCGTGGTCTTGGCGGCAAGCTGCGACAGCTTCAGCGAATCACCCGAGAAATGGGCGTGCTTGAACACTTCGTCGCGCTGGTAATGGTGGCCGAGAATGGCCAGACGATCGCCGAGAATCGCTTTCGCGGCCTCGATGCGGGCATCGCAGGACTCGTCGTCCAGCAGGTTGAACTGATCGATCTTCAAAGCGGCTGACATGCCGGACCTCCTTCGATCGCCGCCAGCGGCGCTGTGCGGCAGTGCGTCATTTTAGTCGAACTACCCCGCCCGAGCGCTGCTCCGACCGGATGGCACCATCGTCGATGGTGCCATCCGGCCTGGAACCGTCCCTGCTACGTCTTCAGGGCGCGGGTGTAGGCGCGGCGGTCGTCGTGAATGATGCGGTAGCAGTGAACGGCATCGTGCCCGCGGTATCGGTCGGATTGGCCACCGAGGCGGTGATCTTCGCGGTGCCAACGGTCGGACCACCGGAAACCACCTGGCCGGCGGTCTGGGTGTTGTTGCTGACGTTGACGATGGCCGTGTTTTCCGAGGTGAACAAGGTCCGGCGCGTGACGTCCTGCGTCTTACCGCTGGCGTAGGTACCGGTGACGACCAGCGGCGTGATCAGGTTGCTGCCGGCCGGGAACGTCACTTCGGCCGGCGCCATCGAGATACCGTTCAGCACGTCGACCGCCGTGGAGACCGATACCACCTGCGTCGGGAACACCGTCCCGTCGGCGGTGGCCGTCTTGCCGACGGTAAACGTGGCACTGACATCGGTCGATCCCGCCGTCAGCGAGCTGAGCAGGTTGGTGATGCCGGGTACCAGATTGAATGCCGCGACCGCCGTGTTCGTCGACGTGTACACCGCCTGAAGGCTGATGTCCTGCTGCGGTCCACCGTCGCCGAAGTCGGCCAGCACGGTGAACGGCTGGGTATTGCCGACGATCAGGGGATCGCTGGCCAGCGCCGGCGGCGGCACCATGGTGATCGCCGTGATCGGCGCCACGGTGATCGCGGTGTCCACGGTGTTCGAGCAGGACGCGAACGAGACGCGGGCGGTCAGCGGATCACCAGCGGCGACTCCGACGATCACGCCACTGGCTGGATCGATCGTCGCAACCGCGGTGTTCGGCGTCACGAATGCCCAAGCCGCAGCCGCATCGACATTGACTGTCGCCCCGTCGAGGATCGCCTGGACGTCGAGATCGATGGCCGTGTTCGGACCGATGCGCATTGCACCACCGGGAATATCGGTGGCGATATTGGTCTGCGGATTCTTGGCCTGGACGAAGAAGCCGCTCGGGGTGCCGACGGTGATGACGATCGAGTCGGAGAAGCCGCTGAACGTCGCAGTGACCGTCGAAGTGCCCGGCGCGACCGGCGTCACCACACCCGGCTGGTAGAAACCGACTGCCGGCGACGGCAACGGTTCATCGCCATTGCTGATGCGCAGCACTTCCGGGTTCGAGCTGGTCCAGCGCACCCGCTGGGTGAAGTCGGCGAGACCACCGTCATCGAAGATCAGGGTTGCCGAAACACCGGTGCGCAGACACTGGAACACCCGGCCGGCCGCGGCATCGGTTGTGCCGTCCGGCGAATTGACGACCAGACGGACCGGACCGGCACCGCTGCCGATCGGATCGCAGCCCGACAGACCGAGCAGGCTCGCTCCAAACAGCAGCGGCAACAGAAGACGCACAGCCGACAGGCGAAACTTGATCATTGGACCTCAGGCCTCGGTAACGGAAACGGCACGCGGAGCCGCTGCCGGAGAGACAGTGGAACGGATCGACAGTTCGCGCAGCTGCTTGCCGTCGACCGTGCCGGGGGCATTGGTCAGCGGGCAATGGGCGGTCTGGGTCTTCGGGAAAGCGATCACTTCGCGGATCGACTGGGCGCCGGTCATCAGCATCACCAGACGGTCCAGACCCAGCGCGATACCGCCATGCGGCGGCGCGCCGAACTTCAGCGCATCGAGCAGGAAGCCGAACTTCTCGCGAGCTTCCTCATCGGAAATGCCGAGCAGGCGGAACACCGCGCTCTGCACATCGGCGCGATGGATACGGACCGAACCGCCGCCCACTTCCACGCCGTTCAGCACCAGGTCATAGCCCTGCGACAGCACGGTGCCCGGGTTGGCTTCGATGTCGGCAACGTCGAACACCTTGGGCGCGGTGAACGGATGATGCAGCGCCACCCAGCGGCCTTCGTCCTCGTCGAACATCGGCCAGTCGACCACCCAAAGCGCGCGCCAGCCCTGCGCGGTGAAACCGTGGTCGAGGCCCACCTTGATGCGCAGCGCGCCCATGGCGTCGCAGACGATCTTGTACTTGTCGGCACCGAAGAACAGCAGATCACCGTCGACGGCGCCGCTGCGGCTGATGATGCCGGCGAGTGCAGCATCGGACAGGTTCTTGACGATCGGCGACTGCAGGCCGTCACGGCCCTTCGCGGTCCACTCGTTGACCTTGATCCAGGCCAGGCCGCGGGCGCCGTACTGGCCGACCATCTTGGTGTAATCGTCGATCTGCGAGCGCGGAATCTTGCCGCCACCCGGCACCCGCATGACCACCACGCGGCTCTTCGGGTCGGCAGCCGGTGCGGCGAACACCTTGAACTCGGAATCGGCGACGAGATCCTTGATCTCGACCAGTTCCAGCGGGTTGCGCAGATCCGGCTTGTCCGAGCCGAAGCGGCCCATCGCGTCGGCGTAGCTCATGTGCGGGAGCTTGCCCAGGTCGACATTCATGACCGACTGGAACAGGTCGACGAACATGGTTTCGATCAACGCCATGATCTCTTCCATCGACAGGAACGAGGTCTCGACGTCGAGCTGGGTGAATTCCGGCTGGCGATCGGCGCGCAAGTCCTCGTCGCGGAAGCAGCGGGCGATCTGGTAGTAACGGTCCAGCCCGCCCATCATCAGCAGCTGCTTGAACAATTGCGGGGACTGCGGCAGCGCGAAGAACTTGCCTTCGTGCGTGCGGCTCGGCACCAGATAGTCGCGCGCGCCTTCCGGCGTGGCACGAGTCAGGATCGGCGTCTCGACGTCGATGAAGCCGAGCTCGTCCATCTTGTTGCGGATGCGGCGGATCACGTCGTGACGCAGGCGCAGGTTCTTCTGCATCAGCGGCCGGCGCAGATCGATGTAGCGATACTTCAGGCGCGTTTCCTCGCCCACCGAATCATCGTCGAGCTGGAACGGCGGCGTTTCCGACTTGTTCAGCACTTCCACCGAGCGGCCGAGCACTTCGATGCGGCCGGTCGGCAGATTGGCGTTGACCGTGCCTTCCGGACGGGCGCGAACCAGGCCGGTGATCTGCACGACGTATTCGCTGCGCAGGCGTTCGGCGGCGGCGAAGGTTTCGGCGTTGTCCGGATCGAAGACGATCTGCAGCAGGCCTTCGCGGTCGCGCAGGTCGATGAAGATCACGCCACCGTGGTCGCGGCGGCGCTGGACCCAGCCGCAAACCTGGACGGTCTGGCCGGTCAGCGCTTCAGTGACCTGGCCGCAATAATGGGAACGCATCATCGAAATCACACAACGATATGAACAGGGCGGCGATTGTACGTCAGGCGCTTCAGCGCGGGCTGACGGGCAGCCCCGATTGCGTAACGGCCGGCGTGGTGCCGGGCGCGACGACGCCGAGCGAGATGATGTAGCGCATGCCTTCCTCGACCGTCACATCGAGGAATTTCAGTTCGGCGGCCGGCACCTGCATGATGAAACCGCCGGTCGGGTTCGGCGTGGTCGGCACGAACACCGGGATCAGATCCTGGCCGGTGGCTTCACGCACCACTTTCAGCGGATCTCCTGCCTGGAAGCCGATCGTCCACAGCCCGGCGCGCGGCCATTCGATCAGCACCACGCGCTTGAACGCCGTCGATTCCCGCGAGAACAACGTCTCGGCGAGTTTCTTGACGCCGCCGTACAGGGTCCGCACCAGCGGAATGCGGAACAGCATTTCCTCGGCCCAGTGCAGCAGCCGTCCGCCGAGGTAATTCGCCGCCAGCGCGCCGGTGCCAAACACCAGGCCAACGCTCAGGAACACGCCGAGCCCGGGGAAATCCGGGCGCAGCGACGGCGGGATCAGCAGCAGGCTGGTATCGAGCAGGCCGATCAGGAAGCGGATCACCAGCAAGGTGGCCGCCAACGGCACCCAGATCAGCAGCCCGGCGAAGAACCATTGCCGCAGAACCACGCGCAGCAGGCGCGGCGCAGGTTCGGGCGGCGGCGACGCTTCCGGCAGCGGCTCGCCGAGGTCGCTCACCGGCTCAGGCAACCGGCGTGGTCGGTGCCGGAGGAGCAGCGGGCGCCGCAGCAGCGGGCGCAGCGGCTGGCTTGTCGGCAACCTTGTCAGGCTTGACGGCGCTTTCGGCACTGTCGCCGGCGAGATTGCGCTTGTTGTCCGACTTGAAATCGGTCTCGTACCAACCCGCGCCCTTAAGGCGGAAGCCGGCGGCGGAAATCTGCTTGGTCAGGCTGGGCGTGTGGCAAGCCGGGCAATCGACGGCCGGCGGATCGGACAGCTTCTGCAGGATCGTCGTCGGCTTGCCGCAGTTGGTACAGGCGTATTCGTAGAACGGCATGGTTCACCTCTAAAACGCGATTCTATTCCGAGATGGCACGGTGGGACTGCCAGCGCCGAATTCAAGCCAGAAACGGGCCACCGTCGACGTTCGCCGCAGAGGCCTTCAAGGTCGGGTATCCACGGGCGAGGCCGTCTACAGGGCAGTGCGGCCGTTCCGTTCCGCACTGGACGCTACCGGAGACGACCTTGAAAATGCTCGCAGTCCTGGCAATCCCTGCCGCGCTGTTCCTGCAGGCAGCAGCGCCGGCGCAGGCCGCGCCGACGGTGCACGACCTGAAGGCGACGCCGACGACCGTGCATCGCGGCTTCTTCGATGCCTCGCTGCCGCCGGTGCTGAGCATCGACTCCGGCGACATCGTGCGTCTGGAAACCGCCAGCGGCAATCCGCGCTACTTCGAGAATCTGGGCGTACCGAAGGACAAGATTCCGAAAGAGCTGTACGCGGCCTTCGAGGGCGTCGAAGGCGCCAGCCGCGGCGACCACACCTTGAACGGGCCGATCCTGGTCCGCGGTGCCGAGCCCGGCGACGTGCTGGAAATCCGCATTCGTTCGGTGGAGGTGCGGCTGCCGATCGCCGGCCAGGGCTTTCGCCCCAAGCGCGGCGTGCTGCCCGACGAATTCGATTACCAGAAAGACCGCGTGCTGTGGATCGACATGAAGCGCCAGAGCGTCGAATACGCGCCGGGCGTCGAAGTGCCGGTCAAGCCGTTCTGGGGCGTGATCGCGGTGGCCCCGGCCGCCAGCCGCGGCAGAGTGCCCAGCGGCCCGCCGGATGTGTTCGGCGGCAATCTCGACAATCGCGATCTCGGTGCCGGCAGCACCGTGTTCCTGCCGGTACAGAGCTCGGGCGGGCTGGTATCGATCGGTGACGGCCACGCCGTGCAGGGCCACGGCGAGGTCTGCCTGTCGGCCGTGGAAGCCTCGCTGAAAGGCGAAGTGCAGATCATCCTGCACAAGAACAAGGCGCTCAAAGGTCCACGCGCGGAAACCGCGACCCACTACATGAGCATCGGCCTGAATCCCGATCTCGATGAAGCGGCCCGCCTGGCGACCAGTGACATGGTCGACTTCCTGGCGACCACCAAGGGCCTGTCGCGGGATGACGCCTACATGCTGTGCAGCGCGGCGATGGACCTGATCATCTCCGAGGCGGTTGACGGCACCAAGGGCGTGCACGCGATGCTGCCGAAATCGATCTTCCGCAAATAGCCGCGGTATCGCAGACAGCAGAAAAGCCCGGACGACTCGCGCCATCCGGGCTTTCGGCGCATCAACGGCTCGGCAGGCTCAGAACGAGTCGCCCGGCACTCGCACCCAGCCCTCCATCAGCACGCGGGCGGAGCGCGACATGATCGCTTTCTTGACCACCCACTGACCGTTCTCTTGCGTCGCTTCCGCACCCACCCGCAAGGTGCCGGATGGATGACCAAAGCGCACCGCCGTCCTTGCGCCGCCACCGGCTGCGAGATTGACCAGGGTGCCGGGAATCGCCGCCGCGGTGCCGATCGCCACCGCCGCCGTGCCCATCATCGCGTGATGCAGCTTGCCCATCGACAGCGCGCGGACGTTGAGATCGATCTCGCCGGCCTTGATCGACTTGCCGCTCGACGAGACGTAGTCGGTCGGCGGCGCCACGAACGCCACCTTCGGCGTGTGCTGGCGCTTGGCCGCTTCGGACACATCCTTGATCAGGCCCATGCGCAGCGCGCCGTACGCGCGGATGGTCTCGAACTTCGCGAGCACTTCCGGCTTGGTGTTGATCGCTTCGCGCAGCTCGGTGCCGGTGTAGCCGATCTCCGCCGCGTTGATGAACACAGTGGGGATACCGGCGTTGATCATCGTCGCCTTCAAGGTGCCGATGCCAGGCACTTCGAGATCGTCGACCAGATTGCCGGTCGGGAACATCGACCCGCCGCCGTCGCCATCGCCGTCGTCGGCCGGATCGAGGAACTCGATCTGCACCTCGGCCGCCGGGAAGGTCACGCCGTCGAGCTCGAAATCGCCGGTCTCCTGCACCGCGCCGTTGCTGATCGGCACGTGGGCGATGATCGTCTTCAGGATCTGCACCTGCCAGATGCGCACCGTGCAGATGCCGTTCTGCGGAATCCGCGCGGCATCGACCAAGCCGTTGCTGATCGCGAACGAACCGACCGCCGCCGTCAGATTGCCGCAGTTGCCGGACCAGTCGACGAAGGCCTTGTCGATCGACACCTGACCGAACATGTAGTCGACGTCGTGATCGGCCTTCGTGCTCTTGGTGAGGATCACGGTCTTCGAGGTCGAAGACGTGGCGCCGCCCATGCCGTCGATCTGCGCGCCGTAGGGATCAGGCGAACCGATGACCCGCAGCAGCAGCTTGTCGCGTGCCTCGCCCGCGACCTGGCAACGCTCGGGCAAGTCCGTGAGCTTGAAGAACACGCCTTTGCTGGTGCCGCCGCGGACGTAGGTGGCGGGGATTTTGATCTGCGGAACGTGAGTCATGAGAAGTCAGCTCGGTTGTAATCGTTAATTGCTTTAGTCACCCCTCTCCCCTCGCGGGAGAGGGGCCGGGGGGAGAGGGGGATACCGCCGCCCAAATCAAATCCAAAACGCTGTCCGTGCTCTGCAGAATCTGATCATTCCAGAAGCGCAGCACCTTGAAGCCCTGACCTCTCAACCAGGTGTCGCGCACTTCGTCCGACTCGCTTTCATTGTGCTGGCCTCCATCTGCCTCAACGATCACTTTCGCGCCAAGATGTACGAAGTCCACCACATAAGGCCCGATCGGCTGCTGGCGTCGAAACTTCTGACCATCCAGGCGATGCGCCCTCAAATGCTTCCACAACAGCCTTTCGGCTTCCGTCATGTTCAGACGTAGATATTTGGCGAACTGTTGCTGGTTCATCGCGCCCCCTCTCCCCAACCCCTCTCCCGCGAGGGGAGAGAGGCTAAGTGCCCGCCAATTCGACGAACCGGTTACTGACGCGCAAGGTCCAACTCCACTTGCACGTCCTTAAAGCAAACCAAATTGCCGCTGAGGCGGCTCGAGCGCTGCCGCAAGCGGCCAGCGACCAACCACTTCATACCGATACGGCTGGCCGCAGCCGCGGACCAGCAGCAGTTCATCGACTGTCCACTCGATCGGTTCAATGGCCACCGATGGCAGCGGAGACGGCGCCTTGTAGCTGATGGTCAGATGCGGGCCGTGACCCGAATCGTCATCGATGCCTTCGGCCAGCAATGCTGCTCGCACCGAGGTCAGCACGGCCTCCAGTCCCTTGGGTTTGCCCATGGCGCGAAACGCCCAATGAATGCCCCTTGGCCCGGCGCCGGTTCCGTTGATGCGATTGAGCGTCATCACGAACGATGGCGCTGAAACCCGGGCACCGGCACGCAACATCGCAGCCCGGATCTTCGGCTTGTCATCCTGGCGATCGGAGAAAGACTGATGCCAGTTGCCCGACTCGAACTGCGCCGAGCCAAGCCGCTCGTCAAGACCATTGGCGGCAACTGCAGCTTCCATGCGCGTACGAATCGCAAGCTGTGGCTGCGCCATGAAGATCAGTGGATCCAGCTTGGCCACGACGAAGTCTCAGGCCGCCTTCGTCTGCGCCAGGAAATCCATCGCGAAGCGCTGCAACACGCCGCCCGCTTCATAGACCAGCACTTCCTCGTCCGAATCCAGACGGCAGGTCATCGGCACTTCGAGCTTCTCGCCGTTCTTGCGGGTGATGACCAGGGTCAAGGTCGTGCGCGGTGCGAGCTTGCCGGTGACGTCGAAGGTCTCGGTGCCGTCAATGCCCAGGGTCAGGCGGGTGGTGCCCGGCTTGAACTCCAGCGGCAGCACGCCCATGCCGATCAGATTGGTGCGGTGGATGCGCTCGAAGCCTTCGGCGGCGATGACTTCGACACCGGCCAGACGCACGCCCTTCGCGGCCCAGTCACGCGAGGAGCCCTGACCATAGTCGGCACCGGCGACGATGATCAGCGGCTGCTTGCGCTCCATGTAGGTTTCGATCGCTTCCCACATGCGCACGACCTTGCCTTCCGGCTCGATGCGCGCCAGCGAACCCTTCTTGACCTTGCCGTCGACCACGGCCATTTCGTTGACCAGCTGCGGGTTGGCAAACGTCGCGCGCTGCGCGGTGAGATGGTCGCCGCGATGCGTTGCGTAGGAATTGAAGTCTTCTTCCGGCAGACCCATCTTGTGCAGGTACTCACCTGCGGCGCTGTCCATCATGATCGCGTTCGACGGCGACAGATGATCGGTGGTGATGTTGTCCGGCAGCACCGCCAGGGCACGCATGCCCTTGAGCGTACGGGCACCAGCCAGCGCGCCTTCCCAGTACGGCGGACGGCGGATGTAGGTGCTCATCTTCCGCCAGTCGTACAGCGGGCTGATCTTCTCGTCGCCGAGCACCTTGAAGGTGAACATCGGGTCGTAGACCTTGCGAAACTGCTCCGGCTTCACGGAGCTGGCGACCACCGAATCGATCTCGGCATCGGTCGGCCAGATGTCCTTCAGGGTGACCGGCTTGCCATCCTTGTCGATGCCGAGCACGTCCTTCTCGATGTCGAAGCGCACGGTGCCAGCGATCGCATAGGCAACGACCAGCGGCGGGCTGGCGAGGAAGGCCTGCTTCGCATACGGATGAATGCGGCCATCGAAATTGCGATTGCCGGACAGCACGGCGGTGGCATACAGATCGCGGTCGATGACTTCTTTCTGGATCTTCGGATCGAGCGCGCCGGACATGCCGTTGCAGGTCGTGCAGGCGAAGGCGACGATGCCGAAACCGAGCTTTTCAAGCTCACCCAGCAGGTTCGCTTCCTCGAGATAGAGCTGCACGGCTTTCGAGCCGGGGGCCAGCGAAGACTTCACCCAAGGCTTGCGCGTCAGACCACGGGCATTGGCGTTGCGCGCCAGCAGCGCGGCGGCAATGACGTTGCGCGGGTTCGAGGTATTGGTGCATGACGTAATGGCCGCAATGATCACGGCGCCGTCCGGCATCTCGCCCGGCACTTGTTCCCACTTTGCGGCGATGCCGCGCTCGGCGAGTGCCGAAGTCGGCAGACGCTTGTGCGGGTTCGACGGGCCGGCCATGTTGCGAACCACGGTCGACAGATCGAACTTCAACACGCGCTCGTATTCGGCGGTCTTCAGATCATCGGCCCACAGGCCTGTGTGCTTCGCGTACAGCTCCACCAGCTTGACCTGCTCGTCGGCGCGGCCGGTGAGCTTCAAGTAGTCGATGGTGTTCTTGTCGATGAAGAACATCGCGGCGGTGGCGCCGTATTCCGGCGCCATGTTGGAAATCGTCGCGCGATCACCGAGCGTGAGCGCGGACGCGCCTTCGCCGTAGAACTCCAGATAGGCGCCGACGACTTTCTGCTGGCGCAGGAACTCGGTCAGTGCCAGCACCACGTCGGTCGCGGTGATGCCTTCATGCGGCTTGCCGCTCAACTCCACTCCGGTGATGTCCGGCAGGCGCATCCACGAGGCACGGCCGAGCATGACGTTCTCGGCTTCGAGGCCGCCGACGCCGATCGCGATGACGCCCAGCGCATCGACGTGCGGCGTGTGGCTGTCGGTGCCGACGCAGGTATCCGGGAACGCCAGACCGTCCTGCGTGTAGATCACCGGGCTCATTCTTTCCAGATTGATCTGATGCATGATCCCGTTGCCTGGCGGGATCACTTCCATGTTCTTGAACGCCTTGCGAGTCCATTCGATGAAATGGAATCGATCGTCGTTGCGGCGATCCTCGATCGCACGATTCTTCTTGAACGCATCCTTCTCGAAACCGCCGTGCTCCACCGCCAGCGAGTGGTCGACGATCAGCTGCACCGGCACCACCGGATTGACCTTCGCCGGATCGCCACCCATGTCGGCAATCGCATCACGCAGGCCGGCGAGATCGACGAGTGCCGTCTGACCGAGAATGTCGTGGCAGACCACGCGCACCGGAAACCACGGGAAATCCAGATCCCGCTTGCGTTCGATCAGCTGGCCCAGATAAGCGGTGAGCTTCTCCGGCTCGCCCTTGCGCACCAGATTCTCGGCATGCACGCGCGCCGTGTACGGCAGCGTCGCGTAAGCGCCGGGCTTGATGGCATCGACGGCCGCGCGGGCATCGAAGTAGTCGAGCGAAGTGCCGGGGAGGTTCTTGCGATACTGGGTGTTCATGGCTCGGGGAATCCGTAGGGTGGGCAGGTTCATCTGCCTACGCGGGACAACGGTCTGGCTGGGGTGCAGCGGCGGACAGATGAGGCTTGCCCGCCCTACAACGGCGTCATTCCCGCGCAGGCGGGAATCCAGTTTCGACTTGCACGCACCGCCGGCAACCGAAAACTGGATCCCCGCCTTCGCGGGGATGACCTTCGCTTCAGGCGAAGGTCACTTGCGGTCTTTCAGCGGCACGAAAGTCAGATCTTCCGGCCCGACGTAATTCGCGCTCGGACGAATGATCTTGCCGTCGATGCGCTGCTCGATGATGTGCGCACTCCAGCCGCTGGTGCGGGCAATGACGAACAGCGGCGTGAACATCGCCGTCGGCACGCCCATCATGTTGTAGCTGACGGCGCTGAACCAATCGAGATTCGGGAACATCTTCTTGATGTCCCACATCACCGTTTCCAGACGCTCGGCGATGTCGAACATCTTGGTGCTGCCCGCTTCCACCGACAGATCCTTGGCAACCTGCTTGATCACCTTGTTGCGCGGATCGCTGACCGTGTACACCGGGTGGCCGAAGCCGATCACCACTTCCTTCTTCTCGACTCTCGCCTTGATGTCGGCTTCGGCTTCGTCCGGATTGTCGTAGCGCTTCTGGATCTCGAACGCCACTTCATTGGCGCCGCCGTGCTTCGGGCCACGCAGCGCGCCGATGCCGCCGGCGATGGCCGAGTGCATGTCCGAGCCGGTGCCGGCGATCACGCGAGCAGTGAACGTCGACGCGTTGAACTCGTGTTCGGCATACAGCACCAGCGAGGTGTGCATCGCCTTGACCCAGGAATCGCAGGGCTTCTCGCCATGCAGCAAGTGAAGGAAGTGGCCACCAATGGAGTCGTCATCGGTCTCCACGTCGATGATGTTGCCGTTCTGGCTGTAGTGGTACCAGTACAGCAGCATCGAACCGAGCGAGGCCATCAGCTTGTCGGCGATGTCGCGGGCACCCGGATGATTGTGGTCGTCCTTCTCCGGCAGCACGCAGCCGAGCACCGAAACGCCGGTGCGCATCACGTCCATCGGATGGCTCGCCGCCGGCAGCGCTTCGAGCGCAGCCTTGACCGCAGCCGGCAGGCCGCGCAGCGCCTTCAGCTTGGTCTTGTAGGCCTTCAGTTCGGATGCCGTCGGCAGCTTGCCGTGCACCAGCAAATGGGCGATTTCCTCGAATTCGCAGGCGTTGGCGACATCGAGGATGTCGTAGCCGCGGTAGTGCAGGTCATTGCCGGTACGGCCGACGGTGCACAGCGCCGTGTTGCCGGCAGTGGTGCCACTGAGGGCAACGGACTTCTTCGGCTTGAAGCCGCTCGCGGGGGCAGCGGTTGTTTCGCTCATGAGGTCTCCTGAGACTGTTCGGGTGTTGTTATTCGAGGTCGCTTTCGGGGCGGGGTAGCACGCGTCAGTGCTTACTTCTTCTTCGCCGCAAACAGGGCGTCGAGCCGGTTCTCAAACGAGTGGTAGCCGATGCGGTCATACAGCTCGGCACGCGTCTGCATCAGCTCGATGACGTCCTTCTGGTGCCCCTCGCGGCGGACCGCAGTGTAAACGGCCTCCGCCGCCTTGTTCGCCGCGCGGAACGCCGACAGCGGATAGAGCTGGATGGCGACACCGACCGAGGCCAGCTCGTCACGGGTGAACAAGGGCGTGGCGCCGAATTCGGTGATGTTGGCCAGCACCGGCACCTTCACGGCATCGACGAAGCGCTTGTAGGTGGCGAGGTCGTAGGCGGCTTCGGCGAAGATGCCATCGGCACCGGCTTCGACGCAGGCGATCGAACGCTCGATCGCGGCATCGACACCTTCGGCCTGGATCGCATCGGTGCGGGCGATGATGAAGAAGTTGGCATCGGTCCTGGCATCGGCAGCGGCCTTGACGCGGTCCGCCATCTCTTCCTTCGAGACGATTTCCTTGCCCGGACGATGACCGCAGCGCTTGGCGCCGACCTGGTCTTCGATATGGCAGGCGGCAGCGCCGGCCTTGATCAGCGCCTTCACCGTGCGCTCGATGTTGAAGGCGCTGGCGCCGAAGCCGGTGTCGATGTCGACCAGCAGCGGCAGGTCGCAGACATCGGTGATCCGGCGGGTGTCGATCAGTACGTCGTCCATCGTGTTGATGCCGAGATCCGGCATGCCGAGCGAACCGGCAGCGACGCCGCCACCCGACAGATAGATCGCCTTGAAACCGGCGCGCTTGGCCAGCAGCGCGTGGTTGGCGTTGATCGCGCCGATGACCTGCAGCGGCTTTTCGGCAGCAAGGGCGGCGCGGAATGCGGCTCCGGCGGAATGGGTCATGGACAGCTCCTCAGATGGCGGACGGGCGACGGGTGCGGCCTGAGCCGGACTTCGCGACCCGCCGATGGTGACGGGTGGCCCTGTTACTCAAGAGCCGTGCCACCATCGAGGAAGATCCGTCGGCAACTTTTCATCGCTCTCAACATGCTGAATCGATTATCTATTCTCGATATTCATCAGCACCGACGATGACTGAACGCCACGTCTCGACCGCATGACACGGTGTCTCATGAAACATTTGAAACGTCCAATGGAACATAATTCGCGACATGCAGAACAACGAATCCTTCCTGCCGGCGATCTGGACGGTCAGCGTCACCCGGCTGTCGCGATTGATGCGCGAAGTCACCACCGAGTTCGACGGCCGCGCCCATATCGAGACCATCGACCTCGGCTTCGAAGAGGCGGTCACCCATATCCGCGAACGGCTGCGAGATGAGGACTGCGATGTCGTGCTGTCGGCCGGCTCCAACGGCGAGTACCTGCGCAATCGCATCGACAAGCCCATCGTCCTGGTTCGGCCGGACGGCTTCGACCTGATGCAGGCGCTGACCCGCGCGCGTCGTCATTCGAGCAAGGTCGGCATCATAAGCTACGGCGACGCCCTGCCCGCGTTCAGCGCCTTCAAGCAGGAGTTCGGCCTGGCAATCGAACAGCGTTCGTACAGCAACACCGAGGAAGTGCGCGACTTGGTCGCCGAACTGGTTTCGCTCGGCTGCGGCGTCATCGTCGGCACCGGTTACGTCTCCGAACTCGCCGACCGCGCCGGCGCCATCGGCATCCTGATGTACTCGCCGGACTCGATCCGCCGCGCCTTCGAGCAGGCCATCGATCTCGCCCGCATGCTGTCGGCGGCACGCAGCGGCGTTCGTCGCGCACCGACCACGCCGGACTCGCGCTACAGCCTGCGGCGCCTGATCGGCAACAGCGACAAGATGGTCGCGCTGCGCGATCAGGTGCGGCTCTACGGCGCCAGCGACCGCACCGTGCTGATCACCGGCGAGACCGGCACCGGCAAGGAACTGGTGGCGCAGGCGCTGCATGGCGCCAGCCCGCGACGCAGCGCGCCGTTCATCGCGGTGAACTGCGGCGCGATCGCCGAATCGCTGCTCGAATCGGAACTGTTCGGCTATGCCGACGGCGCCTTCACCGGCTCGCGCCGCGGCGGCCGAGTCGGCCTGATCGAAGCCGCCAATGGCGGCACGCTGTTTCTCGACGAGATCGGCGAGATGCCGCTGGCGTTGCAGACCAGGTTGCTGCGCGTGCTCGAAGAACGCGAAGTGCTGCGGGTCGGCAGCGTGCGGCCGACACCGGTGGACGTACGGGTGATCGCCGCCACGCTCTGGGAACTTGACGCGCTGGTTGCCGAGAACTGCTTCCGCCGCGATCTCTATTACCGGCTCAATGTGCTGCGCCTGGCGCTGGCACCGCTGCGCGAACACGCAGACGACATCCCGCTGCTGCTGATGAGCTGCCTGCGCGCAGTGGGTGTCGGCGCGATGGTGATCGACGGCCCGGCGCAGGCCGCGCTGCAGCAGCACACCTGGCCCGGCAATGTCCGCGAGCTGCGCAACCTCGCTGAACGCATCGCCGTGCTCGGGCTGGCGGAGTCACCGCTGTCGGCGCTGACCCGTCCGCTGCTGCTGCGTTGTGCGCCGGAGTTGTTTGCCAAGGCGGCGCTGCCCGATCCTGCAGCCGCGATCGATGGTGACCCTGCAAAAGATCGCGAGGCGATCAGCCCATCACGCAAGCGTCCGGAAGCGGCTGCCTTGCGCGCCTTGCTGCAGCGACATCGCGGTCAGCGCGGCGCCGCGGCCAAGGCGCTCGGCGTTTCGCGCAGCACCTTGTGGCGCTGGCTGCAGGAAGACGGCAACAGCTGACGAAGCGCTTCAGGCGCCGTGCGCATCCATCAGCACGCGCGCAGCATGCAGCGCGCTGGATACCGGCCCGCCCTTCGGGAAGGTCAGCCGCGCCAGATAGCCGCCTTCCATCAGCAGCATCAGCGCATCGCCGAGCTGTTCGGGATCACGCGCCTGCATGGCTTTCGCCAGCGCCCGGAAGCGGCGGCGGATTTCGCTCTTGTGGGCGATGACCACGGCGCGGCCGGGATGCTCGTCCTCGACGATCTCGACCGCCGCATTGGCCAGCCCGCAGCCACGCGATTCCTTCGAGCAGGTCTTGTTGACGTGAGCCTCGAACAGCGCTTCGGCCTGGGCACGCGGCTGGCCCTGATGGGGCGCCACGATGCCATCCCACCAGATCCAGAAGTTGCGATCCTTGAAGCGCAGATATTCGGCGACCAGCTCATCCTTGCTCGCGAAGCTGCGGTAGAAGCTCATCTTGTTGGTGCCGGCTTCGCAGGCGATGGCGTCGACACCGATCGCGCGAATGCCATGCCGATAGAACAGTTCGCAGGCAGTCTCGAAGATGCGATCACGAACGCGCGGCCGGCCGGCCTGCTCGGCAAGGGTCGGGTCTTCGGACTTCACGGTGTTCATCATCGCATCCACTCCAGCAGCAACCTGACCGCATTTTCGCACGTGACGGCCCCGTCAATGGGGCGAACCCCTGGCCGGCTTGACAGCCTTGTTACCGATCAGTAACGTACCGCCACTGTTACCGATCGGTAACAACCTCAGGTTCGCGGTGTTGCAGCTTGATGTCAAGCCGCTGCACCAGCAGAACCGCAGTTACGGAGAGACAGATGAGCAAGATTGCCTTGATCACCGGTGCCAACAAGGGCATCGGCTACGAAACCGCCAAGCAGCTGACCCAGGCTGGCGTGCAGGTGCTGGTTGCCGCCCGCTCGCAGGACAAGGCGGATGCCGCCGTCGCCAAGCTGGCCGCCGAAGGCTTCAAGACCGAAGCGCTGGCGCTCGATGTCACCGACGCCGCCAGCATCGCCAGCGCCGTCGCTGTCGTGCAGAAGAAGCACGGCCACCTCGACATCCTGATCAACAACGCCGGCGTGATGAACGACGACGGAAAGAAGAAGGTCAGCGAGCAGAGCCTGGACATCTGGCGCAGCACCTTCGACACCAACGTCTTCGGCGTGATCGCCGTCACCCAGGCGTTCCTGCCGCTGCTGCACAAGTCCGCAGCCGGCCGCATCGTCAACCTGTCCAGCATCCTCGGCTCGAACACCTTGCACAGCGATCCCGCCTCGCCGATCTACGACTTCAAGGTGCCGGCCTACAACGTTTCGAAGACCGCGCTGAACGGCTGGACCGTGCAGCTTGCGTATGAACTGCGCGACACCAACATCAAGGTCAACTCGGCCCATCCCGGCCACGTGCAGACCGACATGGGCGGCCCCGAAGCACCGATGGCGATTCCCGATGGCGCGAAAACCAGCGTCGAGCTGGCACTGCTGCCAGCCGATGGCCCGAACGGTGGCTACTTCCACATGGGCCAGGCGCTGCCCTGGTAACCCCGCTGCAAAGCTCTCGAACAACCCTCAGATAAATTCAGGACTTCACTCATGACCCAGCAACTGCTCACGCCGATCAAGGTCGGCCATCTCACCCTTCCGAACCGCCTGGTGATGGCGCCGCTGACCCGCGCCCGCGCCGGCACCACGCATGTGCCGCATGCGCTGATGGCCGATTACTACTCGCAGCGCGCCAGCGCCGGCCTGATCATGACCGAGTGCACGATGGTCGCCGATGACGCCAGCGCCTTCATCGCCGAAGGCGGCATCTTCAGCGACGAAACCGTGGCCGGCTGGAAGCTGGTCACCGATGCGGTTCACGCCAAGGGCGGCCGGATCATCATGCAGATCTGGCATCCGGGCCGCGCCGCGCATTCGGGCATCAACAACGTGCAGCCGATCTCGTCCAGCGCCAAGGCGATCAACGACAGCACCCACACCTTGAAGGGCAAGCTCCCGTACGAAGTACCGCGCGTGCTCGCCGAGTCTGAGATGCCCGGCATCGTCGAACTGTTCCGCAAGGCTGCCGAGCGCGCCAAGGCCGCCGGTTTCGATGGTGTGCAGATTCACGGCGCCCACGGCTATCTGGTCGACCAGTTCCTGCGTGACAGCCAGAACGATCGCAGCGATGGCTACGGCGGCACGCTGGAAAAGCGCGCCCGCCTGCTGCTGGAAGTGACCGACGCCGCGATCTCGGTGTTCGGCGCCGGCGGCGTCAGCATCCGCATCTCGCCGCTGGTGGCGTTCAACGACATGAGCGACTCCGATCCGAAGGCGCTGGTGAAGTACGTCGCCCAGCAGATGTCGGCCCGCAAGATCGCATTCTTCGAACTGCGCCACGACCAGCATGATCGTCCCGCGGAAATCGAACTCGCCAACATCGCCCGCGCCAACTTCGATGGCGTGCTGATGCTCAACGGCGGCTTCGATCAGGCCTCCGGCGAAGCCGCCGTCGCCAGCGGTCTGGCCGACGCGATCGTCTACGGCAAGCTGTTCATCGCCAACCCGGATCTGGTCGAGCGCTTCAAGCAGCACGCCGAACTGAATCCGCTGGACATGGCCTCGCTGTATGGCGGCAACGAAAAGGGCTACACCGATTACCCGACGCTGGAAACAGCGGCAGCGTAGAGGCGAGCTCACGCAAGGACGTCGAAGGCGCCGAACAGAAAAGCTTTCCCCCCGGAGCTTTCCCCGCGTCTTCCGTCCTTGCGTGAGGCAAGCTTGCGCGACACCGCACAGGCCAGCCTGATGAATGACACCCGGCAACACGACCCTGCCCTGCCAGCGCATCGCGATGCGCAGGGCAATTTTCACAATCCGCCGAGCGCGCCCCGCGTCCGCGGCACCACCGCGGACTGGCTGCGCTTCTTCCGCGATATCAGCTTCGGCGCCAAGAGCTTGCGTCAGCCGGCAATCCCGGCTGGCCATGTGCTCGATGAAAAAGCCGCACTCGCACAGCTCGCATCATTCGGTGATCGCGACACGCTGACCTGGCTCGGCCACGCCTGCTTCCTGATCCGGCTCGATGGCAAGACCATCCTCACCGATCCCTATCTCAGCGCTCACGCATCACCGGTGCAGGGCTTCGGGCCAAAGCGCTTTGCCGGCAGCGGTATCGCAATTGAACACCTGCCGAAGCTCGATGCGATCCTGCTGTCGCACAACCATTACGACCATCTCGATGCCGTGGCGCTGCGCAAGCTGGCCCGACACAGCAGCGAGGCCTGCTTCGTCATTCCGCTCGGCCTGAAGCCGCTGATCGAAAGCCTGGGCTACACCAACGTCCACGAACTGGACTGGGGCGATCAGCACGTCGAGAACGGCCTGACCGTCACCGCCGTTCCGGCCGTGCATTTCTCGTCGCGTACGCCGTTCGATCGTAATCGCACCCTGTGGTGCGGCTTCGCACTCGCATCGGAGAAGCACCGCGTCTACTTCGCCGGCGATACCGGCTGGGGCGAAGTGTTCGAGCACGCAGGACGACGCTTCGGCCCGTTCGATACCGCACTGGTGCCGATCGGCGCCTACGAGCCACGGCCGCTGATGCAGGCCGTGCACGCCAATCCCGAAGAAGCGGTACGTATCGGCAAGGCCATGCAGGCGCAGCGCCTGGTGGCGATGCACTGGGGCACGGTCGCGCTGACCACCGAGCCGGCCTTCGATCCGCCGCCGCGTTTCCTCGCGGCGGCTGACCGGTCCGGCTATGCGCCGGAGCAAGCCTGGGTCATGAAGATTGGCGAGACACGGGCCTTGGCAGGCGCAGACTGAATCTGAAGCGGGGCCGGCGGCTTAACTTGAGGCCTTAGGCGCCACAAGAACCGTCCTTCATGCCGGGCTCAGTCGCCATCTTCATTCTCCTGCGCAAGCTGCGACTTGAGATGATAGGCACCGATGTCGAAGTCGGTACTGTCCGAGGCCGCCTCCAGTACCAGAGGCAGAACGCGCTCGCGTTCTTCCTCGGTCTCGAAGCTTGTGAAGCCGGCCTCAGCCGCCTCAGCGAACAGTTGCACCGACAGCCGTTTTGCCTTGGCTTCGTAGCTCTCCAGGTCGGGATTGGCGCCGGGAGGAATGTTGTCCTCGATCCATGTGTGGACCCACCTCAGGAAGCGATTGCTCATGATTGCCCATCTCCTGCGTCGAGTTCGGCGCCGGGTTCCCGGCCCACTGTGACTCGCCCGATGCTTGGGTCCGAGTCAGTAAAAGCTTAGCCCTTCTTCTCCGCCAACCACTTCGTCACCACCTCATCAAGCACCGGCAAAGGCAAGGAGCCACTGCCGAGCACCACCTTGTGGAATTCCTTGAGGTCGAATTTGTCGCCGAGTTGAGTCTTGGCGCGCTCGCGCAATTCGAGGATCTTCAGCATGCCGAGCTTGTAGCCGAGCGCCTGGCCGGGCCAGACCAGATAACGCTCGATCTCGGCGGTGGCTTCGGTGTCGTTCATGCCGGTCTTGTCGATCAGATAGGCCAGCGCCTGTTCGCGGCTCCAGCGCTTCGCGTGCATGCCGGTGTCGACCACCAGACGCACGGCGCGGAACAACTCGGCCTGCAGCCGGCCCAGGTTGTCGAACGGATCTTTCTCGTAGCCGAGTTCCCAGGCCAGACGTTCGCTGTACAGCGCCCAGCCTTCGGCATAAGCGTTGAACGGCAGCACGTTGCGAAAGATCGGCACGTCTTTCAGTTCCTGGGCGAGCGCGATCTGGAAATGATGGCCGGGAATCGCTTCGTGATAGGCCAGCGTGCGCATGTGGAATTTTTCTATTTCCCCCAGCTTGCGCAGGTTGACGAAGAACACACCGGGGCGTGAGCCATCGAGCGCGCCGGGTTCGTAGTAGCCGCCGGGTGCATTGGCTTCCTTGAATGCCGGCACCGCTTTCACTTCCACACCTAGCTTGGGCCGTGCTTCGAAGTAAGGGGCGAGGCCGGTGTCGATCTCGTTGATGATCTTCTGGAAATCATCGAGGCATTGCTGGCGCCCTTCCGGCGTGTCCGGATACAGGAAGCGCGGCTCCTTGCTCAGCGCCACCATGCGCGCACCGATGCTGCCTTCGGCATAACCCTCGGCGACCAGCAGCGCATTCATTTCGCTTTCGATCCGCGTCACTTCGGCAAGACCGATCGCGTGGATCTCGTCAGGCTTCAGGTTCGAAGTGGTCTGGTCCTTCACCGCCCAGGCGTAGAACTCGTCACCGGCCGGCAGCGCCCAGACGCCGTTGTTCTCGGTGACCGTCGTCGCCAGCGCTTCGAAGTTCTCGATCAAGCGGCCGTACGCGGGATAGACCACGCCCTGGATGATGGTCGCCGTCTTGATCAGCGCATCCTTCTGCTCGGCATCGCTCATGTCCTTGAGCTTCTTGATCTTGTCTGCGAACGCGACGTACAGCACGTTCTCCTCGGGCTTCCTGGCGATGAACTCGCGCATCTGGATGAGTGTTTTATCGACGACGAACTTCGGCGGCTTGATGCCTTTCTCCGCCCTCAGCTTCAGGCCTTCGAGCACCTGATCGTAGTAGCGGCCAAACAGATTCAGGCGCGCCATGTAGCTGTCGACATCGGCTTTCGAATCGATCGGATGCTGGCCGGCCAAGAAGCTCGGCAGCTCGCTCTGCAGGCCGGCCGTGGGGTTCAGCGGATAGTTGTAGAGCAGCCAGCGCTCGCCTTCGACCGTGGTGCTCAGGAAGTAGTCGAGGATGTCGAACGACAGCTGCTGGCCCGGGTTGAGCGCGGCGCGATCATAGGAGTGCAAGGTCTCCAGTTCGCGCTTGACGAAGGCCGCCTGCTGCTCCTGCGTGGCCGGCGAAACATCGCCGAGGCGGCGATCGAAATAGCGGATGCCGAGCGGATGCGGCACCAGGCTGGTGACCAGTTCCGGGTTCTGCAGCGCGAAGCGCACGAACACGCGGTTGTAGAACAGATCGATCGAATACGGCTTGTACCAACCGACATTGACGATCCAGACGCCGGCACCGATCACCAGGATCAGCAACAGCGCACCGACGATCTTGAAAAACTTCTTCATGGTCCATCGCTCCTTGATTTCACTCACTGCCGTGCACGGACTGCCGCGCCGACTCTTGACCGAGTTTCGCAGCAATCGAGTCGTATGGGGCCGTGTTGGCACGAATCTCGGTTGCCATCTGCCCGGTCAGACCCCGTTGGGTCTCAATCGCTGGAATACATGGTTTGGGGGAAGCACATGAAAGCAGTCATCACCAAAAAAGGGCGGCGGATCGGTCTCGCATCGCTCGCGTCGGCACTGATCAGCAGCATGATCCTGTTCGGTAGCGGTGCAGCGCAGGCGGCCGACGGGCCGGCGCAGCGCCTGATCGTCAAGTTCAAGGACTCGTCGAAGCTGCCTACCACGCACCAGACGCAGGCCACTGCGCTGGCGAGCCGCATCGGCGCGCGTCGTGGCGTGGCGCTGCAATGGCTGCGGACCACCGGCACCAACGCCGATGTGCTGCGCATCGGTCGCACGATCGACGCCAGCGAACTCGCGGCGCTGATCGCCGAGTTCAGGGGCGATGCCCTGGTCGAGTACGTCGAGGAAGATCGCCTGCTGCAGCCGACGCTGACGCCGAACGATCCACGCTACAGCGAGCAATGGGGCTATTACGAAGCGATCGGCGGCATCCGCGCGCCGGCTGCCTGGGACGTGACCACCGGTACCGGCGTGATCGTCGCGGTGATCGATACCGGTTACCGGCCGCATGCCGATCTCGCCGCCAACATCATCGGCGGCTACGACATGATCAGCGACCTCGACATCTCCAACGACGGCAACCTCCGGGATTCCGACGCCCGCGATCCCGGCGACTGGGTCGGCAACTTCGAGTGCGGCATCAATCTGGCCACCACCAGTTCCTGGCACGGCACCCACGTGTCCGGCACCATCGCGGCACTGACCAACAACGCCCTCGGCGTTTCCGGCGTGGCCTACGGCGCCAAAGTGCTGCCGGTGCGCGGGCTCGGCAAGTGCGGCGGCTACACCTCGGACATCGCCGACGGCATCATCTGGGCCTCCGGCGGCACGGTGCCCGGCGTGCCGGCCAACCCGAACAAGGCGCAGGTCATCAACATGAGTCTGGGCGGCTCGGGCGCCTGCGACAACACCACGAAGCTGGCGATTCAGGGCGCCAACAGCCGAGGCACCACCGTGGTGGTCGCCGCCGGCAACAGCAATGCCGATGCCAGCAAGTACAGCCCGGCCAGCTGTCCGGGCGCGATCGCCGTCGCCGCCGTCGGCCGCAACGGTGGACGCGCCAGCTATTCCAACTTCGGCAACGTGGTCGCCATCGCCGCGCCAGGTGGCGACAGCAAGGCTGCCGGCAACGGCGTGCTGTCGACTCTGAACGCCGGCACCAAGGGCCCGGGCGCAGATGCCTACGCGCTCTATCAGGGCACCAGCATGGCGACGCCGCATGTCGCCGGTGTCGCAGCACTGCTGTACAGCATCAAGCCGACGATCACGCCCGCCGAAGTGAGGACCGCACTGACCACCACCGCGCGCGCGTTCCCGGCCACCTGCACTGGTTGCGGTGCGGGCATCGTCGATGCGGCAGCGGCGGTTGCCTACGTCCAGGGCACGATCGTCGTCGAGCCACCGCCCCTCTGCCCGACCGGCTTCACCGCCTATCCGGGCGAACTGACGACCAAGGGCGCACTCGCGGCGCATCCCACCGAGGCTGGCTTCACGCTGACGGCGACGACCTTGCTCGATGGCACGCTCACCGGCCCGGCCGCCAGCAACTTCGATCTCTACCTGCAGCGCAAGAGCGGCAGCGCCTGGGTGATCGTCGCGCGCTCGGATGCAGCCGCCACCTCGGACGAGAGCATCAGCTTCAGCGGTGCTTCGGGCAGCACCTATCGCTGGGGCGTGCGTGCCACTTCGGCAGCCGGTGCCTACACGATGTGCGGACGTCCGCAGTAGCAACACGCCGTTCGATCACCAAGCCCCGCAGATGTTTGCGGGGCTTCTTCTTGCCCGGTATCCGGCTAGCTCAAGATCATCTGCGTGCAGCGGAACGCCGCGATCAGCTTGCCGGCGTCATTGCTGACTTCGGCATCCCAGACCTGCGTCGTCCGGCCACGATGGCGCGACGTCGCCGTGCAGTGGATGTAGCCATCGAGCGCAGTGCCGAAGAAATTGCTTTTCAGCTCGATCGTCGTGAAACCCCTGGCACCTTTCGGCAGATGCGCGAACGTCGCGTAGCCGGCGCAGGTATCGGCCAGCGCGATGATGCTGGCGGCGTGCAGGAAACCGTTCGGCGCATGGTGCCGACGCTCGACCTTCATGCGGCCTTTCAACAGGCCCTCGCCCACTTCGAGCACTTCCAGGCCCAGCAGATCCGGCAAGGTGCCGGGCTGCAGCTTCATGAAGTAGTCCAGCGTGGCTTCGGGAAGGAGATCGCTCATGAGGCTCGTGGAAATCAAAGGTCCCGGGAAGCTTAGCTGCCCGGGTCCTGGTTACGACAGCGTGCGAGCGATCAGCGTGAGTTCACCGTCCACGCGGCCGAGAAGGTGCCGACGGTCAAGGTCGCCGTCACCGAACCACCCGGAGCTGATGAAGCCGCCACCAGCATCTGCACACGATCGCCGTTGACCACCGTCGACGGCCCGGTGAACGGCCGGTTGTTGATGCTGTAGCTGCGGGCGCCGGCATCGATGCTGATCGGCGCAGGGCCGTTGAGGCCACTGATGGTGATCTCCTTCGAAGCGACAAAGGCACTGCGCTGGGCATTGCTGCGTGCCGGGAACTTGAAGCTGTCCGGCGTCTGGTCGAGGCCGGTGGTCACCGACCATTCATCGCTGACGCCGCCGACGGTGATCGTTGCCGACACCACATCGCCGGCATTCGGACCCGAAACCGCCTGCAGCAGGATGCTGTTGTTGCGCGAGATCAGGCCCGGTTCGCGAGTCAGCGGTCCGTTGTTGATCCGGTACATGACGTTCGGATTGCCACTGATGCTGATCGCCGCAGGTGCCGCGATACCGGTGATCTTCACCCGTTCGCTGCGCACGGTGGCCGACGAAGCCTGATCACTCAGATCGACGAAGCGGAACTGATCCGGCGTGGTGTCGACCGCCGAAGTCACGGTGGTGACCTTGAAGTCGGCACTGACGGAATCGATGCTCAGGGTCACCGTCGTCGTGGTCGCCGGCAGGTTCGAGGCCGTCTGGCGCAGCCGCACGGTGTCGCCATCGTTGACCACGGCGCCGACCAGGCTGCTGAACGCGCCGTTGTTGATCGAGTACTCGCCACCGCTGACGGTGATCGCCGCCGGCGCATTGATGCCGAGCACGACGATCGAATCCGAAACCACCACGGCGCCGAGCGCGACATCGGTCTTCGCCGCGAAGCTGAACGGCAGCGGCGTGGTGTCGACCGGCGGCCGCACCGTGACGCTGGTGCTGGCCGAGTCGGCAGCGCCTTCGTCATCGCTCACTTGCAGTGTGAAGCTGAGCAGGGTCGTGCTGCTGACCGAGGGCGCGGTGAAACTGGCCGTAGCGCTCGTGGCGCCGCTCAGGCTCACGGCCGGTCCGCCGGTCTGCGTCCAGGCGTAGGTGGCGATGCGGCCGTCACTGTCGGTCGAGGCAGTGCCATCGAGGCTCACCAGGTTGCCGCCGGTGGTCGTCGCCGGCACGGCCGTGGCAACGGCAGACGGCGCGGCATTGGCCGGCAGCAGGAACGAGGACAGCAGCGCGTCGTGATCGCTGGCCTGGTCGGCGTACTCGGCGTTGATGTGCAGCGCTTCGTACTGCGCGCCGGCGTTCAGCAGGCGCGGCGTCGACAGGATGTGATCCAGCTCTTGCGAGTTGCCTTCGAACACGTAGCTGTAGCGCTCGGCCGGATTGGCGACCAGCTCGGTGCCGAGATTGCGCAAGGTGTCGCGCGTGCCGTCCGTGCCGGTGCGCAGGATGCGCAGCGGCGCGCTGAAGTCGAAGTCATTGAGGTCGCCGAGCACCATCACCCGCGCCTGTGGATCGAGGCTCTGCAGGCTGTCGACGAAGCTGTTGACCAGGGTCGTCTGCTGGCGGCGCTGCACTTCGCTGCTCAGCACGGCCGGCTGGTTGACGCCGAACAAGGGCTGATCACCGCCCTTCGAGTTGAAGTGCACGTTGATGATGACCACGCGGCGGCCGTTGAAATCGTAAGTCACTGCCAGCGGCTTGCGGCTGGCGTTCCAGGCGCTGTCGGTGGGCGCCACTCGGCCCGGCGAAAGCGTCAGCGCCAGCTTGCCGCCGGCCAGAGTTGGCGCCGTGGCGTCCAGCGAACCACCGGAGCCGGCGGTGCCCGGCACGAACGTCACCCGCAGCGGGTTGTAGAACTGCACGACGCGGATGTTGCCGCCGGGCTCGCCGCCATCCTGGTTGTTGACCGGGTTGATCTGCACCGCTTCATAGCTCGGACCACCGGCTGCGACGATCGCATCGTGCAGCAGCGCGATGGTCTGGTCGGCGCTGATAGTGCCGTTGTTGGTTGCACCGTTGTTGTCCTGCAGCTCGCTCAGCGCCAGCACGTCCGGCGCGCCGATGGCGTTGACGATCTGGCCAGCGAGACGCGCGAACGAAGTGTCGTTCGGGTCGAGATTCTCGACGTTGTAGGCGCCGACGCTGAGACGGTCGCCGCCGACCTGGATGCTGCGCACGCCTGGCGGCAGCGGGTTGACCGTCACCGTAGGCGCCTGGGTCAGCAGCAGCTCGTAGTTGTCGAACGAGTAGCTGATCACGCCGGTCACCGTGCCGAGGCTGTCACCGGTGTTGATGCCGGCCGGCATGGTGATGCCGTTGAGGCCGTCGTCGAGCTGGATGCGCTCCGGGTTGTAGTCGATGCCGGTCGCGCGTTCGACCAGCGCAACGCCGCCGCGCGCAGTGACGCCGGTGGCGTTGCTGCCGTTGTCGCCCAGCACCCAGACCTCGCCGAAGCTGTTGCGCGGGCCGGTGGCGCGGGCGTTGTTGACCTGTACCAGCATGCCTTCCAGCGATTCGTCGAAATCGAGACCGTCCTGCGCCGGATCGAACAGGCTGGTGCCGCTGGTCTCGACATTGCCGAGGCTGTCGTTGTCGATGATGTCGGTCGGCGGGATGCGGCCGCCGTTGCCGAGGATCGTCGGCGTGATCACGGTGTTGGTGAACAGCGCATTGCCGACGTACGGCGTCACCGTCGGCGAGCCGATCTGGGTGACCGTCAGGTTCTCGGCGTCGTTGCCCGGGCGGAACTCCGACACCGTGCCGGAGACCAGCACCTGAGCACCGACTGCCGCAGCCACCGGCGGTGCCGTAGAGGTGAACACGAAGATGCCGTCCGAGGTGGCGGGATTGCCGTCACCATCGCCGTCCTGCATGTAGAAGCCGTTGGCAGCCCGAGCGGTGACGATGCCCGGCACATTGCTGACCGCCATGTTGACCATCGGCGAGCGGTGCTGCGCGCCCTGGATCTGGTAGATGCGCGCGCCGACCGTTGGCGGCGGCGCTTGATCGTTCTCGACGATCGTCGCGGTGACATTGTTCGGCGTGCCGGCGCTGGCATTGCTCAAGGTGCCGAGCGTGGCGGTGATGGTTTCGTCGCCTTCGAAGATCGAGTCGTCGATCGCGCTCAGGGTGAGCGTGGCGGACAGCTCGCCGGCCGGAATGCTCAGCGACGCGCTGCTAGCCGAGTAGTCCGTGCCACTGCTCGCCGCGCCACCGAATACCAGGTTGACGGTGACCGGCGAGGTGGAGGCCGCCGACAAGGTCGCGGTGACCACGGCCGAGCCGCCGAGCTCGCTGAACGCAGCCGGTTCCACGGCCAGGCTGACGGTCGGCAGGTTGCTGCCACCGCCGCCGATGATCGTCGCGCTGTTGCGCGGAGCGCCCGCTGCGGCTGGGCCGGGGAAGTCGGTGGCGTTGTCGTTGCCGTCCTGCACGACACCGGCGACCAGTCGGCGCAGGAACGCCGTGTTCGCGCCGGTGGTGCTGGGGGTGACGATGCCGCTGCCTTCGCGGCAAGGGCTGGCACCGCTGCCGACACCGTCGACCGCGACGCCGCTCAGCGCAACGGAATTGCTCGGCACCAGGCGGATGCCGGAGAAGCCGGTGGTGGACAGATCGGTGATGCCGGTCGCGTAGGTCGCATCCGGCGCAACACCCAGCGAATAGCCGGCGGCCGCGGTGTTGGCGAACAGGTAGAACTGGCCGGCCGCCAGGCTGGTGCCGCCCGGCACCGTGGCGCGCACCGAAGGATTGCCCGGTGTGCCGTTGGCGCAGCCCTGCAAGGTCCAGCCGCCGATGGCGATCGGTGAGGAACCGGTGTTGAAGATTTCGACGAACTCGTCGTTGCCGCCCGCAGGTCCGCGCACCGCGAACTGCGAGATCACCACGCCGCCGGCCGCTTGTGCGAACGCCGAGCTCGCCGAAAAGAGCGTCGCCGCTGCCGCCACCAACACCTTCACCCGATTGCCTTCCATAACGCCCCCAAGTCTGTTTTTTGAATGTCGAATCGCTAGTGACCGGAGCCTGCCGCCGCGACGTGACGAGCAGGCGACAGGCATTTGACAGTTCTCGGGCCGGTACACTCGGGCTCATGCACGCGAACCCGGCAAGCAATGACGCGATCCTGGCCTCGATAACGGGCGAGGCCGATGCGCTGCGCGACACGCTGCTGCGGCTGTCGAACCAGAACTCCGGCAGCTTCAATGTCGACGGCGTCGATGCGGTCGGCGCCAGCCTGCTGACGCTGTTCGCGCCGCTCGGTGCCAGCGCTGAAACCATCGCGCTGCCGCAGTACATCGCAACGGGTGATCGCGGCGAGCGCAGCAGCCGGCCGATCGGCCATGCCCGCCGCTTGCGGCTACGGCCGGAGGCGCCGCTGCAGGTCTTTCTCTGCGGCCATCTCGATACCGTGTTCGGCGCGGCGCACCCGTTCCAGCAGGCGCGCTGGCTCGATGCCGACACGCTCAACGGCCCCGGCGTCGCCGATCTGAAAGGCGGGCTGCTGACCATGTTGCTGGCGCTCACGGCGCTCGAGCGCAGCTCGCAGCGCGAACGCATCGGCTGGGAAGTGCTGCTCAATCCGGACGAGGAGATCGGCAGCCAGGGTTCGGCACCACTGCTGCTCGAAGCCGCCAGTCGCCATCACTTCGGCCTGATTTACGAGCCGGCTTATGCCGACGGCGGCCTGGCTTCCGAGCGCAAGGGCAGCGGCAATTTCGATCTGGTCATCGAAGGCCGCGCCGCGCACGCCGGGCGCAATCCCGAAGATGGCCGCAACGCCATTGCAATCGCCGCCGAGCTGGCGCTGCAACTGCATCGCCTGAACGGCCAGCGCGATGGCTTGACCCTGAATCTGGGCTACACCCACGGCGGCGGCGCGCTGAACATCGTGCCGGACCGCGCGGTGCTGAAGTTCAATGTGCGCACCTCGCAGCCGTCCGACGAATGCTGGCTCGATGATCAGCTCGATCTATTGCTGACCCGCGCCAACGATCGCAATGGCTTCAAGGTCGAACGCCACGGCGGCTTCACCCGGCCACCGAAAGTGATCTCCGCCGGCACCGCGCAGCTGCAGGCCTTGCTCGGCGACTGCGGCCGCGACCTCGGCCTGGAGCTGCAATTCCGCCCGACCGGCGGTTGCTGCGACGGCAACAACCTCGCCGCCGCCGGGCTGGCCAATGTCGACAACCTCGGCGTGGTCGGTGGCGATATCCATTCGGATCGCGAATGGATGCGCTGGTCCAGCCTCGCCGAACGCGCGCGGCTCAGCGCCAGCCTGCTGCTGAAGCTCGCCAGCGGCGAACTTCACTGGCCGCTGTCGACACCACGACCATGATCGACCAGACCCCGGCTGCACCGACCGACATCGACACCTTCTTCGCCTGTGATCTGCGCGTTGCCACGGTGCTGGCTTGCGAGCCGAACGCCAGGGCGCGCAAGCCGGCCTACCAGCTGACCTTGGATTTCGGCGCGCTCGGCATCAAGACCAGCAGCGCCCAGATCACCGAGCGCTACACGCCTGCCGATCTGATCGGCAAGCAGGTGATCGCCGTCATCAATTTCCCGCCGCGCAAGGTCGCCGCCGTCGTCAGCGAATGCCTGGTGCTTGCCGTCGATTCGCCGACCGGGCTGGTGACGCTGAGCGTCGATCAAGTGGTCGAAAACGGCCTTCGCGTCTATTGAAACGAGCCCAATGAAATTGATCCGCCCGATTCGCGCTGCCGATCTGTCCGCCCTGGTCGAGATGGCCGAAACCGCTGGCGCCGGCTTCACCTCGCTGCCGCCGGTGCCGGAGTATCTGGCCGCGAAGATCGCGCTATCCGAAGCTTCGTTCGCGGCCGATGTCGATGAACCCGGCCAGCAGCGCTATCTGTTCGTGATGGAGGAAACCGACACCGGCGAGATCGGTGCCTGCTGCGCGATCGAAGCCTCCTGCGGACTCGATGAAGCGTTCTACAGCTACCGGGTGGGTACCACGATCCACGCCTCGCGCGAACTCGGCATCTACAACCGGGTGCCGACCCTGTACCTGTCGAACGATCTGGTCGGCACCAGTGTGCTCTGCTCGCTGTATCTGAAACCCGGCTTCCGCGGCGAAGGCGCCGGCAAGCTGCTGTCGAAATGCCGCTTCCTGTTCATGGCCAATTTCCCGGATCGCTTCGCGAAGAAAGTGATCGCCGAGATGCGCGGCGTCTCCGACGAGAACGGCCATTCGCCGTTCTGGGAAGGCCTGGGCCGGCACTTCTTCACCGTCGACTACGACCGCGCCGAGCACATCGTCGGCACCGGCAACAAGGCCTTCATCGCCGAGCTGATGCCGCCCCACCCGATCTACGCGGTGCTGCTGCCGAAAGCCGCGCAGGCGGTGATGGGCAAGGTGCATGCGCAGACCGAGCCGGCGCTGCATCTGCTCGAACAGGAAGGCTTCCGCTATCAGGGCTACATCGACATTTTCGATGGCGGACCAAGTGTCGAAGCGCCGCTCGACGAGATCCGCACGATCCGCCGCGCCCAGGTGGTGACCGTGTTCATCGGCAAGCCGCTGCAGGGCGCGCCCTGCCTGATCGCCAACACCCAGCTCGACGCCTTCCGCTGCGCCTACGCCGAGATCGCGATCAAGAACGGCCACATCACCCTGCCACCGGAGCTGGCCAAAGCGCTCGATGTCGATAGCGGCGACGAGGTGCGGTTCAGCTCGCTGGCTTGAGCGAGCACTACGGGTTTTCCTGATTGGCGAGCACCGACCAGGCGCGGCTGCATCGAATGTGGCTGCGTTCCTCATCACGCAACCCGTCATGCAGCACATAGCGCACCGCCAGCCCCAGCTGATCAGCCAACCGCAGCCCGGCATCGGGCCCGAGCACGCTCAGTGCCGTCGACCAGCCATCGGCTTCTCGGCACAACGGATGGATGACGGTGACCGCCGTCGGCGCATCGGCGAGTGGTGCGCCGCTGCGCGGATCGAGCGTATGCGCGTAACGCTGGTCACCATGCTCGAAGTGTCGATAGGCATCGCCTGAGGTGGCGACGCTGAGGCCGTCGAGCGCGATGCGGGCGAGTGCCTCCATCGCTGCACGGCCATCGATATCGACCCACCACGGCGAGCCATCGGGCTTGACCCCCTGACCCCGGAGTTCACCGCCGATCTCGACCAGGTGATGCGGCAGGCCGGCGCTGTGCAGCCAGAGCGCCACGCAATCCACCGCATGACCTTTGGCGATCGCCGAGAAATCCAGTGCGATGCCGCCCGGCTGCTGCAGACGATCGCGATCACGGCGCAGCTTCTGCCAGCCGATGCGACTGCGCGCAGCTTCGATTTCGGCCTTCGATGGCGGCTGCGCACGCGGCCCCGGCGGGCCGAAGCCCCAGAGATCGACGAGCGGGCCGGCGGTGGGATCAAGCGCGCCGTCCGTGGCTGTGGCGATGCGCAGCGCAGCGTCGAGCACTTCGGCGAAATCGCCCGGCAGTTGCTGCCAGCTGCCGGCCGGTGCCGCGTTGTAGCGACACAGCGCCGACGAAGGCTCCCAGTGACTGAGCTGGGCAACGAGATCGGCCAGCACCGCTTCGATGCCGACCTTGACCGCGTCCTGCCGATCCGCGGCGCGCATCGCGCAGCGGACCGACCAGGTGGTGCCCATCGTGATGCCGGACAGCGCCACCACCTGGGCCGAGCGATCCGGCCCGGCGTGGGTGGCGGCGCTGAACTGCGCCGGAATCAGCAGTTCGACCGGCCGATCCGCGGGCGGCGCGCCATCGTCCATCAGAGCGCCGATCCCTGGCGCATTACGGCGACAGCACTTCCACGGTCGCGGTGTAGCTGGCGCGACGTTCCTTGGCCTGCGGCACGCTGGTCCTGGCGTCCTGCACGCTGGCGCTGAGGTAGTGCAGGCCGGGCTCGGTCCAGCTCAGTTTCACCTGGCCTTCAGCATCGGTCTTGAAGGTCTTCTCGCCGATGGCATTGCGGTAGCGGGTACCGTCGCGGATCACTTCCACTTCGAGGTTCGGCGCCGGCTTGCCGTCGAGCAGGAAGCGGAACGTCGCTTCCTCGCCAACGAACAGATCGGCGATACCGCTGACCGGCACCAGCTCCAGGCCCTTGCCGGTCGGCTTCAGGGCGGTGTCGTTCGGCTTGCCGGCAGTGGCAAAAGTTTCCAGACGGCCCTGCGATTCGCTGACCTTCAGGCCTTCCGCCTTGGCCGGCACTTCGGCCGCGAACTTGTCGGCCGTACCGCGCCAGCGCTTCGGCTTGCCATCTTCGGTCCAGCTGGCGTTCAGGCCTTCGTTGAGGATGGCGATGCGGTAGGTGCCAACCTGCTTCAGCTGCAGATCGAAAGTCGAACGCAGCTTGCCGCTGGCGGTGTTCTCGGCAGGCACTGTGCTGCCGTCCGGCGCGGTGATCACCAGGTTGTCGAGCTTCATCGCGTTGTGATCGCGAACGAAAGGGTCGGTGGAGACGCCGGCATCGACGGTGATCCACTGATCGACGTTGAGCACGGTCTTCGACGGCGCCAGCCAGCCCTTGTGGGCGTGTGCGGCGAACGGCAGCGCGGCAGCGAGCAGCAACAGCGCGAGCTTGGGCATGGGCTTGGTCATGAGGGACTTCCGGTTCATGGTTTGACGGCGACGCGAATGGCGCCGAGTTCTGATTTGCCTTGCGCATCGACACTGGTCGCGGCCTTGGCCGGCCACTCGAAGGCAAGGTCGACGAGTTCACGGCCGCCGTCCTCGCGTGCCGCTTCGACGACCAGCTTGTAGCGGCCCGGCGGCAGTGCGGCGAGCGGGCTCTTGTCGCCAAAGCTCTGCTCGTAGGTGCCGACCGGCTTGGTGGCGCTGCTCAGGCCGTCGCTCGGCATCGTCAGATCACGGCCGCCGCGGCGCCACCACTGGCGCAGATCGGGCAGCCACTTGGTGCCGGATTCGCTGCTCGCCGGCTTGGCGCCAGGTGCCAACGGCTGTGCCTGCGGCGGACCTCCGCGCTTGACCTGGTACCAGACGCTCAGATTGGCAGCGACGCTGCGATCCTCGCGCTCGACCCAGACGGCGACATACGGCCGGTGATATTCGGCGACATCGAGCTGCGGAATCTGCACGCTGACATCGAGCTGGGCGGCGCTGGCCGGCAGCGCACCGAGCGCGGCGAGCAGCGGCAGGAGGTGGTTCTTGTTCACTGATTTCTCTAGTCGTGAGTGGATTTCAAATGGAAGACGTCATTCCCGCGCAGGCGGGACCGATTCGCCGGGAGCGAATCGGAGCGCGAGCCTGCGCAAGCAGGTCGAGTACAGGGATGCGCTCGACAATCCAGTTCTGATGCTCGCGCACCGCTGGAAGCAGGTGAACTGGATCCCCGCCTGCGCGGGGATGACGCTTGAATGGGGATGCGTTCATTCGGCGATCAGTGAATGAAGATCAGTGCGACGACGACCGGCACCAGCATTCCGAAGCCGACCAGCGGCCAGGTGAGCTTGCGGCCCTTGGAATGCAGGTGCAGCAGCCACAGGCCGGTCAGCGAAAACAGCAGGCAGGCGACGGCGAAAGCATCGAGAAACACGCTCCACGCGAAGCCGGTGTGACGGCCCTTGTGCAGATCGTTGAGATAGCTGATGACGCCGCGATCGGTGGTTTCCCGTTCGACTTCGCCGGTGGCCAGATCGACGTTGATCCAGGCGTCACCGCCCGGCCGCGGCAGCGAGACGTAGACCTCTTCGGCCGACCATTCGACGGCGTGGCCGGCGACGTGGATATCGAGCGCCTTCACCAGCCAGTCGGCGGCAGCTTCCGGCATCGCCGGCGTCGCGCCGTCGTCCACCGCCTGCTTGGCGACCACGCGCAACTCATCGAGCAAGGACTCCGGCAGCGCAGCCTGGCTGCGCGCCACGACCGGCTTGGTCGGGATGTCTGCCGCGTGATTGAGCGTGATGCCGGTGACCGAGAACAGCAGCATGCCGATCAGGCTGATCGCGGCACTGATCCAGTGCCAGGTGTGCAGCTGCTTCAGCCACCACGCGCGGCGCTTCTGCTTGGCGCGCGGATCAATGGCCGGCGTCGATCGGGTGCTGGCAGCGTTCACGGCTTGTTGGGCGGCGTGGCCGGCTTCTCGGCCGCACTGGAAACCGGCATCACGCTGGCCAGCGGCGCGCCGCTGGGATCGGTGACGAAGCCGACCTTGGTGACGCCGGCCTTCGCCGCTTCGCTCATCACCGTGGCGATGATCTCGTAGCGGGCATTGCGATCGACCCGCAGATGCAGTTCCGGCGATGGCGTCTGGCTGCCGGCCGCGCGCAGGTGTTCGATGGTCTGTGCCTCGTCCACCTTCTCGCCGTTCCACCAGCGCTGGCTGTCGGCGTCGATCGCGAACTGGATGTTGTCGGCCTGCTGCACGTTGGTGGTGCTGTCGGCCTTCGGCAGATCGATCTTCACCGCGTGGGTCAGCAGCGGTGCAGTGATGATGAAGATCACCAGCAGCACCAGCATGATGTCGACCAGCGGGATGACGTTGATCTCAGCCATCGGCGCACTGTTGCGGGCGCCGCCGCCAAAGCTTCCGAAGGCCATCTCAGCGCGCTCCGCTGACCTTGAGCGGCGTGACGTTGCCGCCGGCCGAGTCGATCTTGGCACCGGTGCCGAGGAAGGCGAACAGATCGTGCGCGAAGGCATCGAGCTGCGCCAGAGTCAGGCGATTGGCGCGGACGATCAGGTTGTAGCCGAGCACCGCCGGAATCGCGACCGCCAGACCGATGGCGGTCATGATCAGCGCTTCGCCGACCGGGCCCGCCACCTTGTCCAGGGTGCCGGCACCGGACACGCCGATCGCGACCAGCGCGTGGTAGATGCCCCAGACCGTGCCGAGCAGGCCCACGAACGGCGCGGTGGAACCGACCGAGGCGAGCACCGTGAGGCCCGATTCCAGACTCGCGGTTTCTTCATCGATGGTCTTGCGCAGGGTGCGGGTGACGAAATCGCTGCTGCTGCCAGCTTCGTTCAGGCGATTGATGCCATGACGCTCGTGATGCCGGCTGGCGACGATCGCGTGATAGACCAGATGCGAGAACGGCTCGTCCGGATGCTTCTGCTCGATCTGCGCGGCGACCACGTCCAGCGACGGCGCGTTCCAGAAGAAATCGAGAAATGCCGAGCTGCGCCGCTTGGCGCGCGCATAGCTGACCAGCTTGGTGACGATCAGATACCAGCTCGCCGCCGAGGCCACGGCCATCAGCACCAGAATGAATTTCGCCACGCCATCGGCCTGAGCGAGAAAATGGCCGAAGCCGATACCGGGTGTTGCTGCGTCCATTTCAATTCCTGATCTTTCAATTCAAAACAGCTCTAGCCCTCTCCCCTCGGGAGCGGGAGAACAACAGTCTTCTCGACCGCCTTACGCCTTCAGCTTGAACTCGATCGGCACGATCACCCAGGCTTCCACCTTCTGATCGCCGCGCTTGGCCGGCACGAAACGCCAGCGCTTGAAGACGATGTCGCGCCCCGCGTTGTCGAGGCTCGATGAACCGCTGGACTTCTCGATCGTCACGTTCCCGGCAACGCCTTCCGTGGTCACCAGCACCCTCAAGAACACCGTGCCGGATTCACCGCGCTGCTTGGCCGAAAACGGATAGATCGGCGCCGGGTTGTTCAGATACGCGGCAACGAAGTTCGGCGGCACGATCGCCGGCTCTGCAGGTGGCGACGATGCGGGCGCTGCCGGAGGTGCTGGCGGACTCGGTTCTTCGGCCACCGCTTCGGTCACCGGCTCGTCATCCGGTGGCGGCGTGACGATCGCCGACGGTGTCGGCTTGGCGGTCGCCATCAGCCGCGGCTGGGGCTTCGGCTTCACTGGCTCGGGTGGCGGTGGCGGCGGTTCGATCATCACCACCGGCGCCTCCGCGATCATCGTCACCTGCATCACCACCGGCTCCGGCGCTGGCAAGGCTTCGCTGCGGGCGATCAACAAGCTCGTGAAACCGCCAAGGTGCAGACCGATCACGACGATGGCGGCAATGACGCGACCCCGCGCCGACATCCGCTGGCCGCACCGATAACCGTGTTCCTGGATCGCGATCGTGCTCACAGATCAGACCATTTGCGCAGCAGGTTGTGATACGTGCCGGTCAGACGGATCAGCGCCGGATGGCCTTCGGGATGCAGTTCGCGCAGCGTCATCAATGCCCGGTCCATGTCGTACAGCAGACGCCGGTTATCGTCGTCGCGAACCATGCTCTGCACCCAGAAGAATGAAGCCAGACGCGCACCGCGCGTCACTGGCCGCACTTCATGCAGATGCGTCGCCGGATACAGCAGCAGATCACCGGCCGCGAGCTTGATCGCCTGTACACCGCCGATCTCATCACTGTCGCCAATGACCAGTTCGCCGCCGTCATAGCTGTCCGGATCGGCGAGAAAAAGAGTTGCCGACAGATCCGTACGTACCCGATGCGGCGGCTGCCGGCTCAGGCGTACGGCGGTGTCGATATGTGCACCGAAATGCCCACCGCCGGTGTAGCGGTTGAACATCGGCGGGAACACCTTCAGCGGCAGCGCCGCCGAGGTGAACAAGGCACTGCGTGACAAGGCCACCAGCACCACTTCGCCCAGCTCCTTTGCCAGCGGATGGTCTTCGGTGAGCTGGTCGTTGTGCTTGACCTTCGCCGCCTGCGGCCCGGCCGTGACTCGTCCGTCTTCCCAGTCGACCGTGGCCAGCCGCTCGCGGATGAACGCGAGCGGACGGGCTTCAAGCAGACCAGGAATTCGGACGATCATGAGCGGGCAGCAGATCGGAACATCAGTACGTGAAGTTCAGCGCCAGCAGGAACGAACGCGGGATGCTCGGCTGATAGCGCTGGCCATTGTTGTTGACCGCACCGACATAGTCCTCGTCCAGCAGGTTGTAGATGTTGGCCTGGAGACCGAGGTTGGCCGTCACTTCGTAGCTCACAACCGCATCTACAACGAAATAGTCCTCGACCTTGACGACGCCGGTGGTCACGCTGCCGAGATTGTTGTTGATCGTGCGTGCCTGGCTGTCGATGTAACGCAGGCCACCACCGATGGTCAGCGGACCGGTGATCGGACCGAAGGCGAGCGGCAGCTTGTAGCTCGTCCAGGTCGTGATGCTGTTCTTCGGCGAGAAGTTGACTGCGGCGCCGCTCTGCGTCGAGGTGCCGTCGGTGGCAATCGTGCCTTCGGAGACTTTCGCATCCTGGAACGTGTAGCCCGCCGACAACTGCCAGGCCTCGGTGAGATTGCCAACCACTCCGAGTTCCACACCCTGGATACGGCGCTTGCCGTACTGGACGATCTCGTTGCCGGACTGACGGGCGATGTCGTTCTTCGATTCGGTACGGAACAGCGCGCCGGTCACCGCCAGCTTGTTGTCGAGCAGATCCCACTTGGTACCGACTTCGACGCTGTCGGCCTTCGATGGCGCCAGCGCGGTCGAATTGATGTTGGTCGTCGTCGCGCTCAGTGCGAAGTTGTCTCCGCTCGGCGGACGCTTGCTGGTGCCGTACGAGGCGTAGACCGAACCATTCGGCAGCGGCTTCCACAGGCCACCGGCCTTGTAGGTGACCAGCGTGCCGCTCTTGGTGAGCCGCGAGCCGAGCAGCGTGCCGACCGGCGTCACGCCCGGGTTCGCAGCGGCGGTCGACAGCGTGCCGGCCTCGGTTTCCGTGCGATAGCGCTCGAAGCGCAGGCTGCCGCTGAGCTGGAACTGGTCCCGCTCGCCGAACTTCGCGGTGTCATTCAGGTAAGCCGCACCGGTCTGCGTGCGGCCGTCGGTGTACGCACCGTTGTACGACAGATCGACACCCGGATCGGAAGCGTTCGGGTTGTAGACGTCGGCGCGCTGCTGCACCTGCGCGGGCGTGGTGGCCGTGACGGCGTAGGTCGGCTGACTCTGCGATTCCTGGATGAATTCGAAGCCGCTGGCGAAATCGTGCTTGATCACGCCCGTGGTGAGCGAACCGCGCAGATTGGTCTGGTTGGTCAGCAGCTCGTTGTGGCGGACGATGCCCTGACGCGAGCGGCCAACGGTCCAGGTGGAGGGATCGTTGACATCGCCGAAGGTCGGCGCACCGCTCGGTGCGGTGAGCACGCGCCACTGGGAAGCCCGGCTGTAACGCGAGGTGTTGGTGACCGTGTAGCCCGGCTTGATGTCGTGCTCGAAACGTCCCGTGTAGGTGTTGACGTCGATGTTCTCGTAATCGGTGTCGAGACCATAGAAGTTCGAACTGTCGACCCGCTCGGCGACAACGCCGTTGGGATTGGTTTCCGGACTATCGAGCGTCGGATTGCGCCAGCCGGAGACACCGACCGACACCACGCCGCCATCCGGCACATTGTCGTGGAAGATGTGCTGGGTGAACAGCGTGATCCGCGTCGGGGTGCCAAGCCCGAAGGCGATGCTCGGTGCCACACCCCAGCGCTGGCTCTCCACCTTGTCACGGCCGGCAACACCGCCGTCCTGGCCGACCACGTTCAGGCGCACGGCGATGTCGTCGGTGATCTTGCGGTTGACGTCGACGGTGCCGCGGCGACGGTCACGCGTGCCGTAAGCCAGCGAGCCACCGATGGCGTCATCGGCGAACGGCGTCTTCGACACCAGATTGATGTAGCCCGAAGCGACGCCGCGGCCGTTGTCGGCACCGGCCGGACCCTTGACGATCTCGACCTGCTCAAGATTGAACAGATCGCGCGTTGCCGGCGAAATGTCGCGGATGTTGTCGACGAAGATGCTGCCCTGCGAATCGAAGCCGCGCAGGAACACGGCGTCACCGCTGGTGGTGTTGCCGTTCTCGCCCTGCTGGAAGGTGATGCCCGGGGTCAGGCGCAGCGCGTCGCTGAGCGTCAGTGCGCCCTGCTGCTTCATCAGCTCCTTCTTCACCACGCTGATCGTCTGCGGCGTGTCGAGCAGCGGCTGGGTGAATTTCGGCGAGCTGACCTTGTCGGCCTTGATGCCGCCAGCGGCGGAGTCTTCAACCTTGACCGTCGGCAGCGTCGTTGCCGGTTCGGCGGGGGCCGTCTGGGCTGCGGCGGGGCCAGCATGGAAAGCGAGGACGGCAGCGGCGATCGGGCTCAGGCGAAACAGGGGCGACGACATTGACGAGTTACTCCGAAAGGGGTCAATAAGCCCCGCGCCGCCGTCTTGACGAGGCTGCGGGACAGTGGATCTTTTCGGTATGTACCGAAGCGATGCCGCTGCCCGGTTGTGCCTGACGAGATGCAGGCATGATAAATGATAGGCGTTCTCATTTGCAAAGACTTGCAGGCTTTAGGTGCGAAATACCCGCGAACACGCCGATATCTCTACGCAAAATTCACAAAATCGCCCTTTTCCGACGCCTTGATCGCCTCAAAGGCTCCGGAATTGCTTCACCGAACGCTGCTGCACCGCGGCGCTGGTTGATGACCGCTCCGACATAATCGCCACTGACCTTCATCGGAAGACACGCGATGCTTTACATCGCTGGCCATTGGCAAGCCGGACACGGTCCCGAGTTCACCCGGCGCAATCCTTCGACCGATGCCGAAATCTGGCGTGGCCAGGCGGCTGACGCTGCTGACGTCGACGCCGCTTTCGCCGCCGCACGCACTGCCTTCGAGGCCTGGGCGGACACCGGCTTCGAGCACCGCGCCGCCCTCGCCCGCCGTTATGCGGACCTCCTGCGCGAACGCAGCGAAGCGATCGCGCTGACCATCGCCCGCGAAGTCGGCAAGCCGCTGTGGGAAGCGCGGACCGAAGTGGCGACGATGGCGGGCAAGATCGAGCTGTCGATCCAGGCCTGGAACGAACGCACCGGCCACAAGGAGCAGACCACCGCCTTCGGCCGTCACCGCCTGGAGCACCGTCCGCATGGCGTGGTCGCGGTGTTCGGCCCGTACAACTTTCCCGGCCATCTGCCGAACGGCCACATCGTGCCGGCGCTGCTGGCCGGCAATGCGGTGATCTTCAAGCCCAGCGAGCTGACGCCGATGACCGCGGCGGCGATGGTCCAGACCTGGATCGATGCCGGTCTGCCGCCGGGCGTACTGAACCTGCTGCAAGGTGAACGGGCGACCGGCGAAGCGATTGCCCGTCATCCCGATCTGGACGGTCTGTACTTCACCGGCAGCTCGCGCACGGGAGCCTTGCTGAATCAGCAGTTCGCCGCCCATCCCGGCGCGATCCTGGCGCTGGAGATGGGTGGCAACAATCCGCTGGTGGTCGGCAGTCGCTACGACATCGCCGCCGCCGTGCATGAAATTGTTCAAAGCGCCTGGATCACCAGCGGCCAGCGCTGCACCTGCGCACGCCGGCTGTTCATTGCCGACGATGCCCAAGGCGATGCACTGGTGGCCGCGCTCATCGATGCGGCAAGCGCGCTGACCGTCGGCCCGGCGGAAAGCCTGCCGCAGCCGTTCATGGGGCCGGTGGTGTCCGGCCGGGTCGCCGAAGCCCTGCTCGCGGTGCAGGCCGATCTCCTCGCTCGCGGCGCGACTGCCTTGCTGCCGATGACCCAGCTGTCACTCGGCGCGGCCTACGTGACGCCGGCGCTGATCGACGTGACCGCGATCGCTGACAGCCTGCCGGACGAAGAACACTTCGGCCCGTTGCTGAAGCTGATCCGCTACTCGAGCTTTGACGCAGCGCTGCGTGGTGCCCGCGCCACCCGCTACGGCCTGTCCGCCGGCCTGCTGAGCGATGACGACGCGGAATGGACCGCCTTCCAGCGGGCCAGCCGCGCCGGCATCGTCAATCGCAATCGCCCGACCACCGGTGCCAGCGGTGCCTATCCCTTCGGCGGCGTCGGCGCCAGCGGCAACCACCGCGCCAGCGCCTACTACGCCGCCGATTACTGCAGCTATCCGGTGGCGACGACCGAAGCCGATCGCCTGTTGCCGCCGCCGGGCTTCGACGCCGTAGATCCATCTGCCTACGGCGTGCACTCAGCGGCCGTGAAGCCGTACTGATAGCGAACTCCGAGAATCGCGCCGCTGGCGTCGACCGACAGCGACAGATTGGTCGTGTTCAGTGTGCCGTTCGGCGTGTAACCCACCGAGATCACCTGCTTGTGCGATGCGAAGGCATTGTCGGCAGGCGCATAGGTGGTGCTGTCCTCGAAGTAATAGCTCTTGTACTCGTTGTACTGCGCCGGGCTGACCGAAAGGACGCCGAGGCTTATCGAGCCATCCGCCGCGATCGAGAACGCGGTGCTGCCGCTGGGCACGCCGGCCGCAGTGCTTGCCGGGCAGTTCAGCGTGGCGGTGCGGGCATAGCCGCCGACGATCGCCGCAGCGTTCACAGCCGCAAGATTGGCGCGGCCGCTGACACCCGTGCAGTTGCGGCTCTTGCTGGTCTCGAAGGCAATGACGTTGACGGCTGCGGGCTGGATGCTGCCATCGGGCAGGAACTGCAGCAGGAAACGCGACGTATAGCTGCCGGACTGGCGTAGCGAGCTGTAAGCTCTGTTGCCCTGCAGGATCACGCCGCCACCGTTGCCGGCATCGACGCTGGCCAGGCCGTCGACACTGCCGGTGCCATCGGCATTGATGACGATCGTGCGGTTGACCGTGCCGCCGCTATCGGTCGGACAGGCGACAACGTACTGGCCGACATAGGCGGCGCTGAGCTGTGCCGCCAGCGAGTCTGCAGGCGTGGTGGGTGTGAGAGGCGGCGGCGTGACATCGCGCTGCCTGGAGACCAGTAGCACCCCGCTCTCGGCACCGGCGAAGCCCTGCGCGGTCAGCGTCAGATAGCCCAGCGCCGGCTCGTAGGTGATGAACAGATCGATCGAACTGCCGTTGGCGGCGTAGTAGCGGGCGATGTCCTTCTCGGTGGCAGTGCCCGGGTTGTCTTGCGTGTAGTCGCTCAGCGTGCGCTGGACATAGCGATAGCTGACGGTCTGCGTGTTGCCGATCAGGTTCACCGTACCGTCGGCGAGGATCTGGACACTGTGCAGGCTGGCGTTCGGGAACTCGCCCTCGGCGCCGCCGTAGACGTTGCTGACCTGCAGCCGGTAGTCACCGGCCAGTGCACCGAAGAACGCGCCGAGGGTGGCCGAGCCCGGCGCGGTCAGCGGGCCGGACACGACATCGGTAACCGGCGGAGGGGGTGTTGAAGGTGCGGCTGCCAGCGCGCCACCCGAAGTGAAGTCGCCGCGTGCCGCTGCGTAGCTTCGGCTCGCAGTGCTGAGCGCCTGGGCGTAGAGATCGAGCAAGCCGTCATAGGCGTCGCCGGCCGTGCCGGGTGCGATCGCGGCAATGACAGGATCGAAATCCGCCGCGGGCAGCGTGTAGCCGGCAGTGGTCAGCGCCGCGCGCAGGGCCGCGACGGCGGCATCGATTCCGCTGGCGACCTGCGGCAACTGGGTGGCGAGATTGGCGCCGCCGAACCAGGCATCGAGCGCCAGCCCGGTCGCGGTGTTTACGGCTTGCGCCAGCGCCAGATCGGTCAGCGGCGTGGTGTTGGCGATCGCCGCCGCGCTGCTGCCACGGGCCAGCGAGTAGAAGGTCTCGGCATTGGCAGCCACCGCCACCGAACCGCCGGACAACTGGATCGCGCAAGGCAGGGCCGTAGTCGGCACCTGCACGGTCCAGGCCCCATCGCTGCCGCTGCTGGCGCTGGCCGTGCTGCCATCGCCGCAGCGCAGGCTGATCGCGGCAGCCGTGATCGGCGCGCCGATCGCAGCGCGGCCGCTGACCGTGGTCATCGCGACCGGCGTGGGTGGTGAAGGTGGTGGAACACTGCCGGCATCGTTGCCGTTGCAGGCCGACAGCAGCGCCGTCAGGGCCAGAAAGGCGCCTGCAGCAGGCGACGGAATTCGCATCGGACTCATGATTTCTCTCCTCGGATTGAAACGTGTTTTTGGTTTTTTTTGCGGCCCTTCAGGGCCTTCAGTGAGCGCTGCCCAGCGCCTGCAGGAAGGCCGCCGTGGTCTCGCCGATCAGCTTGTCGAACGTCGCCTTGTAGGCGTCTTCGCTTTCAGGCTTCGAGACGAAGCTCTTGGTTTTCTGGGTGCCGCTGCCGAGCAGGATGCCGAGCGCGTTGGTGACGCCGTCGCCCTTCTTGTCGGCGGCCGAGGTCGATTCGCTCATCGTGAAGATGTCTGGCTCGGCGACGGACGGATCGTCCAGGTAGATCGCGCCGCCGAAACGGGCGCGCTTGCTGGTGGTGAAAGTGCGGGCGCCGCCCGGGCCGTTGATCTGCCATTCGGTGTCGCCCGCCAGCAGCACCGGCGCCGACTGGATACTGGCGTGGCTCGAGGTGCCGGCAATCAGGCGCCAGCCGCGCTTCGGCTTGGAGGTGAGGCCGAAGCTGGCCAGGTAATGGATGTGCAGCAGGCTGGCATCGAGCGCCTTGGCGATCTCGCCGGCCTTGGCGCCGCGGCCCTGATTCTGGGAGTCGACCCGCTGGCCGAGGCTGCCGCGGCCGATGCTCGACGAGAAGAACGCCTTCATGCCGGCCGGCGCGAAGATCTTGCTGATCTGCGGATTCTTTTCGCCGAAGCTCGAATCCGAAAACGTGAACGGTGATTCCAGGCCGTACTTGGCGAGTTGTCCCTGCCAGATCTCGTTCGCCGCCAGGGTCGCCGGATCGACGACTTCGTAGCCCGCCGCCTGCAGCGCAGCGACGGTATCGGCGTAAGCCTGGTCGGTGATCGCCTGCATGGTGGCGTCGCTGACGCCTTCGAGCGTCGCCGTGACCATCGCCGTCGAACTGCCGAAGGCGCCGCCGTTGCCACGATCCTGCGCGTAGATCTGGGTGTAGAACTCGACGCCGAACTCGGCAATCGCCACCCGCTTGGCACCTTGCACCGCCCCGACGTTATCGGTGCCGACATCCGGCGCTGCCGACACCGCCGATGAAGTCATCGCCAGCAGGCCCAGCAGCAGCCCCGCTCCCTGTTTCCAGATCTTGTTGAAGCCCGTCATGGTCATCCCCGGTGTTGCCGAACGGGCCGTTTGCCCGCTGCGGAAACTCTAGGGATCGCCGGTTCCGGCCGAACCCCCTAGCTGGGGGGTGTGGCTTGACGCCGACAAGACCGGATCGCCAGTCTCGCTGCATCAGAACTTGGGGCTGCAGGCATGAAGACCGCATTGATCGTCGAAGACCAGACGCCGCTGGCGCAGTGGCTGGAGCAGACGCTGCGCGAGGCCTTCGACGGCATCGTGGTCAGCCGGGTCGACAGCCTGCTGTCCGGCCGGCGCTGGCTGCGCGGTCTCACCGCAGAGACCGGGCCGGAACTGGCGCTGATCGACCTCGGCCTGCCCGACGGCTCCGGCGTCGAACTGATCCGCGAACTGAGCGCGGCGCACCCGCGCTGCCAGTGCATCGTCTCGACGATCTACGCCGACGATGCCCACGTGTTCCCGGCGCTGCGGGCCGGCGCGCGCGGCTACCTGCTCAAGGATCAGCCGCGCGAAAAGATGGTGGCAGCACTGCGTGGCATCGCTGCCGGTGAGCCGCCGCTGTCGGCGACCATCGCCCGCCGCCTGCTGCGGGTGTTCGGTGATGAACCGGGACGCGCCGCTGGCACCGAGCAGCCGCTGTCGCCGCGCGAGCGCGAAACCCTGGTGCTGATTGCCAAGGGCTGCCGGCTGCCGGAAGTCGCGCTGCACCTCGGCGTGACCCGCAACACCGCCGCCGGCTTCATCAAGAACGTCTACCGCAAGCTCGAAGTCAGCAGCCGCGCCGAAGCGACGATCGAGGCGACGCGGCTCGGCCTGGTCAATCCGCAGCTCTGAAGCGGCCTCGCGAACCCCGGTTCGCGCAGTCTTGACGCGGTCCGTTACGATCGCCGCCCAAACTCCGTGAGCGCCTGACGATGGTCGAAGCCGACAACGACGCGATGCCGGCGCGGATTGGCCCGTATCGCATCCTGCGCCTGCTCGGTGAGGGTAGCCACGGCCGCGTCTATCTCGCTGAGGAAAGCGATCCGCCACGCCGCATCGCGCTGAAAGTGCTGCGCGCCGCCAGCGCCGGCGAGGACCTGCGCCGCCGCTTCCGGCGCGAGATCGAGCTGCTGGCCGCACTCGAACATCCGGGCATCGCACGGCTCTATGCCGCCGGTGTTGCCGACAGCGATGCCGGCCCGCTGCCCTGGCTGGCGATGGAATACATCGAAGGCCAGGACCTGCTGGCCTATGCCGACAACGCGAAGCTCGATCTGCGCGAACGGCTGGCGCTGCTCGCCGAGATCAGCCGCATCGTCCATTTCGCGCACACGCGCGGCGTCGTCCATCGCGACCTGAAGCCGGCCAATCTGCTGGTCGACGCATCCCGCAAGCCGCGCGTGCTGGACTTCGGCATCGCCCATCTGGTGCTCGACGAGGCCACGCCGATGACCCGGGTCGGCCAGGTGCTCGGCACCGTGCCGTACATGAGTGCCGAGCAGTTGGCCGGCACCGACCGCGCCGATCCGCGCAACGATGTCTATTCGCTCGGCGTCATTGCCTACGAGCTGCTCAGCGGCCACCTGCCCTATCCCGGCCTGTCGAAATCGACCGTGCTCGAAGCGTTGGCGATGATCCGCGCCGGCCGCATCGAGCGGCTGTCGCAACATCTGCCGGCCGCGCGCGGCGATACCGAAACCGTGGTGATGAAGGCGATGGCGCAGGAGTCCGCGCATCGCTACGGCTCTGCTGCCGAACTGGCCGGCGATCTCGATCGCTTGCTGCTGAGCCAGCCGATCGAAGCACGGCCGCCGACCGCCGGCTACCTCGCCGGCCTGTTCGTGCGCCGGCACAAGGCGATCACCGCGGCCGCGGTTGTCGCGGTGCTGGCGCTGATCGGCGGTGCCGCAGTCGCGATCCGCTACGGCCTCGCCGAAGCCGAAGCGCGGCAGCAGGCCGATGCCCGCAGCGCCGAGGCCGAAGCGGTGAACGCATTTCTCGAAAAGATGCTGACCGCCGCCACGCCGGACGAGGAACTGGGCCGCGATCTGCGCGTGCGCGAAGTGCTGGATTCGGCCCGAGCCTCGCTCGGCGCCGAACGCAACGAGGCCTTGTCGTCGACCCTCTACCGCACGCTCGGCGCCAGCTATCTGGCACTGGCCGACAGCGATACCGCGCTGACGCTGCTCGATGAAGCTCGCAGGCGCGCCATCGCGTCCTACGGTGCCGACAGCACCCAGGCTCGCGCCGCGAAACTGCTGCACGCCGAAGCGCTGGTGCAGAAGAATCAGCTGGCCGAAGCCGGTAGCGAAATCGCCGACATCACCACGGCGACACAGCCCGAGCTTGACGCCCGCAAGCAGGCACTGCGCGCACGCCGTCTGCAGGGCACGATCCAGCGCGAGCAGGGCCAGTTCGCCGAGGCGGAAAAGATCTGGGCTGGCGTCCATGCCGACGCTCTGAAGCTGCTCGGGCCAGACGATGATTTCACCCTGACCGTAGCCGGCGATCACGCCGTGGCCTTGCAGGACAACGGCGATCTCAAGGGCGCGCGTGCCGAGCAGGAACAGTTGCTGGAGCAGCAGACGCAGCGGCTCGGCCCTGATCATCCGGACACGCTGACCGCGCGCTCCAGCCTTGCTGCGACCACCGCCTATCTCGGTGATCTGCCAGCCGCCGTGGCGATGATGCGCGAGGTCGTCGCCGGCATGCGCAAGACCTTCGGCGATACGCATCCGGAAACGCTCACCGCGATGGGCAATCTCGGCGCGATGCTCAATGACACCGGCGCCGAAGCCGAAGGCCTGAAGCTCAGCCAGGAAGTGCTCGACGCGCGCCTGCGCCATCTCGGCCCGGCCAGCCGCAACAGCATCGATGCCTATACGACAGTCGGCGTCGCCCAGGCCGCGCTGGGCCAGAGTGACGCGGCCGAAAAGACCTTCCGCACTGCGCTGGCGGCTGCCGATACGCAACCCCAAGTGCTGGCCGAATCGGCACTGCTGGTGCGCGCCAATCTGTCCTCGCTGCTGATGAAGCTGAACCGGCTTGCCGAGGCGCGGCACGAACTGGAGCTGACCGTCGCCAGCAGCATCGCGATCAAGGGCAAGGACAACTGGCAGACCGCCGCGTCGCAAAGCCTGTACGGCGAATGCCTGTTCCGGCTGCGCGACCTGCCAGCCGCCGAAGCGGCACAGCAAGCGGCGCTGACCGCCTTCACGGCCACGCTCGGACCGGAACACGATCGCAGCCAGCTGGCGCGTGAACGTTTGCAGAAAGTTCTGCTCGCCGAAGGCAAGGCCGATCAGGCCGCCGCGCTCGCGCCAGCGAAAGTGCCGGCCGTGACGCCATGAGCATCGCGGTGGTGATCGTCATCCTGTTGGCAGTGGCCTGCATGTGGCTGCTGCGCCAGCGCGCGCAACTGAAGCGCGAACTCGCCGTGCTGGAACTGCACAAGACCGGCGAAGCCGACAGCCGTCGCCAGGCGATTGCCAGCGAACGCAGCCGCCTGCTCGGTGATCTGCATGACGACATCGGCGCCAAGCTGCTGACCCTGATCCACAGTCTCGATCGCCCGGAGCAGGCCGACCTCGCCCGCGCGGTGATGCAGGACCTGCGCGACATCGTCAGCCGCAGCCAGCTCGAACCGCTGAGCCTGCTCGAAGCACTGGCGCAGATGCGCGAGGAAACCGAGGAGCGGCTGGCGGTGATCGGCAGCAGCCTGGAATGGCAGCAGGATGGCGAACTGCCGGACCCGCCACTCGACGAAGCGCAGGCCCTGCATCTGTTCCGCATTGGCCGTGAAGCGGTGACCAACGCGCTGCGCCACGGCCATGCGACGCATCTGCGTATCCGCATCCGCGCCGCCAGCGGCATGCTGCTGTTCGATCTCACCGACGACGGCCCCGGTCTGCTTGCCGATGGCCCTTCCGGCCGCGGCACCACCGGCATGCGTCGCCGCGCCGAGGAACTGCAGGGCTCGATCGCCTGGACCGCCGGCACGCGCGGCGGCACCAAGGTGGTGCTGCAGTTCCCGCTGCCGGAATCGAACGGGATCAACAGCCCCTAGAATCGGCTCAATCCCGGCACATCCAATCCCATGTCGCAAACCCTGATCGACCTGCGCAGCGACACCGTCACCCGCCCGACCACCGCGATGCGCGCGGCCATGGCCGCTGCCGAAGTCGGCGATGACGTCTATGGCGACGACCCCAGCGTCAACCGTCTGCAAGCGATCGCCGCCGAGCGCTTCGGCTACCAAGCGGCGTTGTGGTTTGCCACCGGCACGCAGTCCAACCTCGCGGCGCTGATGGCTCATTGCGGGCGCGGCGACGAGTATCTGGTTGGCCAGGACGCGCACACCTACAAGTACGAGCAAGGCGGTGCCGCCGTGCTCGGCTCGATCCAGCCGCAGCCGATCAGCAATCAGCCGGATGGCTCGATCGCGCTGGCCGACATCGCCGCGGCGATCAAGCCGGACGATCTGCACTTCGCACGAACGCGCCTGCTGGCGCTGGAGAACACCATCGGCGGCAAAGTGCTGCCACAGACGTATGTCGCCGATGCCACGGCCTTCGCGAAATCGCGTGGCCTGGCGACGCATCTCGACGGTGCGCGGCTATGCAACGCGATGGTTGCGGGTGGACTGAGCGCGCGCGCAGCCGTGGCCGGTTTCGATTCGGTGTCGCTGTGCCTGAGCAAGGGTCTGGGCGCGCCAGCCGGTTCGCTGCTGTTCGGCAGCACGGCGTTCATCGCTGCGGCGAAGCGCTGGCGCAAGGCGCTCGGCGGCGGCCTGCGTCAAGCCGGCATCTATGCGGCAGCCGGGCTATACGCGCTGGAGCATCACGTCGAACGGCTCGCCGAAGATCACGCCAATGCCGCGCATCTCGCGGCCGGCCTGGCGGCGCTCGGGCTGAAAGTGGAACCGGTGCAGACCAACATCGTGTTCGTCGAGATCGCGTCAGAAGACCTTCCGGCGCTCAAGCTCTACCTGCCCGAACAGGGCGTGATCGCCACACTCGGTACGCGTACGCGGCTGGTCACGCACCTGGATTTGCCGCGCGCGAAGATCGATGCCGCACTGGCGGCGTTCGAGCGTTATTACGCGGTCAAGAAGCACGCTTCGACCTTGTTTTCAGCACCGAAACCGGGCGGCACCTTGCCGCCGGGCATGGCCGAGTTGTACGGGAAGATGACGTGAGCGCCGTGGACAGCAGCGACGAGAAAAAGCCGGTCAGCATCGAAGCGAACTTCGATGGCCTGGTTGGCCCGACGCACAACTACGCCGGGCTGGCGCAGGGCAACAAGGCCGCGGAGAAGAACGCCGAGCAGCCGTCGAACCCGCACGCCGCGGCCTTGCAGGGATTGGCCAAGATGCGGGCGCTGGCGGCGATGGGTTTTGCCCAGGGCGTGCTGCCGCCACAGGAGCGGCCGCATATCCCGACCCTGAAGCTGCTTGGCTTCGAAGGCCGCGATGCCGAGGTGCTGATGCGCGTGCGTCGCGATGCGCCGGAACTGCTGGCGGCGATGTCCTCGGCTTCATCGATGTGGACCGCCAACGCGGCCACCGTGTCACCAGGCGCCGATACTCGCGACGGCCGCGTCCATTTCACGCCGGCCAATCTCGCCACTCACCTGCATCGCTCGATCGAACCGGTGGTCACCGGCCGCGCGCTGGCGACGATCTTCCGCAGCGAGAAGCACTTCGTGCACCACGCGCCGTTGCCGGCGACGCCGCAGATGGGCGACGAGGGCGCGGCCAATCACACCCGGCTCTGTGCCGAGCACGATGGCCACGGGCTGGAGCTGTTCGTCTATGGCGAAGCTGGCGAGAAAGACCCGAAACCTGCGGTACACCCGGCGCGCCAGAACCGCGCAGCCGGCGAAGCGATCGCCCGTCTGCATCATCTCGATCCGGACTATGTCCACCACGCCCAGCAGAAGCCGGACGCGATCGATGCCGGGGTCTTCCACAACGACGTCATCGCGGTCGGCCATCGCCATCTGCTGCTGCATCACGAGCAGGCTTTCGTCGACGGCAAGGCAATCCGCAACTGGGTCAAGCGGCGCCTGAAGGGCCGCGATCCGGTGTTCATCGAAATCAAGGATCGCGAGCTGAGCGTCGAAGACGCGGTCAATTCCTACCTGTTCAACAGCCAGATCCTCAGCCTGCCTGATGGCACGATGCGGCTGATCTGCGCCCACGAATGCCAGGAGAACCACAAGGTCTGGGCGGCGATCCGGCGCATCGTCGACGACCCGCTGAACCCGATCACCGACGTGCAGTCGTTCGACCTGCGCCAAAGCATGCGCAACGGCGGCGGCCCGGCTTGCCTGCGCTTGCGCGTCGTCCTCGACCCGGCCCAACGCACGGCAGTGAACCCGAAGGTGTGGATCGACGATGCACTCGCCATCCGGCTCGAAGCCTGGATCAGCAAGTACTACCGCGACCGCCTGGTACTGGCCGATCTCGCCGATCCGCAACTGCTCGACGCTTCGCGCAGCGCGCTGGACGAGCTGACCCAGATTCTGGGTCTGGGCAGCTTGTATGACTTTCAGCGCTAGATCAGGGGCTGGACGCGCAAGGCGGCTCCTCATCGCCTTCAGACAATTACAGGCACTGCACCAAGGCTAGACCGGAGATCGCGGAACCAACCCGATCTCCGGTCTTTGCAACAGCCTACAGAAGCTAGCTGCCAGGCCTGCCTCTACCTGAGCGAAGGCAGGATGCCGATCCTCAGGAAGAAATCGAGTTCCTGAGCACGCGACTCTTCCGTCTTGCCCGGAGTCTCCGGCCAGTCGTGACCCAGTCCCGCTTCATTGACGAAATCGCAGACTCGTCCCATCGCTCGCAGCGAAGTACAGAGACGCAGGTTCGCCGTCTCGGCGAAGACCATATCGCCGTCCGCGTGGAAGATCAGATAAGGCGGTATCTGACTGTCGATTCCCAGTTCGGGGCTGATGGTATCGGCGAACGGTCCAAAGCGATCCAGCTGAGTCTGACCGAGCTGCGCATCCGGTGCCGTGGAACTGACACCTGAACGCAATACCACGGCGCCTACACGGAATGGCGGGGTGTTGCGGAACGAGGTCGTCACCGGCGGCTCCAGCAACGAAGCCCATACCGCGTTGCCGCCGCCGGAACTGGTTCCGGTCACGACAATGCGCGACGGATCAATACCCAGCTGTGCAGCATTCTCCTGAGCCCAGCGCACCACCAGTCGTGCATCGTCGGCGTGGACATAAGCGTAGGTGCCGAATCGATCGTTGACGCGCTGATCCGGTGCGATCACGACCATGCCCTGCTCTGTCGCCCAGTAGCGGGAACGAGAGCCCGGGAGACCGCTGCGCGCCCAACCGCCACCACTCCAATCGATATATGCCGATCGACGATCCGAGGGCTGCCAGCCTGCCGGATTGAATACAAACGCACGCAGCGGAATGATCCCGTCTGTACGCAGGACATAGTTGGCCGAGGAACCTCCGACATTCGCTGGCGTGTTGGCGACTGGATCAATCGTCGTGGAGATGCTCTGCGTCGATTGGGTATTACCCAACCTCAGGTTCACCGACGTACTCGTCGAGTAAGTGGACGGCATCACGAACCGAACGACCACCCGATCACCTTCGGCGACCGTACCCGCTGCAGAGGTGTAGGGGCCGCCATTGATGCTGTACTGCCCTCCCGTCACCGTAACAGCCGTGGGACCAGTGGAATTGGTCACCACAACAGGCTGAGTGAACTGCACCGAACCAGGCACCACCAAGGCACCAGGATACGTGGACGCAATTGCCAGAGTGAACCGGGCAGGACGGGTAGCGGAGCCAACCGTGCGCACCGGCCAGTTGATCACCGTCTGACCAATCGATATATCCACTGAATAGCTACGCCCGAAATCAGGCCCGGTTACCACCTTTACTCGCAGTACGTCCCCCGCCACAACAGTCCCCGCCGCTCCGGTGTAGGGGCCGTTATTCAGGCTGTACATATAAGGGGCGTTGATCGAGATCGGAACCGGCACATTGATGCCATTGACCGTTGTCGGCGGAGATACCACCTCGCTGTTGACGGAGGCACCCTGCGTAGTCGGGAATCGCAGCAGATCCACCAGAACATCGACAGGTGCTTGCGTCGTTACCGTCCACGATGTGCTGTAGCTGCCGACCGAGACCGTACCGGTGCGCTGGTCATTGAGCATTGGACCTGCCGTCACCAGCAATTTAAGCGTGTCTCCGTTACGAATAAGGCCGGTCGTCGAACTGAAGGGACCGCCATTGATGCTGTATTGGCCTCCAACGATCTCGACACGACCCGCTCCGGTAATCCCGGAAACCGTCACGGTATCGCTGAAGGTTCCGAGCAACGGGAAGCCGGAGCTTGCCGCGAACGTGAAGGCTGACGGCGAAACGATGCCGGAACCTGTCAACGCTCTGAAACTTGCGCTCACGTCGCCAATCGTCAGTTCCACATTCGACTCCGACCCTGGCACGGCCAGCGTCGATAGCTGAACCCGCGCGCCCGGTTGAACGGTTCCAGAGTCCGTCGTCAGAGGACCGCCATCGATCCGGTAAGAGCCCCCGTTGACTGAAATCGGAGTGCCGGTGTTGATGCCGGACACCGTGATCTCGTCACTGAACTGAATGAAGAATGGCGTTGCGTTGAACGCTGGCGCGAACGCGAACGCGTTGGGGTGCGTGTCGGCCGCAAGAGTCTCAACCGAGTAGGTGGCGCTGTAATCACCCACGGTCAGCACCGCACTCGCAGGAAGGCCAAACGCTTGCGATGACTGCAGCTGGATATCGACGACGTCGCCGTTGACCACGGTACCAACCGCCGAAGTGCGCGGCTGGCCATTGATGCTGTAGCTACTGCCACCCGTGATCGAGATCGGCGTAGGTACATTGATCCCGCGAATCTGCTCAGGCTCACTGGTATAGGCCGTATCGCGCGGCACGCTGTAAACGTTCGTGAACGTGAATGGATCAGGCGAGCCATCCGCGACGAACGCTTTGGTAGTGACAGAGAAGTTTCCGGAAACCCCACCGATCGTCAGCACCGCCTCCGTCGTCGTGAGGAAACTGGATGAGGCCACCAACTTGACGGATACGATATCGCCGTTCCTGACCACAGACGCAGCGCTACCGAACGGTCCGCCGTTGACGTTATAGCTGCCGCCCGTCACGGAAATCGGCGTCTCTACCGTGATTCCGGTGATGGGAACTGAATTGCTGGTCTGTTCGGACCCAGGTTCGACATTGGTGATCGGCATGAAGCTGAACGCGTCCGGTGTCGTGTCCGCGACCACGGATTTCGTCGTCACTCTGAAGTCAGCACTCACGCCGCCAATGTTCAGTGTCGCAGTTGCCGTTGTGGAGCCTGTGAACGGTGCCAACAACTGAACGGACACCGTATTCCCCGGACGGATAGTGCCCGGATCGCCCGAATAGGCACCGCCATTGACGCTGTACAGCCCCCCAATGACCGAGACCGGGGACGGCACATCAATGCCTGTGATCGCGATCGAGTCACTGTTCTGGGTACTGCTAGGATCAACATCGACCAGCGCGCGGAAACTGAAGGCATCGGGAACGGAATCGCCGGCACGCGCCGTCGTGACCGAGAAGCCGGCGCTGACACCACCGATCGTCAAGGTCGCTACCGTTGTCGTACTGGCTGAGCTAGAGGCGGTCTGCCTGACTCGCACGGTCTGGCCCACAGTCACAGTCCCCGCCGCAGCCGTGAAGGCACCGCCGTTCACGCTGTAGCTGCCGCCAGACACAGTGATCGGCGTATCCGTGTTGATACCACTGACGATGACGCCGTTGCTTGTTTCAACGCTGCCCGTTGCGGAATCGACAACCGCGCCGAACGAGAACGCATCCGGTGTCCGATCACCGTCGTCGTCAATGATCGTGCCAGTAGCAACGCCACGCCCGATCGCTACTCCACTTGACGCACCGCTGAGCGTGACGAAGAAAGTTTCATCGGGCTCAATGGTCGTGTCACCACGCACCGAGATTGGAGCACTCTTCGACGTCTCGCCGGGTGCGAAGGAGATGGTCACCGAGCCGCCACTGTAGTCAGAACCATTAGTCGCGGTGCCGTCTGATGTTGCGGCGCGAACCGTCGTGGTGGTTGCCGAAGCGGGACTCAGCGTGATCAAGAACACGATGTTCCTGGATCCGGAATTACCCTCGATGACCGAGGCGTCCGCCACGCTGAGTGTGGGCAGCATGACGTCATCGTTGGTGATCGTGATCACGCCTTGGCCGTCACTGATCGCTGCGCCCGATGCGCCAGTCAGATTCACCAACACCGTCTCATCACTTTCAAAAACTGTGTCGCCCAGTATTCCGATGGTCACCGGCTGAGTGGTCACGCCAGGTGCGAACGTCAAGGTTCCACTGGTCGCCACATAGTCGCTTCCCGCCGTCGCAGTGCCGTCCGCTGTCGCGTACATCACCGTCACCGTCGTCTGGCTCGCAGAAGACAGACTGACCGTCAGCACTGCGTTCGTCGTACCACTATTGCCTTCAACCAGGCTCGCATCGTTGATGCTCAGCGTTGGCTGAACGACATCGTCATTGGTGATCGTGATGACTCCCGCGCCACGACCAATGGTCGCGCCGCTGGCATTCGTCAGGCTAACCAACACTGTCTCATCGCTTTCAAAGACTGTATCGCCCAGTATTCCGATGGTCACCGGCTGAGTGGTCACGCCAGGTGCGAACGTCAAGGTTCCACTGGTCGCCACATAGTCGCTTCCCATCGTCGCAGTGCCGTCCGCTGTCGCGTACATCACCGTCACCGTCGTCTGGCTCGCAGAAGACAGACTGACCGTCAGCACCGCGTTCGTCGTACCACTGTTGCCTTCAACCAGGCTCACATCGTTGATGCTCAAGACCGGTCCGACCGTGGTCACCGAGTAATTCGCACTGACGCCACCGATGGTCAGCGTCGCAACCGTCGTCGTGCCCGCCGTATTCGAGGCGGTCTGCTGCACCCGAACCGTCTGGCCTACCGTCACCGTGCCCGACGTCGTCACAAACGCGCCGCCGTTGACGCTGTAGCTGCCGCCCACAACCGAGATCGGGCTCGCCGCGTTGATCCCCGCCACCGTGATCGGATTACTCGTCTGCACGCTGCCCAGCGCCACATCCGTTACCGACGCGAAGCCAAACTGATCCGGCGTCGTGTCCGCAGCGACGTCGTCATTCAGAATCGTGCCCGTCGCCTGCGATCGGCCCA